>DATMZU010000701.1:0-2186 GCA_035607435.1 Thermoanaerobaculia bacterium | reverse complement strand
GCTGTCGCTCGCCCTGGGCGAAAGGCTCGGGCGCGCGCTGCCGACCGAGGCGCTGCTGCGGATTGCCTGCCTCGGTACGATCGCCGATCTGGTGCCGCTCCGCGGCGAGAATCGGGTGATCGCGGCGCTGGGTTTGAAGGCGCTCGAATCCTCGCGCTCACCGGGCCTGAAGGCGCTGATCCGACAGGCCGGAATGAAGACGCCCTATTCGGCCTCGGACATCGGATTCCGCATCGGGCCGCGACTGAACGCCGCCGGCCGGCTGGCCGAAGCGGATCCGGCGCTGGAGATCCTGATGTCGCGCGACGAGAAACGCGCGAGCGAATTGGCCGTGCAGCTCGACGGGTGGAATCGCGAACGCCAAAGGGAAGAAGCGCAGGTCGTCGAGCAGGCGCAGGCCCTGGCGCAGGAGCGGGTGGAGCGGCTGGGGGAGCCTCCGGCGATCTTCACCCTCTGGAGCCCGGAGTGGCACCGCGGCGTGGTCGGCATCGCCGCCGGCCGGATCGCCCGGATCTGGAATCGGCCGACGTTGCTGCTCGCGGTCGAGGGGGAGACGGCGACCGGCTCGGGGCGGAGCGTTCCCGGGATCGAGCTTCACGGATTCCTGGCCCCATGGAAAGAACGGCTGATCCGCTTCGGCGGCCATGCCCAGGCGCTCGGCCTGTCGGCCGATCTCGGGGGCCTGTCCGCCCTTCGCGACGAGTGGGAAGAGGCGGCGGCCGGCGGGTTCGCGCCCGAGCTGTTGGTGCGGAGCCACCGTTACGAGCTGGAAGCGGCGCCGAAGGAAATCGATCTCGCCTGGCTCGATGCCCTGGCGCGTCTCGCGCCGTTCGGCCAGGGGAATCCCCAGCCGGTGGTGCGGGTCGGGCCGTTGGAGCCGGCGGGTCCCCCACGCTACTTCGGCGCGGATCACCTCTCCGCCCGCGCCCGCGGACTCGATGGCGGATCTCTGAACCTGGTGGGCTGGGGCTGGCAGCCGCGCGCGGAGGATCTGACGGGCCGGTTCGAAGTGCTCGGAACGCTCGATTTCGATCGATTCCTGGGGGCGCCCGTGATGCGCCTGA
Source organism: Thermoanaerobaculia bacterium (assembly GCA_035607435.1). GTDB lineage: Bacteria > Acidobacteriota > Thermoanaerobaculia > Multivoradales > UBA5704 > DASYKS01. The sequence continues at coordinate 1,122 of DATMZU010000701.1, read as the reverse complement.
TCGACGCCCGGCCGGAGGCGTCGAATGGGTAGCGGTTCGAAGGGTCAGAAGTCAAGCCCTTTCAATTGGTGTGCCAACACGTAGAATGATCCTTGCATGGCGAAGCTTAGATCCCCCGTGGCCTGGATTCGCCGGGTCCTCCTGGTACTGCTCGTCTTCGGCGTGGTCGCCCTGGCGGGATTGTTCTGGTTCGGCCGGGCGGGACAGGAGGCGGCGAAACCGAAGCCGCGGACGGGAACAGCGCTCCCCGACAAGACCGAGAACCTGGCGTTGATCGGCGAAGACTTCGACTACACCTTCACCGAAGGGGAAAAACCGCTGTTCCGCATCCGCGGCGAGAGCGTCAAAGCCGACCGGCAGGACACCATCTATCTAGATAAGGTGGGGCTCACCCTGTACGACAAGCTGGGGCGGGCCTTCGAGGTCGAAAGCCAGACCGCGAGCTTCAACCGGCTGCAAAACGAAGGGCGGCTCGAAGGGGACGTCCGGCTGCGCGGTCCCGAAGGGCTGACGCTCCGGACGCCGGTCCTGCTGCTTCAGGATCGCGGCAAGATCCTCGCGAGCGTCGAGCCGGTGGACATCGGGTATGGCGCCCCCGGGGGCGCCCAATACAAGGTGCGTTCCGATCTGCTGCGCATCCACCTCGAACGGGAGATGTACATCCTGGTCGGCAACGTCGAGCTGCACAGCGTTCCTGGCGTCGTTCCGGCGGTCGCCCTGCGCGCCGACCGCGTCGTGTACGAGCGGAACAGCCGGCGCTTGCGCTCCGAAGGAAGGGTGCAGCTCCAGCGCGGCGGCGACCGGATGAAGGCACAGATCATCAACACCTTCCTGGGTCCCGACGAGCGGAGCGCCGTGTTCATCCGCGCCGTGCTCGACGTCTCCGGCTCGCTCGCCGGCCACAGCGATCAGCCCGGCGGCGCACGGGTCGATTTCTCGGGGAAGACCTTGGGCATGTTGACGCCGCCGCAAGAGGCTTCGGCGCGCGAGATCGAGCTCGAAGGAACGCCGCTCGACCCGGCCACCCTGATCGCCAGCGGCTCGGGGCTCACCCGCAAACTGACCGCGCGACGCCTCGAAGGACGGATGATCGACGGGGTAATGAAAACCGCCCGCGGAGTG
>DATMZU010000699.1:0-3730 GCA_035607435.1 Thermoanaerobaculia bacterium | reverse complement strand
GCGGTCGTCTTCGGCGCAGGCGTTCTTGCATCGATCGACCGAATAGGCGTCGAAGCGCCGAAAGTCGGCGCCGCGCCGGTCGTAGCCGCGCTCTTCGGTCAGGCGGACTCCGTCGTCGTCATACCCCCCGCCGTGATCTTCGTCGTCCCCGTAATCCTCTTTGTAGCCGGTGATCATCCGGGAGTCGTACTTCTTCGAGTTGATCCGCGACTTCAAGTAGCAGACCTCGGCGCGGGTGTCGAAGGTGTAGGCCCGGCAACGATCCGCCCGGGCGCAGGCGCGCTTGCAATCCCAGACGCTGCGCGAGCGGAACGAGTCGTAGTCGTTCCCCTTGCGATCGAAGCCCCGCTCTTCGGTCAGCTCGGAGGGGCCGTGATCGCCGTGGTTCCCATACCCGCCGTGATCCCCGTGGTCGCCGCCATGATCGCCGTGGTTGCCGTGATCGCCGTGGTCGCCATGGTCGCCATGCTGATCGTCGTAGCCCTCGTCTTCCCCCGGATCCTGCTTGTACCCGGACACCGAGCCGATCGCCTCTTTCTTCGAATTGATCCGGCTCTTGAGGTAGCAGACGCCCTCGTTGGTGAAGGTGTAGGCGCGGCACCGGTTGTCCTTGCGGCAGGCGCTTTGGCACCGCTGGACGTCGGGGACGCGAAACGAGTCGTAATCGTCCCCCTTGCGGTCATAGCCGAATTCCTCGGTCAGCTCCTGGGCGACCGCGGGAAGGGGAAGGACGAGGGCTGCGAGCACGAGCACAACGGAACCGAACGATCGAGTCATGGGAGGGTCTCCTGAGGCCGAGAGGGAGTGTATCGTACCCTCTTCCTACCAGGCCGATGGCCTGGGCTGACGTGACACGGCCCTTCAGGCCGTAAAAGCAAGTTACGCGGTGTCTTGGATTTGGCGGCCTGAAGGGCCGCGTTACTTCAGCCCAGGGCAACGCCCTGGGACCCCTGGCCCCTGGCTTGCTTCCTTTTGGCGCGCACGGGTAACATCCCGCCCCTCTCGGCGAAAGGCTCCCTTACGATGCGCAGCGCCTTCTGTACCTTCTTGTTACTTTCCGCCATCGGCGCCACTTCCGCCGCCGCCGCCGCCGCTTTGCCCGATCCCCGCACCGCCCCACCGGCGCAGCGGCTCGGAGCCCTGATCGACCGGATCAAGCTCGAACAGGCGAAGGTGAAGACCCTCGAAGCCAAGTTCGTCCAGCACCAGGAAAGCTCGATGCTCGCCGCGCCGGAGACCTCCACCGGATCGTTCTCCTATGCCGCGCCCGACAAGGTGCGCTGGGAGTACGCGACCCCGAACCCGATCTCGGTGGTCATTCTGGGCGAGACCATGACCACCTGGTATCGCGATCTGAACCGGGCCGAGACGATCAAAGTCGGCCGCTACTCCGCCCAGGTGTTCAAATACCTCGGCGCGAGCGGCTCGATGAAATCGCTCCTGGAGTACTTCACGGCGTCGCTGCACACCTCGACCAAGAAAGGCACCCCCTTCCGGCTCGATCTGACCCCGCGCTACGCCCGGATCGCCAAGCGGCTGAAGTCGATGAGCCTGTGGATCGATGACGAGAAGTTCTTTCCGGTGCACCTCGAATACGTCGATGCCGAGGGCGACAAGACCCAGTACGACTTGAAGGACCTGAAGGTGAACGGGACGATTCCGGGGGAGCGTTTCGTGCTCAAGTTGCCGCCCGGCGTCCAGGCCAAGGTCATCGATCTCGACCGCAGCGGCAAGAAGGTCCCCGAGAAGCCCCACTAGCTCGGGCTTCAGGGCTTATGACGCTGTCTTTCTCGGTCCGCGCCACCGACGGCCGCGCGCGGCTCGGCCGGCTCGAAACGCCGCACGGGCCGATCGACACCCCGGCGTTCATGCCGGTGGGCACCCTCGGCGCGGTCAAGGGCGTGCCGCCCCGGCTGTTGGAAGAGGCCGGGGCGTCGATCCAGCTGGCGAACCTCTACCACCTGACGCTGCGCCCCGGCATCGACGTCATCGAGCGGCTCGGCGGGATCCACGCCTTCACCGGCTGGCGCCGGCCGATCCTCACCGACAGCGGCGGGTTTCAGGTCTGGAGCCTCGGCGGCCTGCGCAAGCTCGACGACGACGGCGTCACCTTCAAGAGCCATCTCGACGGCTCGCCGGTGCGGTTCACCCCCGAGAGCGTGGTCTCGTCCCAGGTCCGGATGGGGGTCGATATCGCGATGGTGCTCGACGAGTGCCCCCCCTATCCGGTCGAGCATGACGCCGCGGAGCGCGCCTGGAACCGGACCCTCGCCTGGGAGCGGCGGGCGCGCGAGGCTTGGCCGGGAGGCCCCGGCGGGCTGTTCGGGATCGCCCAGGGAAGTGGATTTCGCGACCTGCGCGAGCGGGCGGCCGCGGATCTGTCCGCGCTCGATTTCGACGGCTGCGCGATCGGCGGCGTCTCGGTCGGCGAGCCCGAGGCTGAACGCCGCGCCGCGGTCGAGTGGACCGCCCCCTGCCTGCCGGAGGGAAAACCGCGCTACCTGATGGGGGTCGGCACGCCGGCCGACATCCTCCACGCGGTCCGCTGGGGGGTCGACCTGTTCGATTGCGTGATGCCGGCCCGCAACGGCCGCCACGGCGTCCTGTTTTCGGCCGCCGGGCCGATCAAGATCAAGAATTCCCGCTATTCGGACGACCCCCGGCCGCTCGATCCGGAGTGCGCCTGCCCGACCTGCGCGCGGGTCTCCCGGGCGTTCCTCCATCACCTGTTCCGGGCCGGCGAGATCACCGCGCTGGTGCTCGCCACCCTCCACAACGTCCGGTTTTACCTTGACTTTATGGGGCGCCTTCGGCAGGCTATCCAACTCGGTGCGCTGACGAGCCTGGTTCCCCCTCCTGCCAATCGGGCGGTGGAAGGGACCGCGAGCGAAAGCCAGCCTTAAGGCGAACGGCGGGCCCACCCCGTCGGATCTTCCCACCCCCGCGAAACGACGTGCCGGCCCGGCCGGACCGACGGGAGCCGTCAGGATGAACGCGATGAGTCCATGTCTATGGCTGGCCTTGCAGGCCCAGCCGACCCGAAATCCGTCGTGGGGGCTCGTCCCTTACCTCGCGATGTTCGTCATTTTTTACCTCGTTTTGATTTTGCCGATGCGCAAGCGGCAGAAGGCCTTGCAGCAGACGATCGAGACCCTGAAACGGGGTGATCGCGTGGTGACTTCGAGCGGCATCTTCGGCGAGGTCTACGCGATCGAAGGCAGCTCGGTCACGCTCAAGGTCGCCGACAATGTGCGCATCCGCTTCGCCAAGACGGCGATCGCAGGCCTCGAAGCCGACGAGGACAAGGGAGGAAGCAACGCATGAAGTCGTCGAATCTGTTGTCGCGAGGAATCCTGATCGGGGCCATCATGGCGCTGTCGATCTGGTTCTTCTATCCGCTCGACAAGAAGATCAAGCTCGGGCTCGACCTCCAGGGGGGCATGCACCTGGTGCTCCAGGTCCAGACGGACGACGCGCTGCGCGCCGACTCCGACTCCGACATGCAGCGACTGACCACCGACGCCAAGGAAAAGGGCATGACCTTGGCCCCGGTGCGTCTCAGCCCGACCTCGTTCCAGTTCTCCGGACTTACCCCGGAGAGCAAAGACGCGCTCGGCCAGCTAGTTCGGGCGAACCTGCCGTTCTGGGATTCCGCGGAGAGCGGCGACCGGGTGGTTCTCTCGATCAAGCCCGCGGAGGCGACGAAGATCCGCGAGCTCGCGGTGACCCA
>DATMZU010000655.1:0-2497 GCA_035607435.1 Thermoanaerobaculia bacterium | reverse complement strand
GATCCTCGATCGCCTGCTCGACGGCGGACTGCCCCGCGGCGAGCTCGTGGAAGTCGTCGGTGGCCGGTCGAGCGGCCGCTTCTCGCTGGTGCTCGAAGTCCTCGCCGCCGCAACCCGCGCGGGCGAGGCGGCGGCGTTGATCGACCTCGGCGATCACCTCGATCCGGCGCGCGCCGCGGCGGCGGGCGCCGACCTCTCGCGCCTGCTCTGGGTGCGCCCGCGCACCGTCGAGCAGGCGCTCGCGGCAACCGAGATGCTACTCGGCGCGGGCTTCTCCCTCGCGGTGGTCGATCTCGGCCTGCCGCCCGTGCGCGGCGGGCGCGGCATCGAGGCGGGCTGGCTCCGCCTGGCGCGCGCGGCGGCGGCGCGCGGCGCGGCGCTCCTGGTCTCCGCCCCCTACCGGGCGAGCGGCACGTCGGCCACCGCGGTGGTCGAGCTCGACCGCGGCTCGGCGCGCTGGCTGCGCTCCGGCGCCTCGCCGGTCCTGCTCGCCGGTCTCGGCGGCCGGCTCGCGCTCGAAAAACGGCGCGGCGGCTCGGCGGGGCAAAGCGCCGAGATCGCATGGCGGAGCGCGGAATGCCTGGCTCCCCTTCCCCCGGCGTCCGAAGCCCGGCCGGCGCGATTCTTCGAGCGCCCCCGGCTCGCGGTTTCGGCATGAGCCGCAAAGTGGAAACCCTCCGCACCCGCCTCGCGTGCCTCACCGTGCCGCTGTTCCCGCTCGCCGCCCGGTTGCGCAGCGAGCCCGAGCTGATCCGCGAGGCGCTCGCGATCCTCGAAGGCAACGGCCAGGCCGCCCGGGTGATCGCCGCCACCCGGGCGGCGCGCGCGGCCGGCGTGCGCCCGGGGCTTTCGCTCCCCCAGGCGCGCGCTCTCTGCCCCAAGCTCGCGGTGCGCCCGCGCGACGCGACCTCGGAGCGGGCGGCGGAAGAGGCGCTGATCGAGGTCGCCGACGCCTTTTCGCCCCGGGTGGAAAACGCGGGCGACGGCACGGTGTTCCTCGATCTCGACGGGCTGCCGCGGGCCGTTTCGCTGCGCAATGCCGCGACCCCCGCGACCGCCGAACCGGACGGATTGGAGCGGGCGCTCGGACGCGATCTGGCCGCGGCCGCCGACGCCGCCGGGCTTCCCGCGCGGGTGGGCATCGCGTCGAGCAAGCTGGCCGCCCGCGTCGCGGCGGGATTGCCCGGCTCGCCGGTGATCGTTCCGGCGGGCGAGGAGGCGGCGTTTCTGGCGCCCCTGCCACTCGCGCGCCTCGCGCCGGAGGTCGATCTCTCGGCGACGCTCGAACGCTGGGGCGTGCGCTCGATCGGCGACTTCGCCCGCCTGCCTCCCGCGGAGGTGGCGAGCCGCCTCGGCCGCTCGGGGAGCGAGCTGCATACGGTGGCCCGCGGGCTCGATCCGCGTCCGCTGGTGCCGCGCGAGCCGCCTCCCTGTTTCGAAGAGGGGATGAGCCTCGAATGGCCGCTCGCGACGATCGAGCCCTTTCTCTTCATCGGCCGGGCCGCGCTCGAACGGCTCACCAAACGGCTGGAGGGCGCGGGGCTCGCCTGCCTGCGCCTGGAGCTCGACCTGACCCTCGAACCGGAGGGAAACCTCCGCCGGTCGATCGAGCTGCCGGCACCCAGCCGCGACGTCAAGACGCTCCTATCGCTGATCCGGCTCGACCTCGAAGCGAACCCGCCCGGCGCACCGGTGATCGGTTTCCTTTTCCGCGCCCATCCCGACCGCCCGCGCGAGGCGCAACTCTCGCTGCTCGGCCCGGCCGCCCTGTCGCCCGACCGCCTCGCGGCGACCCTCGCCCGCCTGTTCGCGCTGCTCGGCCCGGAGCGGGTCGGCTCGCCGCGCCCGAGCGACGGCCACCGGCCGGAGCGCGCCGCGCTGGTCGCCTTCGCCCCTCCCCCGCCGCCGCTGGTCCTCGACCGCGCAGCGGCGCGCCAGGGCCGTGGACTGCTCGGCGTCCGGGCGCTCCGCCCGCCGTTGCCGCTCGAAGTGATCACCGAGGGACCGGCTCCGAACGACCCCGCAAACGGATCGAGCCCGGCAACCCGGCCGATCGAAGTGCGCCCGGTGGTAACGAACGGCGGCGAGGACGCCGCCCGCCGAATGGAGATCCGCGGCGGCGTGCGGGTCGCCGCCGGACCCTGGGCTCTGGAGGAGGGCTGGTGGACCGACGACCCGGCCGATCGAGAGTACTGGGACGTCGAGCTGTTCGGCGGCAGCGTCTACCGCTTGTTCCGCGACCGGACGACCGGCGACTGGTTTGCCGACGGGATCTACGACTAAAAGAACGGGCCGGGGGTTGCCCCCCGGCCCGTTTCCAGCTCCCAAGAATCTGGAAAGCTTAGGGTGCGTTGCCGATCAGCGCGTGACTGGCGTCGCAGGCGCTGTCGAGCTGGATGGCGTCATAACCGACGCTGAACCGGCCCGAAGCGTCCATCACCACCGTCACCCAAGCCTGAGCCGCCGCCGGATCTTCCGGCGGATTGGAACCCGCCGC
>DATMZU010000650.1:0-9411 GCA_035607435.1 Thermoanaerobaculia bacterium | reverse complement strand
TCTTCCAGATGTTCGTGAACCCGCGCTTCGGCACGCGCCGGACGAGCGGCATCTGGCCGCCTTCGAATCCGAGACGGCCCTGATAGCCGGTTCGCGAGCGCTGGCCTTTTTCACCCTTGCCCGAAGTCTTGCCGATTCCGGATCCCGGGCCGCGGCCCACCCGCTTCTTGGAGTGCTTGCTCCCCTTCGCCGGGGACATCGCGTGCAGCTTCATGGCTAGACCTCTTCCACCTGGAGCAAATAGCCGACCTTCGCCAACACGCCGCGCAGAGCCGGCGAGTCCTGCCGTTCGACTACGTCATGCATGCGCCGAAGTCCAAGCCCGCGGACCGACTCCTCGTGTCCTGGCTTCGTGCTGATCGTGCTGCGGATCTGACGGATCCGCAGCCGCTTGGTCTCGGCCACCGGAGTTTCCGCCGGAGCCGTTTTAGTTTTCGCAGACTTTGCAGCCATTGCGCGCTCCCTAGCCTCGCACCAATTTGACCGTCGGCATGCCCGCCTGCGGCGGCTCGATGCCGCGCAGCCGGAAGACGTCCTCGGGCTGACGCAAGCTGAGCAGCGCATGGAACGTGGCTTTCACCACGTTGTGCGGATTGGTCGTGCCCAGCGACTTGGTCAAGATGTCCTGGATGCCCGCGGTCTCGATCACCGCCCGCACCGGCCCGCCGGCGATGACGCCCGTGCCTTCCGAAGCCGGCTTGAGCAGCACACGCCCCGCGCCGTAGACCCCCAAGGTCTCGTGCGGGATGGTCGTTCCCCGCGTCGGCACCTGGATCATATTACGCTTGGCGATCTCGATCCCTTTGCGAATCGCAACCGGGACCTCTTTCGCCTTGCCCGCACCGTACCCGACCCGACCCTTGCCGTCGCCGATCACCACCAGAGCGGAGAACGAGAAGTTCTTACCGCCCTTGACGACCTTGGTCACCCGGTTGATGTGGACGACCTGCTCGAAAAACTCGCTTTCGCGCTCGAACTCACGTTCCCTGGCCACAGCTCGCCTCCGACCTCAAAATTGAAGCCCGTTCTCGCGGGCCGAGTCGGCCAGCGCCTTGACCTTGCCGTGGTACACGTACCCACCACGATCGAAGACCACTTTGTCCACGCCGTTCGCTTTCGCGCGTTCCGCGACCGCCGCACCGACCACCTTCGCGGCATCGATTCCCGCGGCTCCGCCCGAGAGCTTCGCCTTCAAGTCGGCGTCCATGGAATTCGCCTGCGCAAGCGTCACGCCGCGATCGTCGTCGATGATCTGCGCGTAGATGAAGCGCAGACTTTTATAGACCGACAAACGCGGCCGAACCGCGGTGCCGTGGACCCGCTGGCGAACCCGCAGGTGAGCCCGCTCGCGGCGCGCCCGCTTTTTCAACAGCTGCTTCGTCAGATGCTCGGTCATCTCTACTTGCCTCCGGCCTTGCCGACCTTGCGGCGGAGGACCTCGTTGGCGAATTTGACGCCCTTGCCCTTGTAGGGATCGGGCTTGCGCAGGGAGCGGATCTCGGCGGCGACTTGGCCCACCTTCTGGCGATCCGCGCCCGAGATGGCGAGCTTGCCCGCCTTGGCGTCGAGGTCGATCTTGATCCCCTCCGGGATGTTGAACATCACCGGGTGGGAATAGCCGAGCGCGAACTGCACCTGAGTGCCTTTCAGCTCGGCGCGATAGCCGACGCCGACGATCTCCAGGTTCTTGACGAAGCCGGCCGAGGCGCCTTCCACGGCGTTCGCGAGCAAAGCGCGCAGCAGACCGTGCTTCGCGCGCTCCGGACCCGACTCGCCGGGCCGCGCGACCGTCACGCCGCCGTCGTCCATCGTCACCGGATAGCCGGGAAAGATCGCCTGGCTGACCTTGCCCTTGGGGCCTTCGGCCGTGAAGACTCCGTCTTGGACCTTGACCTGCGTCCCTTTCGGAATCGGGATGATTTTTCTACCAATGCGCGACATCGGTGGCTCTCCCTAAAGCAAGCTCTCTACCAGAGACGGCAGAGGAGCTCGCCCCCCACGCGGCGCTCGCGCGCCTGTTTGTCCGACAGCAACCCTTGCGACGTCGACACGATCGCCATGCCGAGACCGTTCCTCACCTCGGTGATCTCGTCGGCTCCCATGTACAGACGGCGGCCCGGCTTGCTCAGACGTTCGACATAGTTGATCGCCGGCTGGCCGTCCGCGCTGTAGCGAAGGTAGATGCGGAGCGTGTCGTTCAACGCCCCCTCTTCCTTGAGGCGCTTGACGCTGCGAATGAAGCCCTCGTTCTCAAGGATCTTGCACAGCTCCTCCTTGAGGCGCGACGCCGGGATGTCCAGCCGGTCGTGCTTGGCCAAATGCGCGTTGCGAACGCGCGCCAGAAGATCCGCAATCGGATCGGTCATGCTCATCGTGCTCTCCTTAGATCCAAGCGGGCCTACCAGCTGGCCTTGATGACGCCGGGCAGATATCCCTGGAGCGCCAGGTCCCGGAGGTGAATGCGGCAGAGCCCGAACTTGCGGTAGACACCGCGCGGGCGGCCACACACTCTACACCGGTTCCGGTGGCGAACCGAGAACTTCGGCTTCATTTTCGTCTTTGCGATTTTCGCAGTCGTCGCCACGGAGGTCTCCTAGCGCGGGAACGGCATGCCGAGCTCGCGCAGCAGAAACAGCGCGCGCTCGTCGTTGCCGGCCGTCGTCGTGATCGTGATGTTCATCCCCTTGGGCTTCTCGACCTTGTTGTAGTCGACCTCCGGGAAGATCAGGTGGTCCTTGATGCCGAGCGTGTAATTGCCGCGGCCATCGAAGCTCTTGCTGGGGATGCCGCGGAAGTCGCGCACGCGGGGCAGCGCGATCGCGATCAGGCGATCGAGAAACTCCCACATCCGCTCGCCGCGCAGGGTGACCCGGCAGCCGATCGGCATCCCTTCGCGCAGCTTGAACGCCGCGATCGATTTCCGGGCACGAGTGACCACCGGCCGTTGGCCCGCGAGCGCCTGCAGCTCCTCTACCGCCTCGTCGAGGATCTTGACGTTCTGGATCGCCTCGCCCATGCCCATGTTGAGCGAGATCTTCTCCAGGCGGGGAACCGCCATGGGGTTCTCGATCCCGAACTCCTTCATCAGGCGCGACACGACCTCGCCCTCGTATTGCTGCTTGAGCCGAGGGACATAGCCCTCGCGCCGCTCGGTCGGCCCGACCGTCGACAGCTCGCGGTCTTCCGTCTTCTTCTTCGCCATGGTCAGCCTTTCCGCCTATTCCGATCCTTGAGCCGCAACCCTAGCTTCAAAACTTCGCGTTGCACTTCTTGCAGACGCGAACGCCCTTGCCGTCCTCAAGGCGGGCGCGACCGACTCGCGTCGGCTCGCCGCACTCCGGGCAGATCACCTTGACGTTCGACAGGTGAATCGTCCCTTCGCGCTCGAGGATGCCGCCCTGCACGCCCTTCTGCGGGTTCTGCCGGGTGTGGCGCTTGATCATGTTCACGTGCTCGACGACCGCCCGGCCTTCGCTCGGCATCACCCGAAGCACGCGGCTTCGCACGCCGCGGTTCCGGCCGGCCATCACCAGCACCTGGTCGTTCTTCTTAACCTGAGACTTCGGCGCTTTTTGCGTCTTTTCCATCTCGCTCATGATGTTGAGCTCCCCCTACTTAATTCCAGCCCTGCTAGATGACTTCCGGCGCGAGCGAGACGATCTTCATGAACCGACGCTCACGAAGCTCTCGGGCCACCGGCCCGAAGACGCGCGTGCCGATCGGCTCGCCGTCGTCCTTGATCAACACCGCGGAGTTGGTGTCGAACCGAATGTAGCTGCCGTCTTTACGACGCTGCTCCTTGGCGGTCCGCACGATCACCGCTTTGACCACCTGGCCCTTCTTGACCGTACCGTCGGGCGACGCCTCTTTGACCGACGCCGTGATCGTGTCGCCCAAGCGGCCGTACTGGCCGGTCGAACCACCCCGCATGTGAATGCAGAAGATCTTCTTGGCGCCCGAGTTGTCGGCCACGTCCAGGATCGTTCCCATTTGAATCATGGCTCGCTCCTCACTTCGCCCGCTTCAAGATCTCGCGCACGCGCCAGCGCTTGGTCCGCGACAGCGGGCGGCTCGAAACGATCGCCACCTGGTCGCCGATGTTGCACTGCAGCTCGTCGTGCGCCGCGAATTTCGTCGTCTTCTTCATCCGGCGGTGATAGAGACGGTCGTTGACCAGGATCTCCACCGCAACGATGACCGTCTGGGTCATCTTGTTGCTGACCACCGTGCCCACTTTGGTCTGGCGCCGGTTCTGTCGCGTGGTGGTCTCCGTGGGCGCCGTGGTCGCCGGCTCGGTCGAACCGGCCGGGCTTTCGACCGTCGCTTCTTCGCTCATCTCGCTCATGATGCTTTCGTTCCTTTATCCATCGACCCGCCGGCAGTCCGCTTCGCACCGAGGACCGTCAACACGCGTGCGAGATCCCGGCGTACCTGGCGCACGCGGGCCGGCTTCTCCAACTGACCCGTCACCTTCTGGAGGCGCAGGGCGAAGAGCTGCTCGGCGAGATCCTTCTCTTTTTGCAGCAGCTCATCGACCGAACTGTCGCGAAGCTCCACAGGCTTCAACTGGGTATTGGCCATGATCGAGTTACCTCAGCTCCTCGTGCCGAGACACGAAGCGAGTCTTGATGCCCAGCTTGTGGGACGCCAGACGCATCGCCTGTTCGGCGATCTCCTGGGTCACCCCTTCAAGCTCGTAAAGGATGCGCGCCGGGCGAACCACCGCGACCCACTCCTCGGGATTTCCTTTGCCCTTGCCCATGCGGGTTTCGAGCGGCTTCTTGGTGATCGGCTTGTCCGGGAACACCCGAATCCACATCTTGCCGCCGCGCTTGACCGCGCGCGAGATCGCGATGCGGGCGGCCTCGATCTGACGGGCGGTGACCCAACCCGGTTCGAGCGCCTGCAATCCGTAGTCACCGAAGGCGATATAGCTGCCGCCTTTCGACATCCCGGCGCGACGGCCGCGATGCTGCTTTCTGAACTTGACCTTCTTCGGCATCAACATGGCTGAATCCCCTGACTTGCCGCAGAGCCCTTAGGCCGCGGTCCGACGGCTCTTTTCCTTGAGCAGATCGCCTTTGTAAACCCACACCTTGACGCCGATGATGCCGAAAGTGGTGTTCGACTCGGCGAGGCCGTAATCGATGTCCGCTTTGAGCGTGTGGAGCGGCAGACGTCCCTCCTGGTACCACTCGGTGCGCGCGATCTCGGCGCCGCCCAAGCGGCCCGCGACCATGATCTTCACGCCCTTGGCGCCGAAGCGGAACGCCGACTCCATCGCCTTCTTCATCGCGCGGCGGAACGAGACGCGACGCTCCAGCTGACCACCGATCGATTCCGCCACCAGCTGGGCGTCGAGCTCGGGACGCTGGATCTCCTGAATGTTGATGTGGACCTCGCGGCCCATCTCTTTCTGGAGGTCGTCGCGCAGCTTGTCCACTTCCGCGCCGCGCCGGCCGATGATGATGCCGGGCCGCGACGTATAGATCGTCACCCGCAGCTTGTCGGCCGCCCGCTCGATGTCGATTTCCGAGACGCCGGCGTGGCCGAGGCGCTTTTTCAATTGGCGCCGAAGCTTCAGGTCCTGATGCAGGGTGTCGGCATAGGTGGCGTCCGCGTACCAACGCGAGTGCCACGTCTTGTTGTAGACGAGCCGAAACCCGTAAGGATGTGTTTTCTGGCCCACAGTGTCTCTCCCTTGCCTTGAGTCTTATCGAGCCAGGCCTTAGGCCTTGCCGTCGGCCTTTTTGGTGTCGAGCTTGATCGTGACGTGGCTCTGCCGCTTCAAGATGCGGAAGGCCCGTCCCATCGGCGCCGGCTGGATGCGCTTGAGCATCGGCCCGCCGTCGACGAAGATCTCTTTGACGTAGAGCTTGTCCACGTCGACATGGCTGTCGCGATTCTCGGCGTTGGCGATCGCCGACTTGAGCAGCTTTTCGATCGGCGCCGCCGCGCGCTTATTGGTCGAGCGCAGCAGGTTCACCGCATCTTGGACCGCTCTGCCGCGAATCAGATCCGCCACCAGGCGAACCTTCTGCGCCGAGCCTTGGAGAAAGCGAAGTCGAGCTGTTACTTCCATGATCTCATCCCCTGTGACCGAAAAGCGCTTGAAAGAAGGCGCCTCACTTCGGCCTGGCGCCCTTCTCCGCCTTCTTGCCGGTGTGCCCGCGGAACGTGCGGGTCATGGCGAATTCGCCCAGTTTGTGACCGACCATGTTCTCGCTCACGTATACCGGGATGAACTTGGTCCCGTTGTGCACCGCGAACGTATGCCCCACCATGTCGGGCGTGACCGTCGAGCGGCGCGACCAGGTCTTGATCACCCGCTTGTCGCCCTTCTCGTTCATCGCCGAAACTTTGGCGAGAAGGTGGTCGTCGATGAAATAACCTTTTTTGAGCGAACGCGCCATGTGTCACCGTCCTCCGGACGAATTTTCTACTTCCGATTCCTGCGCCGCACGATCATGTCGTCCGTACGCTTGTTGTTGCGCGTCTTGTAACCCTTGGTGGGCACGCCCCACGGAGTCGTCGGATGACGGCCGCCGGAGGTCTTGCCCTCGCCGCCGCCCATCGGGTGGTCCACCGGGTTCATCGTCACGCCGCGGTTGTGCGGTCGGCGGCCGGTCCAGCGCGTGCGCCCGGCTTTGCCGAACGACACGTTCTCGTGGTCGAGATTGCCGACCTGGCCGATCGTGGCGTAGCACTCGACGTGGACCTTCCGGACCTCGCCCGAGGGGAGCTTCACCTGCGCCCAGGAACCGTCCCGGGCCATCAGCTGCGCGCCCGCTCCGGCCGCGCGGACCATCTGGCCGCCCTTGCCGATCTTGAGCTCGATGTTGTGGATCACCGTGCCGAGCGGAATCAACCGCAAGGGCAAAGCATTCCCCACGTTCACTTCGGCCTTCTCTCCCGACATCACCTGCGCGCCGACCGCGAGGCCGTTCGGGCAGAGAATGTAGCGCTTTTCACCATCCACGTAATGCAGCAGTGCGATACGCGCCGAGCGGTTGGGATCGTATTCGATCGCCGCCACCTCACCCGGGATGCCGTGCTTTTCCCGTTTGAAATCGATCGCGCGATAGCGCCTTTTATGGCCGCCGCCGCGCCACCAACTGGTGAGCGCACCGCTATTATTCCGACCCCCCGTCGAGCTCTTGCCTCGGGTCAGGCTCTTTTCAGGCCGATCCCGAGTGATCTCGTCGAGCGTCAGGTGTGTCTGGAATCGGCTCGCCGCGTTCGTCGGCTTCCTTTGCTTGATCGCCATCTTCCGTGATTCCTTCCCTGGGCGGTACTCGAACTACCGCCTCAAGCACCCTCGAAGAACTCGATCGGCTTTTCGCCGTCGGCCAGCCGCACGTAAGCTTTCTTCCAGTCCGGACGCCGGCCCATCGAACGGCCCTGACGACGAACCTTCCCGTGCTGATTTGCAATCCGAACCTCAGCCACCTTGACCTTGAATTGGGCTTCGATCGCCTTCTTGACCTGAATTTTGTTCGCGGTGACGGCGACCTCGAAGGCGACGATGCTCTTCTCTTCGCGCAGCTCGGTCGACTTCTCCGTGATCAGGGGACGGCGAATCACATCCTGGACTCTCATTTCGCGAGCACCTCCACCAGCCGGTCGAGCGCGGACGCGCTGATCACGAAATGCCGCCGGTCCACGACGTCGTAGACGTTCACCGCGAGAGCATCCACCGTCTTCAGCTTCGGGTGGTTGCGCGCCGCGAGGTTGAGCTCTTGATTCTCGTGGGTATCGACCAGCAGCACCTTGCCCTCGAAGCCGAGCTTGGCGAGCCGAGCGCTGAGATCCTTCGTCTTGTGCGAGCCGAGGCCCAAACTGTCGATCACGAAAATCTCGGATTCCGCGAGCTTCCGAGACAGCGCCGACTTGAGCGCGTTCCGCTTCTCGCGCGGCGAGATGTCTTTCTCGTAGCTGCGCGGCTGGGGGCCATGCACCGTGCCGCCATGGCGCCACTTCGGGTTGCGGATGTCGCCGGTGCGAGCCCGCCCGGTCCCCTTCTGGCGCCAGAGCTTCTTGCCCGAGCCGGAAACTTCCGAGCGATCCTTGACCTTGTGGGTGCCGCGGCGGCGAGCCGCGAGCGTAGCCACCACAACCTCGTGGATCAGGTGCTCGTTGTAGGGATAGGCGAACACCGACTCCGGCAGCTCGATCTCGCGCACCGCCTGGTTATCGAAGTTCTTGACCGCGATCTTCATCGTTTATGTCCTTGAGCTGGGTCCTTGGCAAATCAGCCGCGCTTGGCCCGGCGAATTGCAACGTAGCTGTTGATGGCCCCGGGTACCGCACCGCGCACGTAGATCAGATTCTTTTCGGCATCGACCTTGACGATCAGCAGGTTCTTGGTCGTGATTCGATCGCCGCCCATCCGGCCGGGGGCGCGCATCCCAGGGAACACCCGCGACGGATAGGCCGAAGAGCCGATCGAACCGGGAGCGCGGTGGTGCATCGAACCGTGGGTGTCTTTGCCGCCGCCGAAACCGTGGCGCTTGATGACTCCCTGAAAACCCTTGCCCTTGCTGGTCCCGACCACGTCCACGTACTCCTGTTCGGAGAACATGGAGGCCTTCACCTCGTCGCCCGGCTTCGGATCCTCGTCGGCGCCGAAATCGAACTCGGCCAGGGTGCGCGTGGGCGCAACGCCGGCCTTCTTGAAGTGGCCCGCGATCGGCTTGTTGGCCTTGTATCGCTTGGCTTCCACGAGCCCGAGCTGGACCGCCTCGTAGCCGTCTTTTCCCGCCGTCCGCCGCTGGACCACCAGGCACGGACCGGCTTCGATCACCGTCACCGGAACGGCGTTGCCGTTCTCGATATAGATCTGGGTCATGCCCAACTTTCGTCCCAACATGCCATCCATCGCCGAGTTTCTCCTTGCCGCTTGCCGCGCCGCTTACTTACCGAAAGCCTTGATCTCGACGTCCACACCCGCGGGGAGCTCGAGCTTCATCAGCGCATCGACGGTCTGGCTGGTCGGTTCGAAAATGTCGAGCAGCCGCTTATGGGTACGAATCTCGAACTGTTCCCGCGACTTTTTGTCGACGTGCGGCGAACGGTTCACGGTATAGCGCGAGATGTGCGTCGGCAGCGGGATCGGTCCCACCACGCGCGCACCGGTGCGCCGTGCCGTATCCAGGATCTCGTGCGTCGAGGTGTCCAGGATGCGGTAGTCGAAAGCTTTCAGCCGGATCCGAATCTTTTCGTTGACCATGGTTTCGTTCTTTCCGTTCCGTCCGTTGCGGGGCGGTTTACGCCAGAATCTCGGTGACGGTACCGGCACCGACCGTGCGTCCACCCTCGCGAATCGCGAAGCGAACGCCTTTTTCCATTGCGATCGGAGCGATCAGCGTGATCTCCAGGTTGATGTTGTCCCCCGGCATCACCATCTCCGTG
>DATMZU010000643.1:0-6053 GCA_035607435.1 Thermoanaerobaculia bacterium | reverse complement strand
CGGGTGGTGGAGGAGATCCAGCCGGACCGCGACCTCGGCGGCTCGCCGCTGTTCTCGGTCATGCTGCTGTTGGAGAACAACCCGACCGGCGCGCTCTCTTTGCCCGGCCTCGCGCTCGACCGGGTGCCGTACCGGGGAACGACCTCGAAGCTCGACTTGACGCTCACCTTGACCGAGGGGACGGGGGGGCTCGACGCCCAGTACGAGTTCGACGCCGACCTGTTCGATCCGCCGACGATGCTCCGGCGGGCCGGCCGTTTCGCGGGCCTGCTCGCCGCCGTGGGCGCCGAGCCCGAGCGGCCGATCTCCTCGATTCTCGCCGCGACTCCCGCCGAGATGCACCAGACGCGGGTCGAGTGGAACGACCGCCCCGCGCCCTATGACGTCGAGGTCTGCCTTCACCGGCTGGTCGAAGCGCAGGCGGACCGGACGCCCGAGGCGCTCGCGGTGATCGCTGACGGTGCCGGACAGCTCACCTACGCCGAGCTGGAGGCGTCCGCGAACCGCCTCGCGCACCGGCTGATCGGGCTGGGGGTGAGGCGCGGCGCGCGGGTGGCGATCGTCGTCGAGCGGAGCCTCGATCTGATCGTCGCGATCCTCGGCACGCAGAAGGCGGGCGCCGCCTACGTGCCGCTCGATCCTTCATATCCCGCTGATCGCCTGGCGTATCTGTTCGCCGATTCGAAGGTCGCGGCAGTGGTGGCGCAGGAGCGGTTCGTCTCGACCCTTCCCGTCACGACGATCCCGATCGTCCGGATCGACGCCGACGCGGAGCTTGGCGGCCAAAGCGCGGCGCGGCCGGACGTGGGTTCCTCTCCCGACGACCTCGCCTACGTCATCTACACCTCCGGCTCGACGGGCAAGCCGAAAGGGGTGCTGATCCCCCATCGGGCGATCGGCAACCGCATCCAGTGGCAGCTCTGGGCGCATCCGTTCGCGCCGGGCGAGCGCCTGCTCCAGAAGACGCCGACCTCGTTCGACGCCTCGGTCTGGGAGCTGTTCGCGCCGCTTGCCGCCGGGGGCGTGCTGGTGGTCGCCCAGCCGGACGGCCACCGCGACGCCGCCTACATGGCGCGCGCGATCGCGGAGCTGGGAGTGGGGACCTTGCAGCTCGTGCCCTCGATGCTCCAGGTGTTCGTGGAAGAGCCGGAGCTGGCGCGTTGCGCCGACTTGCGGCGGGTGTTCGCCGGGGGCGAGGCGCTGCCCACGGCGCTCGCGCGCCGCTTGGACCGGCGGCTCGGCATTCCGCTCCACAACCTCTACGGCCCGACCGAGACGGCGATCGACGTCGCGAGCCGGCCGCGCGTGGGGGAGGTCGTGGGCAAGGCGATCTCGCCGATCGGCCGGCCGCTGCCGAACCTGCGTTTGCTGGTGCTCGATCGCGAGCGCCGCCCGGTGGCGCTCGGCCTGCCCGGCGAGCTGTGCGTCGGCGGCGTGAACCTCGCCTGGGGTTATCTGGGCCGACCGGATCTGACCGCCGAGAAGTTCATTCCCGACGCGACGGCGGCGGAAACAGGCGAGCGGGCCGCGCACGGCTTCGGCCCCGGCTCGCGCCTCTACCGCACCGGCGACCTCGCGCGCTTCCTGGCCGACGGCGAGATCGAGGTGCTCGGCCGGATCGACAGCCAGGTGAAGGTCCGCGGCTTCCGCATCGAGCTGGGCGAGATCGAAAGCCGGCTTCGCGAGCATCCGGACGTGGCGCAGGCGGTGGTGATCGCGCGGAGCGGCGAGGCGAGAGACGGCGCGGACAAGCGGCTGGTCGCCTATCTCGTCGCGAGGGAAGAGAGCGTCGCGGAGGAGCTTTCGCCGCGCGCGCTCAAGAGCTTCCTCGCCCGCGAGCTGCCGGAGCACATGGTGCCGGCCGATTTCGTGCGGCTCAAGGCGTTGCCGACGCTGCCGAACGGCAAGCTCGACCTCGCGTCGCTGCCCGCGCCCGGGGCCGCCGCCGCGTCGGGCGTTGAGATCTTGGAGACCGCCGAGAGCGCCGAGGCCCCTCCGACCGCCGCGCCGAAGACGCCGATCGAAGAGGTGCTGGCGACGATCTGGGCGCAGGTCCTGGGGCTGCCCACGGTGAGCGTCACCGACAGCTTCTTCGACCTCGGCGGCCATTCGCTGCTGGCGCTCCAGGTGACCTCCAGGGCGCGCGCCGCGTTCGGCGTGCCGGTGAAGGTGCGGACGCTGTTCGAGGCGCCCTCGGTGGCGCAGCTGGCGCGCCGGATCGAAGCCGCCCGCGCGGCGCTCTCGGCGGACGCCGAGCCGCTGCCACCGCTCGAACCGGTCTCGCGCGACCGGCCGCTGCCGCTGTCGTTCGCCCAGGAGCGGCTCTGGTTCCTCGACCGGCTGCTGCCGGGGAGCCCGGTCTACAACCTGCCGATCTTCCTGCGTTTCGTCGGCGCCTTGTCGATCCCGGCGCTCGGCGGGGCGCTCTCGGAAATCGTTCGCCGGCACGAGGCGCTGCGCACGACGTTCGTCGATCTCTCGGGAGAGGGGGAGCGGCCGGTGCAGCGGATCGCGCCGGTCGAAGAGGTGGGAAGGATCGCCCGGGTCCGGCTCGTCGATCTGCAAAGCGCGCCCGCCGAGCGGCGCGGCGCCGAAGCCGAACGGCTGGCCGAGCGCGAAGGGAGCCGGCCGTTCGATCTTGGCGCCGGTCCGCTGGTCCGCGCGACGATGGTGCGCCTGGATGCGGCCGATCACGTCGGCCTGTTCAACCTCCACCACAGCGTCTCGGACGACTGGTCGAGCGGCATCCTGGTGCGCGAGCTGGGGGCGCTCTATGGCGCGGCGCATGCCGGCCTCCCGAGCCCGTTGCCCGACCTGGCGATCCAGTACGCCGATTTTTCCGCCTGGCAACGGGAGTGGCTGGACGGCCCGGCGCTCGAACGGCGGCTGGCGTTTTGGACCACGGCCTTGGCCGGCGCGCCACTCGCGCTCGACCTGCCGGCCGACCGGCCGCGCCCGCCGGCCCAGAGTTTCCGCGGCGAGGAATTCGGCTTCCGCTTGGCGCCCGAGATCGAAAGCGCTCTCCGCGCCTATGCCCGCGGCGCGAGCGCCTCGCCGTTCATGGTGCTGTTCGCGGCGTTCGCGACGCTGCTCGGGCGCCTGGCCGGAGTCGAGGACGTGCTGGTCGGTTCGCCGGTCGCCGGCCGCACCCGCCCGGAGATCGAGGGGCTGATCGGCTTCTTCATCAACACGCTGGTGCTCCGCGCCCGACCGCGCCCCGGAGTCGGTTTTGCCGCTCTGGTGGACGAGGCGCGCGGCACTCTGCTCGACGCGTTCGCCGAGCAGGATCTGCCGTTCGAGAAGCTGGTGGGCGAGCTGAACCCGGAGCGCGATCCGTCGCGCCCGCCGATCTTCTCGGTCAACTTCTCGTTCCAGACCGCGGCGGTGGGACAGCTGGAACTTCCCGGCGTCCGGATCCAGCCCTGGAAGGGCGGGAGCGGCACCGTGAAGGGCGATCTCGCGCTCTATCTCTCCGATCAGGGGCAGGGCATCTCCGGCGCGATGGTCTACTCGACCGACCTGTTCGACCGGGGCACCATCGGGCGCTACGCCGGGTATCTCGAAACGCTGCTCGGCGCGGCGCTCGCCGATCCGGCGCGGACGTTGGCCGAGCTGCCGCTGCTTGCGCCCCCAGAGCGGGTGCAGATCGTCGCCGGCTGGAGCCGCTCGGCGGAGCTTCCCCCCGCCGCGCCGCGGACGTTCGCCGGGATGTTCGAGGATTCGGCCGACCGCTTCGGCAAGCTCGCGGCCGTGGCGCTCGAAGACCGGGAGCTTTCCTACGACGAGCTGGACGCGCGGGCGAACCGGCTCGCCCACCACCTGCGCGCGTTCGGCGTCGGCCCGGAGGTGGCGGTGGGCGTCTTCTGCGACCCCTCGTTCGACCTCGCGGTCGCCCTGCTCGGCATCGCCAAGGCGGGCGGCGTCTACGTGCCGCTCGATCCGCAGCTGCCGCTCGAACGCCTCTCCTATCTGATCGAGGACGCCGGGCTCGCGATCCTGCTGACCCAAGAGCACCTCCAGGAGACGCTGCCGGCGCTGCCGGTGTTCGCGATCGTCTTGGACGGCGCGGGCTGGGACCTGATCGCGGCGAGCCCCGAATCGCGGCCCGAACCGGCGTTCGGCGGAAAAGATGGGGGAGAGGCGGCGCTCGACAGCCTCGCCTACGTCATCTACACCTCGGGCTCGACGGGCAAGCCGAAGGGGGTGGGCGTCTCCCACCGCGGCGTCGCGAACATGGGGCATGAGCACGCCCGGCTCACCGCGCTCGAACCGGGCGATCGGGTGCTCCAATTCGCCTCGATCGGTTTCGACGCCTCGCTCGCCGAGATGGCGAACGCCTGGGCCGCCGGGGCGACGCTGCTGTTCGCCGGGCGCGAGCAGCGGATGCCCGGCCCCGGCCTCGCGCGGCTGCTCGACCAGCAGCGGGTGACGCTGGTGACGCTCCCGCCCTCGGCGCTCGCGGCTCTGCCCGAGTTGCCGGACGGCGTGCCCGCGGCACTGATCGTGGCGGGCGAGGCCTGTCCGCCCGATCTCGCGGAGCGCTGGCGCCAGGGGCGCCGTTTCGTCGATGCCTACGGGCCGACCGAGACGACGGTCTGCGCGAGCGCGTTGGTTTACGACGGCGGCCGGCTCACGCTCGGCCGGCCGATCGCGGGCTTCGAAGCGTACGTTCTCGATTCCTGGGGCTCGGTCCAGCCGCTCGGTGTGCCGGGCGAGCTGCTGCTCGGCGGCGCGGCGCTCGCCCGTGGCTATCAGGGGCGGCCCGACCTCACCGCGGAGCGCTTCGTACCGCACCCGTTCGCGGCCGAAGGCGCGGCCGGCGCCCGGCTCTACCGCACCGGCGACCTGGCGCGCTGGATCGCCGTGTCCCGCGGCGGGGTGGAAACGCACGAGCTGGAGTTCCTCGGCCGGATCGACCATCAGGTGAAGATCCGCGGCTTCCGCATCGAGCTGGGGGAGATCGAAGCGGTTCTGTCGGCGCTCTCCGGCGTGCGCGAGGCGGTGGCGCTCGCTCGGCCGGCGGGCGACGGCGATCTGCGTCTGGTCGCCTACGTCCTCGCGGCGGAACCGCGCCCCGAGCCGGCGGATCTGAAAGAGGCGCTGCGCGGCAAGCTTCCCGATTACATGGTGCCGGCGATCCTCGCGGTGCTCGACGATTTCCCCCGGAACGCCGCGGGCAAAGTCGATCGGCGCGCGCTCGCCGCGATCGACCCGGTGCGGGTCGCCGCGGTGCGGGAGTATCTGGCGCCGCAGACCGACATCGAGGTGGTGCTCGCGGGCATCTGGTGCGAGGTGCTCGACCGCGAGCGGATCGGCATCGACGAAGACTTCTTCGACATTGGCGGCCATTCGCTGCTCGCGACCAAGGTGGTGGCGCGGGTGCAGAAGGTCTTCCGCATCGACCTTGAGCTGCGCGACTTCTTCGCCGCGACGACGATTGAAGCGGCGGCGCGCGCGTTGATCGCCAAAGAGAAACAGCCCGGCATGGCGGCGCGCACCGCGCGGCTGCTGCGCCAGATTCAAGGGATGTCCGCCGAGCAGCGCCAGGCGCTGCTCGCCGGCACCCCCGCCCACGAAGGAGCCGAGGACGCATGAGCGACACGACGACCAAGAGCCGCGAGATCTCCGGCGAGGACCTGGATCTCCTCGGAAGGCTGCTCGAAGAGGAGGGCTTCGACGTCGCGGCCTCGGCCTCGATCCCGCGCCGTGACGCCGCCGGCCGGTTCGACGGCGAGATCCCGTTGTCGTTTGCTCAAGCCAGGCTCTGGTTTCTCGACCGGCTCGATCCTTCGTCCACCCAGTACAACCTCTATTCGGCGTTCCGCTTTCCCGGCAAGATCGCGCCCGCGGCGCTTTCCCGCGCGCTCGCCGCGGTGGTCTCCCGTCACGAGTCGCTGCGCACGACGTTTTCCGAGGTGGAAGGACGGGCGGTCCAGGTCGTCCGTCCGGCGGCGGCCTCGGGAAGATCGTGGGTGCCGCTCCGGTGCGCCGATCTCCTGGGCCTGTCCGCCGACGCGGGCGAGGCCGAGGTGCAGCGGCTCGCCACGGCCGAG
>DATMZU010000641.1:0-2082 GCA_035607435.1 Thermoanaerobaculia bacterium | reverse complement strand
AACGTCCCCCACGGCTTTCCGCATCACGACGTGATCCGGCTCAAGAACGGCCGCACCCTGGTGCTGGCGATGGAGGACGGCGCCAAAGGCGACTCGCTGTTCGAGGTGACCCGCAAAGGGCACGCGGTCTGGGCCTGGCGGGCGGCCGAGCACGTGGATTCGATCCTGCCGGCGAAAGCCGCGCATCCGAACGACCTCACCCACATCAATTCGCTCCAAGAGCTGCCCGAAAACCCCTGGTTCGCAGCCGGCGATGCGCGTTTTCGGCCGGGCAATCTCCTGCTCTCGGCGCGCAACCTGAACACGATCTTCATCGTCGATCGCCAAAGCGGCGAGATCGTCTGGTCGTACCGCGAAGGGCTCGACCGCCAGCACGAAGCGCTGATGAACGGACCGAGCCTCCCCGAACCGGGGAAGATCCAGATTTTCAACAACCGGCAGGGGAGCTTTTCCTTCGATCGCCAGAGCGAGATCCTGGAGATCGATCCGCGCGCCGGCAAGGTCACTTGGCGTTACCGGGCGCCGGGGTTCTTCACCCCGACGGGAGGGCTCCAGCAGCTCCTGCCGAACGGCAATGCCCTGATCACCTCCACCCGCGGCGGCCGGGTGTTCGAGATCACGAGGACGGGCGAGGTCGCCTGGGAATGGGCGCCCCCCTACGAGCCGGTGCGCGCCGTGCGCGTCGCCCGCGACGCCTGCCCGCAGCTCGCGAGCCTCGCCTGGCCGACCCCGAAGGCGGTCGTGCCTCCCGCGGGCTACGGCTATGTCGATCATGACGCCTACCGCTTCGCCCGCAAAGGAGCGCGCCAAGAGGTGACGATCGAGGGAACGCCACGCACCGTGCTCGGCGAGGAAAGCGTGTGCAGCGATCTCGTGCTGCCGTTCGGCGCGCGGGCCGAAATCGGCTTCGGCGTGGATGCCGCGCAATGGAACGGCACGGAGTCTCCGCCGGTCTTCACGATGCACCTCACGACCGCCGGCACATCCAAGAAGACCGTCCTCCTGCGCGAATCCGTAGGGGCCGGCGGCGAATCCTGGCGGCGCCGGACGATCCCGCTCGGCGCCTTCGCCCTCCGACCGGTGCGCCTCTGCGTCGAGATCGAAGGGGCCTCTGCCGACGGCGTCCGCTGGGCCTGGTGGGAGCAGCCCTCGATCCACTCCGCCCGGGATGCAGGCCGCACCGACGAAGAAGAAGACGAAGCCGTCGGCGGCGACCTGACCCCGGAAGAGCGAAAGGTCCAGGAAGAGCACCTGAAATCGCTCGGGTATGTGAACTGAAAGGGCGGCCACGGGGGCCGCCCCTGCGAGATCCTGGGTCTCTACGGCGACTTCTGAATCCAGACCAGCAGGTACGGGTCGCTGCTCGAAGCCTCGGTCGAATTCGCCACGAAGTCGTCGCTGGACGTGCCGACGAAGCGGAAGGTTGGATACGTCTTGTAGGCGGTCGTCACGTCGTAGCTCGTCCAGGCGCCGGCCGAAACGTTCGCGCCGCCTCCCGAGAGACTGCTCCCGCTGGCGCATTGGGGCGCGTTGTTCCACGTCACGCTCGATTGTTGCCAGCTGGTGCTGGTGCTGCCGCAGAAGTTCGGCGAAGAGGTCGTGCCGTCGGTGACGTAGAGCACCAGACGCGCGCGGGCCACCTGGCTCGCGTTGGCGGGCGAGGCGAAACGGATCAGGAAGTTTTTGACCTCGGAGCTGGTATCCGTCGTCAGAGTGGTCGCGGTGCCGTAGTTCTTGGTCGGGTTGTTCTTGTTGATCGTGGCGTCGGCGCCCGGCGCGAGCGAGGTGGCGCACAGCTCGGGGTAGCCGGTGAACGAATAGACCCCCTGGTTCGAAGCGTCGCACGCGAGGTAGATCGTGGTCGTCCCGGCCGAACAGTTCGGCAGCAGCGTGACCCCTTCCTGGTCGGTCGGCGTCGTGGGCAGGGCGTAGGTCGCGATCTGGTTGTAGGCGGTGGTCGAGGTGTCGATCTCGATCATCTGGTTCGCTGTGTCGTAGAGCACGTACAAGATCCGCTGGACCGGGTCGAAATAAAGGTCCGAGATGTCGGTCTGGCTGGTGTCCGGGGTGAAGTGGTCGATG
>DATMZU010000623.1:0-13529 GCA_035607435.1 Thermoanaerobaculia bacterium | reverse complement strand
CTCGCCCGCTTTGCCGGGAGTCACCGAAAGCAGGAAGCCGACCAGGAACACCGCGAGGCTCTTTCCCCGCGAGAGCGTCACCCCGAGCCGATCGAGATAGATCTGCCAGCGGACGAAGCGCAGCACGTAATTGCCGAGCGACAGCCCCAAAATCGGCAGCAGCAGGGCGAGATCGAACTCGCGGAGCCGGGCGGCAACTTTTCCCGCGTCGGCGAAAAGCGCGAGTCCGACGCAGGCGAGGACACCCAAAAACGCCGGGATCAGCAGTCGGCGGCCGAGATGCTCGAAGCCGCGCCCGGCCTCATCCATCTCCGCCCGGGTGGCGGAATGGGTCGAAGGCGGGGAGGCGGCAACAGGCTCGTTCGGGGATTTCTGCGGCGGGCTCAAGCGGCCTTCCGCTCGGCCGGCACCGCCTCCGGATATTGCTCGAACAGGCGCATCCACTGGCTGTTCTTCGTGTACTCCGCGGTCCGCTTCTTGCCGATCGTCGGGTACCAGACGTAGTCATGGTAGAAGTACGAACCGAACACGAACAGATTGACCAGAGGGGTGTGGAAGAACAGGTTCTGGAGCCCCTTGAACGGCCCGAACCAGATCGCGTCGCCGATCCGGCTGGCGGAGTTGTCGCCCACCCGGAACTTGAAGTTCATTCCCGAGATGTCCATGCCGACCACGTCGATGTCGCGCGGATCGCCGATTCCCAAGCCCGCCTCGTGGGCCAGGCGGATGTATTTGATCGACATCGGGTCGAAGCCCATCAGCTTTGCGGCCACGGCGTCGATCGCCACCTGATCGCCGGAGGCGAGCATCAGGTTTTTCTCGACCGGGATCATCGTCCGCGGCCCCGGGCCGTTGCCGCAGGTCGTGCCGTCTTTCACCGCGAAGAGGCCGCTGTGGATCTCCTTCTGGATCGTCAGCAGATCGACCAGCGTCTCGTGGATCCAGCTGTGGGTGTAGTGGCGGCGGGTGTTGAGCAGGCCGCCGAACGCGTTCTTCATCGCGCCGGTCGTGGTGGTGTAGATGTGGCACTTGACGGTCGGCAGGTGGACGATGTTCTTGCCCTGGAAGAACTCGGGGATCGTGATGCCCTCGGGGTAGATCTTGGGCAGCACCAGCATCTTCCCCTTCGGCTTGTAGGTCACCCACTTCAAGTCGTCCGCGAAGCAGTTGTAGCGCACCGGAACGCCGTACTGGTCGAGCACGGGCAGGTAGCGGTTCAGTCGCTCGCCCTTTTTGGGATCGGTCACCACCGTGTTGTTCTGGACGCAGACCAGGTCCGAGTAGCCGTCGGCCCGAAGCTTCTGGATCGTGCCTTCGAGCTGCCAGGGGGTCGTGTTGGCGCCCGGGAACGGGAAGTGCCAGGAGATGTTGTCCTTGAGGATCGTGGTGGCTTTGGGGTCGAGGTACTTCTTTACCTCGGCCAATTCCATCGTGCGTCCGACGTCTTCGAGGACGGTGTCCGGCTTCGTTTCGAGGATGGCGACGCGAGCTTTCGGGGGCATAGGAACTCTCCGGTTCGGGAAGACGAAGCGGCGCGGCTGAGCACTGGGCGCCGGAAGTAGGAAAAGCGGCCGATGGCGGATCAAAATTCCACCGGGAAAGCCGATTATAGCGGGTCTCCGCCTGGCTCCGCCTGGCTCTGGCTACCCGCCCGCCGCCAAGTCGCTAGAAGTTCGTGAGAAGCTTCGCCCCGATGCCCTCCGCCCTGGCCGTCGAGCACGTCGTCAAGGTCTATCCCGAGGGGACCCGGGCGCTGGACGACGTGTCGTTTACGGTTGAGGCGGGGGAGACCGTGGCTCTGGTCGGCGAGAGCGGCTCGGGCAAGACCACCCTTCTGCGCCTGTTCAAACGGCGGCTCCTGCCCACCTCCGGCCGGGTCGTGGTCGAGGGGGAAGACATCGCGGGAGTCGATCCGATCGCGCTCCGGCGGCGGCTCGGCTACGTGCCGCAGGACGGAGGCCTCCTGCCCCATTGGACGGTGGGCAAGAACGTCGAGACGGTCCCCCGGCTGCTCGGGTGGGAGCCGGCCCGCCGCCGGGAGCGCATCAAGGAGCTGCTCGACCTGGTGGGATTGTCCGATTCGACCTACGCGGGCCGGTATCCGAACGAGCTGTCCGGCGGCCAGCGTCAGCGGGTGGCGTTCGCCCGGGCGCTCGCCGCCGATCCGCCGATTCTGCTGCTCGACGAGCCCTTCGGCGCGCTCGACGCGCTCACCCGCCGCGAGCTGCACCAGCATTTCGCCGAATGGACCGCGGCGCTCGGCAAGGCCGCCATCCTGGTGACTCACGATCTCGCGGAGGCGTTCCGGCTCGCGGCGCGGACGGGGGTGCTGCGCGGCGGACGGCTGCTCCAGATCGGCCCGGCCGAGGATCTCGAACGGCGGCCGGCCGATCCGTATGTCGAAGCGCTGCTCGATTTGGCGCTGTCGCGGCGGAGCGCGCATGCGTAGAGCGGCTTTCGTCCTCTTGGGGTTGCTCGCGGCGATCCCGCTCGCCGCGCGGGACGGAATCGTCGTCGGCTCGAAAAACTTCGAAGAGAGCCGCCTGCTCGGCGAGGTGTTCGCCCAACTGATCGAGGCGCGCACGGGGCTGCCGGTCGAGCGCCGCCTCGGCCTTGCCGGCACGCAGATCTGTTTCGAGGCGCTGCGCACGGGGGCGATCGACGTCTATCCCGAATACACCGGGACCGGCCTGGTCTCGATCCTCGGCGAAGCGTCGAAAGGCGGCAGGGCGGCGGCGCTCGCGCGGGTGCGCCAAGAGTTTCTCCACCGATTCGACCTCTGGTGGCTCGCGCCGCTCGGCTTTGAAAACTCGTTCGAGATCGCGGTGCCGCAGGAGCTGGCGGAGCGGGAGCACCTGCGCACCCTGTCGGATCTCGCGCGGATCGCACCGCGGCTCAAAGCGGGCTTCGGCCAGGAGTTCGTCGGCCGCGACGACGGGCTCCCGGGACTTGAAAAGGCCTACGGCCTGCATTTCGGCTCCGTCCGTTCTCTGGAGCATGCGATCAAGTACGGTGCGGCGGGGGCGCGGGAGATCGACGCGCTCGACGTCTACACGACCGACGCCCGGCTGATCGAGCATCGCCTCGTGGTTCTCGAAGACGATCGCGGCTTCTTCCCGCCCTACGAGGCGGCGGCATTGGTCCGTGGAGAAACCCTTCGGAAACACCCGGAAGTTGCATCCGCGCTCGGTCTGCTCGCCGGGGCGTTCGACGAGGAGCGGATGCGGGCGCTCAACTTCCGGTTGGAGCATGGCGAGAGCGAAGAGGCGGTCGCCCGGGACGTGCTGGCGAATCTAGGTCTCGTCGCCGCCCGGCCTGGAACGGAGCCTCAGAAGGCAACGAAGGGAAAAGCGCCCGAGCGCGCGGGGTTCTTCGCCTATCTTTGGCAAGAACGCCAGGCGCTGCTCCGGCGGACGCTCGAACACCTCGGTCTCTCCGGATTCGCACTTCTGCTCGGCGTCCTGATCGCCGTGCCGTTCGGCCTGCTGCTCGAACGGCGCCGCCGTTTCGCGGAGCCGGCGATCCGCCTGCTCGGGATCACCCAGACCGTGCCGTCGCTCGCTCTTTTGGCGTTCATGCTGCCGCTCCTCGGCATCGGAGCCCGCCCGGCGATCGTGGCGCTCTGGATCTACTCGCTGTTTCCGATCGTCCGCAACACCTACTCCGGAGTCCGGGACGCCGACCCCAAGGCGGTCGAAGCCGCCCTCTCGCTTGGAATGACCGAGGGCCAGGTCCTGCGCCAGGTGCGGCTGCCGCTCGCCCTGCCGATCGTGCTGGCGGGAATCCGCACCGCGGCGGTTCTCACGGTCGGAACCGCAACGCTCGCCGCGTTCGTCGGCGCAGGAGGCTTGGGCGAGCCGATCGTGACCGGCCTCCAACTCGCGGACAACCGGCGCATCCTCTCCGGAGCGCTTCCGGCCGCCCTGCTCGCGATAGCGGTCGACGCCCTGCTCGGCGTGCTCGAACGGGCGCTCCGGCCGCGGGGGCTGTGAAGCGGAGGGCTGCATGGTTCGCTCCCGCCTCGTTTTTCTCTCCCTCCTTCTGCTGGCCGTCCTTTCCGTTTCTCTCTACCTCCGCAACCGACACGCCGAGCCGGAGCCGAGCGCTACGCGTTCCGACCTGCCCGCCGGGCGCTGGCGTCTGGCGGCCCCGAACCAGACCGCCAACCCCTCTGCCGAAGACCTCGCGCGGACAATCTCCCTGCCCTACCTCTCGGGCTCAAAAGCGGCACCCGGGCGTTCCGGCGTAACCCTCTGGGATCGGCGTCGTGCGTTTCCGGGGATCAATCTCTACACCTCGGGCCACGCGCCGGAGGTCTTCTTGATCGACATGGCCGGCCGAACGCTTCACCGTTGGCGCCTGCCGTTCGAGCGCGCGTTTTCCGGCAAGGCGCCGACGGAAGAGACGGCGTTCTTTCGCCGGGCGCAGTTGGCTCCGGACGGCACCTTGCTCGCGATCTATCAAGCGGGCGGCCTGGTGGCTCTCGATCGAGACTCGCGCCTGCTATGGAAGGTGGATGCCGGCACCTACAACGATTTCTTTCGAGGTTCGGACGGCACGATCTACCTGCTCACCAAAGAGGCGAAGATCGTCCCGGAAGTGAGCGCAAGCCGGCTCTCTCTGGAAGACTCGATTACGATCGTCGATCCGCTGGGCCGAATCCGCGAGCGGATCTCGCTGCTGCGCGCGCTGCTCGATTCGCCGTTCGCGCCGCTGTTTTCGCCTCATCCTTTAGAAGGCGACGTCCTCCACGCCAACACGATCGAGGTCTTCGACGGCAAGGCCCTCGTTTCGCTGCGCGAGATCGACACGATCGGCATCGTCGATCTCGAAACTCGGCGTTTCGTCTGGGCGCGGCGCGGTCCTTGGGACGGGCAGCACCAGCCGACCCGGCTCGATTCGGGGAAGATCCTGCTGTTCGACAACCAACCGCGGCGCCGCCTGTCCTACGTCGAGGAGATCGATCCGCGAAGTGGCGAGATCGGCTGGAGATATCCAAGTTTGCCGACGCAATTTCTTTCCTCCGAACAGGCCGGATCGGCACAGCGCCTGGGCAACGGCAATACCCTGATCACCGAATCGGAGCGCGGGCGGGCGTTCGAAGTCACCCCGGCGGGCGAGACCGTATGGGAGTTCTTGAGCCCCCACCGCGCGGGACCGAAAGGCGCGTTCGTGGCGACGCTGTTCGAGGTGGTGCGGTTGGCTTTGGATGATGGCACTCGCGGAGGAGCAACAGCGCGTTAGAATTCATAGGCCATACTTCCCCGAGAGGAGTCCTCGATGCCACATCCATTTCGAATCCTCGTCCCCTCCGCCACCTTGACTTTGACTCTTTTCCTCGCGCCGCTCGCCGGGTCCACGCCGGCCAAGGCGGCGGAGCTTCGCGGCGAAATCAGCCGAGCGATCGGCAGCGCGACCGAGCGGTTCGATCTCGCCGCCGCGACCCCTGGATTGCTCCCCGTGCTCGACGCCCTGGCGCGCGAGCAGGGCATTCTGCCGGCCGAGAGCGCGGCGTTTCGCTACGACG
This sequence comes from Thermoanaerobaculia bacterium, assembly GCA_035607435.1. GTDB lineage: Bacteria > Acidobacteriota > Thermoanaerobaculia > Multivoradales > UBA5704 > DASYKS01. The sequence goes on along the minus strand of DATMZU010000623.1, from coordinate 8,002 downwards.
GCGCGCGCGAAGTGTGGATCGTGCCGCTCGACCGGCCCAAGATGCCGGACGCCCAGCTGGTGCTCTACTACCAGCCGATCCCCGGACGCGTCCTGTTCCTCCAACTGCGGCAGGATCCGCTCGCCGGCACCGAGATGCGGCTCTGGAGCCAGGGGCCGGAGGAGATCGTCTTCAACCAGGCTGGCGGCCGGGTGCTGCCCGCCGCGAGCGGCGAGACGTTTCGGCTCGACTCGGTTGGGGTGGAAGCGAATTTGACCCCGACCGAGATCATCCGCTGCCTCGCGCAGGCGCTCGGGCTAACGATCGACCTCACCGGTCTCGCCGATCTGCTGAACACGACCCCCTGCGGAGCAACGACCACCTTTGCCCTCGGAATGCTCGCTTATACCTGCTTGGGCATTCCGGCGCCGTCCTCGATCATCGGCTGCACGATTGGTATCGCCAAGATGATCGCCTGCGACCAGATCGACTGCACCTCCCAGGGCTCCTGCCAGCGGCAGATTGAGTTCCCGTCGCGGCGGGGATCGAGTTGGGAGAACAGCTGTGCCTCGGCTCATCGTTCCGGCCGTTACGCCAAGTACTTCACCTTCACGCTCGCCGCGCGGACCTCGGTGCAAATCGATGTCGAGACGTTTCCGCGGCTCACGGATCCTTTCGTCTATCTGCTGCGCGGCGCGGGAACATCCGGCGAGGTGATTGCCTCGGACAATGACAGCGGCATCGCCTGGGACGCCCAGATTCGGCGCACGCTCGATCCTGGGACCTACACGATAGAGGCGACCACCAACCTAGCGGGGCGCACGGGGACGTTTACGGTGGGCGTCAAGCAGCGGTTGTGAAGCCGCGGATCGGGCGCTCGGCGGTCTTGGAAGTCACCGCCAGCGCCCGATCCGATCCTTGAGCCGCTTGAATCCCAGCCGCTCGAACAGCGGATCGACGAGCGCCGGGTCGGCGCCGTGGAACTGCAGGTGGCGATCGAAATCGAACGGCTTGGCGATCGGCGCGTCGGTGGCGACTTTCGCCAGGTTCTTTGAGAGAAACGCGAGGTCGCGGCCCGCTTCGAGCTTGGCGGCGAGCGTCCGGGCTCCACGTAGATCCGTGCGCAGGGTCAGCTCGTCGAGCTTGGCGTACAGTCCTTCGACGTTCGGGTAGCGGAGGAGCAACTCGGCCGCGCCTTTTTTTCCGATGCCGGGTACGCCCGGAATGTTATCGACCGCGTCGCCCGCCAGCGCCAGCAGATCGACGATCTGTTCGGGTTTCACGCCGAACTTTGTGAGCACCTCGGCCGGGCCGAAGCGCTCGCCCTTGCCGAAGTCGTAGAACGAAACGTGCTCGCCGACCAGCTGGGTGAGATCCTTGTCCGAGCTGACGATCACCACCCGGCATCCGTCGTCCGGCTTGCACCGGGCGAGCAGGGTCGCGATCAGGTCGTCCGCCTCGTAGCGGTCGTCGATGAACGTCGCTCCGCCGAGCGCGCGGGCCGCCTCTTCGCAGGCCGGCAGCTGGCTTTCCAGCTCCGGCGGCGGCTGAGGGCGCTGCGCCTTGTACGGCGGGTAGATCTCGTTGCGGAAGCTGGCCGAGAGGTTGCGGTCGAAGCAGACCGCGAGATGGCTTGGATTCTCGTCGGCGATCAGCTTGAGCAGGAACGAGATGAAACCGTGGACCGCCTGCGCCGGTCTCCCGTCGCGGTCGCGGATCGAGTCGGGGAGCGAAAAATAGGCCCGAAAGATGTAGGGCGAGGCGTCGATCAGATAGGCGGAGGACATGGGCTGATTCGAAAAGGGCGGCAAGTCTAATCGTTTTCCCCCGATTCGGGGTCTACGGTGTCAGAATCGGCGGAGTCCAAGCGAAAGCCGATTTGTGTGGCCGTCCAAGCGACGAGGATTTTCCAGGACGCCGCTCCATCCGGCGATCTGGAGACCCGGTGGGCCCGTCACCTCCGAGGTGGCCCGCCGGGCCTTTTTGTTGATGACGGCTTTAAGGCGCGTAGCCGGCCGGGGCTTTGATTTCGAGGCCGGGGCGCTTCGCGGCGACCTCGACGCGGCGGAACTTGCCGTCGCTGGTCGATTGGGTGGATTGGTACGACAGCAGCCAACGGGCGCGCAGATCGCGGTCGATCGCCTGGTAGAGGCCGGAAAGCTCGGCGGCGTCGTTGGGAAACAGAGCCAGGCCTCCGGTGGCTTCGGCCAGTTTTTCCAGATTGTGGCGGGCGGCCAGCTCGCTTCTCGGGAGGGCGAGGCCGATCGCGTAGATCACGACGCCGCTGCGCCGCGCGGCTTCGAGCGTCTGGTCGAAATCGAACCGGCTCGACTTGTCGCCGCCGTCGGTCAACACCAACAGGGCGCGCGGCCCGGCGAGCCCCTTCATGTAGTCGAGCGCGAAGATCAGGCTGTCGAACAGGGCGGTGCTGCGCTCGGCGGAGAGCCCCGCGAGGCCCGCGGCCAGCTTGTCGATCTCGGCCGTGAACGGTACTTCGATCACCGGTTTTTCCGAGAAGCGCAGCAGCGCGGCCCGATCGCCCGGCTTGAGCGCGCCGCGCAGGAAGCCGCCCGCCGCCTGTTGCACCTGGCCGAGCGCGGACTCCATCGAAGCCGAGGTGTCGAGCAGCAGGGCGGCGCGAATCGGCAGATTTTCCACCCGGTCGCAACGCAGCAGCTCTTGGGCGACGCCGTCCTCGGTGACTGAGAAATCGGCGGCGGCCAAACCCGAAACCGCACGCCCCGCGGCGTCGTGGACCTCCACCGGCAGCTCGACCAGTCGCACCTCGACATGGCCGATCTCGCCCGGCGCATTCAGTACCACGAGGTCCTCCGCGGTGCGGCCGTCGGTCAAGTAGGCGAGCGCCCGCACCGAGACGATCGCGCCGCCCGTGGGCAGGTCGATCGGTTGCAGCCAAGGGGGCTGATAGAGGGGCGCCACCCGCCGCTCATCGACGAACAGCTCCAGCCGGTCGAGCGCCTCGCCGTCCGGCACTTTGATCTCCGCTTCGGCGCTCTTCCGCCCGCCGGAATCGAGCCCCGGCCGCGGTTCGAGCAGGCGCACCGCGAAGCGCTGTCCGCCCGGATTGAGCGCCAGCTCGTCGCTGCCGATCAGAGTTCCGGTCGCGTCGTAACCGAGCGCCCGCACGGTCCGGCTGGCCGGCAGCGAGCCGAGGTTCAGCTCGACGCTGTAGGGCGGCTTGCCCTTGGTGAGGATGGGCTTGTCTTCCAGCTGGAACGTCACTTTGGTGATCCGCGGATCGCCGATCTCAGTATCGATGCGCACCGTGCCGGATTGGAGGTTGCCGTCCGGCCGCAGGAGCCGGATCGGCACGGCGGGAACCTGCGGCAAGAGGGCCGGGGCCGCGCCCTGCGGGCTTTCGGCGTTCCCGGCCGCCGCCACGGCGGCCATCGAATTCGAATCGGCCGAGACCTCGACGTCGCGCTCGAAGCGGACCGCTTTTTTCGTCGCCAGCTCTTCGACCTTGAGCACCCATTTGTACGAGCCGGGACGAAGCTCGCGCTCGACCGCGAGCGGCAGGTCGGCGGGCACCGCGCCTTCTTTCTTCGGCAGATCGAAACGCACCCGGAACGAATCGAACAGCTCGCTCTCTTTCAACACCTCGCCGGTCACCAGGAACTCATAGCTCGGCGAGCCCGCGATCTCGGTCGCCGTGGCGTCGACCGAAGGGACGGCGAGCAACGCGCGGACGCGGACTTGCTGCGAACGTCCGGGCGTCTGCTCGACGGCATCCAGCCGGGCGTTCAGGCGAGGGTCGGTTTCCTCCACGTCGGTCGAAACGGTTTTAAAGCTCGCCAGCCACTCGTTGTCGCCCCGCCGTTCCGGCTTCGCCTGGGCGACCTCCAGCTCGCCGCCTCGGTCCTCCACCTGCACCTGGTAGATCGCCTGCCGGACGAGCGCCGCCTGGGTGAGGCAGCGCTGGTTGACCAGGGCGATGAACCGCTGCTCGTTACCGAGGCCGTCGTCCCTCTCGCGAAACGCCGGCAACAAAACAGCCCATCCCTCGCTCGGTCGCCAGAGCCGATAAGGTCCGCTCGCGGCCGGCCGCCGGAACAGAAAAGTGAAGGTGCCGATGCCGTTCTTGCCCGCCGGGTAGGTCCAGATTTCCAGCGGCAGCAGGAAGAGTCCGCAGTCGGTGTTGAAGACCGACAACGGCTCGCCCTTGAGCATGTAGACCCGCCCCCGGTCGTCGAGCTTTTCCGGGTAGCGGACGATCCGCTCGTCCAGCCGGCGCCGCCACTCGATCTCGAATTCGTTGCGCAGGGTCTCCGGATACGGATCGCGCGCTTTCCAGAACGCGCGGATGAACGCCTCGCGCTGGTAGTCCTTCTCGATCGCCAGAAACGCTTTGCGTTCGTCTTTGGTGATCAGAAGATCGACGTCTTCGAGGAACTGGCGAAACGCCAGGGCGAGGTTGGGGTTGGGGTTGTCCTTGGCGAGAGACACGACCGGAGCCAAGAGGAGACAACCGAAGAGGGCGAGGCCGCGGAAACCGCGGCGAAAGCCAAGCCGGCGAGGACGCATGGCGAACCGGTTTAGCACTTTCAATGCCATGCGCCCCGTCTCCGTCTCTACTTGTTGCCCGTCGGCGGCCCCAAGGTGAGCCGGTGGACCGCCTTGCCGGGCAGGAACGGCGTCGGCTCGCCTTTTTCCCACGCTTCGTGGCCGGCCATGTAATAAGGAGAGAGGGGGTGTCCGCTCTCGCCGATGGGCATGTGGAAGATGCCTTTCTCTTCCGCCCCGGGGGAGACCGCGAGCCGCTCGGAGGCGCCGAAGCCGGCCGACTGGACGCGCGGCATGTTCTGGTCGCCCGGCAAGGCGTGGCTCGGGGCGTTCAGATAGCGGCCGAGAGCGGGAATCGCCTGCGCGATCGGATGCTGGAAGCGCGTGGTGTTGCGCCGGCCCCAGGTCCGGTCCGCCAGGTTCGGACCGAGACGCTTCGTGTCTTCGGGGAAGATGTCGATCGCGGCGAGGATCAGCTCGTCCCAGCTCTTCCATTTCGGATCGAGCAGGTGGGCGGGCCGCTTGGCCAACATCTCACAGAGCGGCCCTTCGAGCTGGCTCAGCTGAAAGACGTCGAAATTCGGATCGACCGCTTTGCAGCGGGCGGTGATTGGAGAGAAGACCAGATCGAGCACGTTGGCCCGGAAGTTCCGCGCCGCGAGAAACGCCACGGAATCGACCGACGCCTTGCCGGTCCAGGTGGTTTCGAGTAGCCGCCGGATCTCCGCGCGCTCGGGGTGTCCGGCGAGCGCCTGAGGCGTCAGGGCCGCCAGCTCCAGGTCGCGCCAATGAGCGAGGAACAGGGCGCGGTCGTCGAGCTGGATCGCCAGAAAGTCCTTGGGCGCCGCCTTTTCGAGCCGGCCCAGGTCGTCGCGGATCTGTCGCGCGCGGGCGCCGAGATCGTGGCCGCCGTTGCCCAGTTTTGCCAGGAAGTCCCCGCCGGTCGTCCGGTTGTTCGCGGTCCAGATCCGGCCGTCGGGCGGATCGACGATCGTCGGGACTTCCGAATCGGCGAGCCAACCGTTCCAGCCGCGGGTGCCGTCCGCCCAGGAAACGGGAGTCGCCCCGTCCCAGCCGATGCGCCGGGGAACCGCGCCGATGATCGTCCAGCCGACATGACCTTCCGCATCGACCACGGTGAAGTTCTGCGGCGGAATGCCGATCTGGTGCGCCGCGTGGATCGCCTCCGCGACGTTGCCCGCGTTTTCCAGATCGAGGCTCGCGACGTTGATCGCCTCCGGAAAATGGGCGGTCCAGGCGAGCGCCCGCGGGCGCTTATTGTGGTCGGTGTCGATCACCGGTCCCCAGATCGTTTCGAGCACGGTCATCTCGACCGGCGGGCGACCCTTGACCCGGATCGTCTCCTTAATCGACTCGAACGATTTCGGACCCGAAGGTGTTGCGTACACCTTGGGGTTTTTCGGATCGACGTCGAGCTCGACCAGATCGGTCCAATCGCCGTAGCTGTTGGTGAATCCCCAGGCGACATGGCCGTTCGAGCCGACCGCCACCATCGGCGTGCCGGGCAGCGTCACCCCCGTGGTCTGGCGGCTGGTGCCGTTCGCGTCGTTCCAGATCAGCGACGCGCGGTACCAGGTGTTCGGCACGCCGATTCCCAGGTGCATGTCGTTGGCCAGCATTCCGCGGCCGTCGGCGGTGTGGGCGCCGGACAGCGCCCAGTTGTTGCTGCCCAGGGCGGTCCGGTCGTCGGGCGCCGGCTCGCCGAAGCGCTCCATGAGCGGCGACCTCGGAGCTCCAGGCGCCAGGGCGGCGGCCTTCGCGGGAGCGGCCGGCGGCTGATGGGACAGGTCGAAGACGTCAGGACCCGGCATCGGCGGCGGCAGGATCGGCCCGCCTTCAAGCGGTGCGTCCCATTCGGTGCCGTCCGCCGTGAGATAGGCGACCAGCTCGGGAGGCAGGAGATCGCGCATCAAGCCGCGGGTCGAATCGCGTTTGCCGTTCTCGTTGTTCAGCTCGAAGAACATCGCAAAGACCGCGATCAGCGAATCCTCCGGGCGCCAAGGCACGGGGGTCATCTGAATCGCCAGGTACTCGGGCGGACGCGCGCCGAGGCTTTGCAGGCCCGCGTTCACCCCTTGGGCGTACGCCTCCAGCACCTCGCGCTGCGACTCGGGAAGGCTCTTGAGGCGGCTCTCGGCGCGGCTGCGGAAGCGATGGATGCGATGGTCCTTGTCGAGCCCGATCGCCGCCGGCCCGAACAGCTCGGACAGTTCGCCGGCCCCTTGGCGGCGCAGCAGGTCCATCTGAAAGAAGCGGTCCTGCCCATGAAGGAACCCCAGCCCCCGCGCGGCGTCGGCGCGATTGGCCGCCCGGACCGTCGGCACCCCCAGGGCATCGCGCTCGATCTCGACCGAAGCCGAAAGCCCCGGCACCGCCGCCCGGCCATCGAGCTGCGGCAGGCTCGCGGTCATCTGGATCCAGAACCAAAGGGCGAACGCGATCACCAGCAGGAGCAGAACCCCCAAGCACCCGGCGACGATCAAGAGCACCCGGCGCATTCGACTGCGCACACGACGTCGAGAAGGGGGCGGAAGGGGAGAAATCGCTGGGCTCATCGCAAAGGTCCTCGTCCCCGGAAGGGGGCTCATAGCTGGTTCGATCGAGAGAGTGTCGCGCGGGAACTGTATCGCGCCGTCCACGCCTTACGGGAGGTGGGGGTGAAGGTTGCGTCGAGTCCTTTGCGCCTGTTCACTGACCAGGATCTGAAGGCGCCTCGTCAGATTCGTGGGCATGAGTATGATCGCGGTTCCCCGGGGCAGTCAAAACTATCTACTGTAGGAAGATCGGAGCCGGGATCGAGGAAATCGGAGACGGGAAGAAAATTGCCTCTTGGAGCGGAGCCACCGCACTCAGCGTTCCTATCTTTCGCTCCTTCATATGTCTTGACAATCGGAAGATCCGCCATATGCTTCAAATGTCGGTGGCGAAACGATCGGTTAGCGGAAGGGGTTCCCATGAAGGCAACAGGTTCGTTCCTTCTCCTTACTTCGGCAGTCCTATCTACCGCGCTCTCGCTGAACGGTCAGGCACCGTCGCTCCTTGAACCGAAATTTGAGCGTCGCCAAGGACCGCCTTTGTGGATTTCCGCCCAGGCGGTTTCAGACCCGGACGAGATCATCAAACTTGACCTGATTGATGACCTCCACCTTCGCAAATCAGTCGATGCACAAGGCCTTGGCAAGTACCCTGAAAAGGAGACCTCGGCCACCAGAGGAATGCCTGAGATCGCCACAATCCCGAAGCCTGAGTGTGTAACGGAAACTCTTTCCGCGGAATTGCGCGGCGGGGAGAGTCCAAGCGAAACGATCAGAGATCTAACGACCTATTCAAAATCGATTGTCAAAGGGAGTATCCGTAGCTTGGATCTTGGCTTCGCCTCCGGCGAGCCCTCCTTGCTGGTGGGGCTGGAGGTCTCCGAGGCCGTCAAGGGTGAAATCTCAGGAAAGCTGATTTACATCGGCTATCCGGTGGCTCGATT
>DATMZU010000606.1:0-4553 GCA_035607435.1 Thermoanaerobaculia bacterium | reverse complement strand
CGGTCGAGGATGTGGTGGACCAGGATGGTGCCCACGCCTTTGGACATCACGCGGCACGACATGAGGAGGAGCTTGACGGTCCAGAAGCTGCGATCGGCTTCCGACCCCAGCTCCAACAGCGCAAGGCCGATCTTGCCGTAGGTGCCGTACTTGTCCACCAGGCTCGCGACAAGGAGCAGATGATCGGGGGAGCGGCGAAAGGCATCGAGCTCGTCGTAGTTGTAGGTATAGCCCGTGGTGTTGAGCTGGTGGGTGCGGACGGTCAGCTCCTCGGCCCGCTTCAGGTCTTCCTCTCGCGCGGGAAGAATCGAGAACCGCATACCCAAAGTGGCGAGAAACTCGTCCTTGGCGCCGACATACTCCTCCTCCGCCTGGTTGCGCTCGATGTCGGCCTGGTACATCCGGCGGCGCTGGCGGGAATCCTCGGTGACGAAACGCGGGGTCAGCTCCGGCATCTCGGCCAGGCGGCCGACGTCCGCGGCATCGAGGCAGAGCACCTGCGGCAGCGAGAAGGCGACCTCGTCGCGCTCGTGCGGCTGGTCGTCGATGAAGGCGAAGGCATCGAGCGCGAGGTTCAGATCCTTGGCGATCTGCTCGACCGAACCGCTCTTCGGATTCCAGTGGATCTGCGGATAGAGGAAGTACTCTTCGAGTCCCACCTCCCGGAGCTTGGCGAGCGCCGTCGCGCGATCGTTGCGGCTGGCGATCGAGTGGAGTATGCCTCGTCCATCCAGCGTCTCGATCGCCTCGCGGACTCCCGGCCGGACGCGGACGTCCCCGTCTTCGAGCAGGATGCCGTCCCAGACCGTATGGTCGAGGTCCCAGATCACGCACTTGATCGAGCCCGGTTTGCGAGAGGTCGGAGAGGACGGAAAGGACTCCAAAGATTCCAAGGACGAGGAAGCGAGAGGTGGGGCGCTCATGAGTTTAAAACTCCGGAAAATCGAATCTTGGAATCGCGAGCTGTTGGATCTGGGTGGAGCCTTCGATGATCTCCATCACCTTCGAGTCTCGCAGGTAGCGGGCGACTGGAGAATCGGGGGCGCAGCCGTTTGCCCCTTGGATCTGCACCGCGTCGCTCGCCCCCTTGGCCGCCGCGACCGAACAGAAGTATTTGGCGACCATCGTCTCGGCGAACGCCGCCGGATCGCTCCGTTCCTGAAGGAACCCGGCCCGCAGGCAGAGCAACCGGCCGGCGCGGACGTTCGCGATCATCTCGGCGAGCAGAGCGCGGATCAGCGGATGCTCGGCAAGCGGCGCACCGAATTGCACTCGCTCCGCGGCGTATTTCTGCGACGCCTCCAGGCACGCTTGAAGAATGCCCACGGAGCCCCAGGCGACGCTGTAGCGGCCCAGCTCCAGAGCAGTGGCCGCCACATGCGAAATACCGAATCCGGGCCGGCCCAGCATCGAGGCGCGCGGCACGCGGCACTCTTCCAAATGCAGCTCCGCGAGCATCGCGGCGCGGGTGCCGTGCATCCTATGGATCGGCACGACGGAAAGGCCCGGCGTGTCGCGCTCGACCAGAAACGCCGCGGGCTGGCCGGCGACTTTGGCGAAGACCAGGAACAGATCGGCGATCTGGCCGAACGTCGTCCATTTCTTGCGGCCGGAAAGGACGAAGTTTTCGCCGTCCTCGGCCGCTTGGGTTTCGATCGAGGCGGCGTCGCTCCCCACGTTCGGCTCCGAGAGCGCGAGCGCGCCGAGTCGCTCGCCCCGCGCGAGCGCACGTAGATGGCGCTCCTTGACCTCCGGCTTTCCCCATCGGCGTAGCGCATGGCCGACCATGTCGTGGACCGTGAGGAGCGACCGGGTGGACGAGCAGGCGCGACCGATCTCTTCGATCAACAGGCCGTAGGTGATGCGATCGAGCCCCGCGCCGCCGACTTCCGCCGGCAGCAACGAGCCGAGCCAGCCGCGTTCGGCCAGCTCCCCGATCAGCTCGCGCGGGATCGCTTCTTCCCGGTCCCAAGCGTCGGCGAACGGCACGATCCGCTCGTTCGCGAAAGCCCGAAATCGTTCGCGCGCGGCGCGCTGCTCGGGGGTGAGATCGAGATTCATCCGGCGGATCTCAAGCGGCGGCCGACGTGCCGCCCTTTCGCGCGATCAACGCCGAGATCGCGTCGATCGAGCGGAAGTTATCGAGATCCAGATCCTCGTCTTCGACGGTAAGGCCGAACTCCTTCTCGACGAAGGCGACCAGCTGCATCGCGAGCAGAGAATTGACGAAGCCGAGCGAGAAGATGTCTTCGCTCGGTTGAAGATCGTGATTCTTGAAGAACCGCGAGAGGAATTCTTTGATCTTAGCTTGCGTGTCGTCGATCTCAGCTATCTCAGCCATGGCGCGCGCCTAGCTCCCCGTTCCGTAGTCATAGAAACCCTTGCCGCTTTTTCTGCCGTGGAGCCCCGCGTCCACCATTTTGCGCAACAACGGGCAGGGCCGAAACTTACTGTCCGCGAACTGCTCATGGAGCCCTTCGATCGAATAGAGGATGGTATCCAAGCCGATCAGATCCGCGGTTTCGAGCGGTCCCATCTTGTGGCCGAAGCAGCTCTTGAACAGGCGATCGACGTCCTCGGCGGGAGCGACCCCGTCCTGCACCAGGAAGATCGCCTCGTTCACGGTGAGCATCAACACCCGGTTGGAGACAAAGCCCGGGACGTCGTTGACCACGATCCCTTCTTTGCCCATCTGGCCGAGGAACTGCCGGCCGATCGCGAGCGTCTCTTCGCTGGTGTGGTGGCCGCGAATCACCTCGACCGTGTCCTTCTGCGGCACCGGATTCATGAAGTGCATGCCGAGCACCTTGTCCGGCCGATTCGTGGCGCCGCCGATCTTGGTGATCGAGATGACCGAGGTATTGGCGGCGAAACGGACCTCCGGGCGGCAGATCTGGTCGAGCCGGCGGTAGATCGGCTCCTTGATCGGCCATTTCTCGATCACGTTCTCAACCACGAAATCGGCTTCGGCGAGGGTGTCGAGGTCGGTCGAGAAGGTGATCCGCGCCAGCACGTCCGCCGCCTTCTCCCGCGGCGCCGCGGCACCGCTCTTGTCGAACATCTGGCCGAAGCGAAGCCCCTGGCGGATCGCGCCGCGCGCCCGTTCCAGGATCTCGTCGCCGACATCGATCAGGAGCGCCCGGTGGCCCGTCTGGGCGAGGTTTTGGGCGACCCCCACCCCCATCACGCCGGCGCCGACCACGCCGACCGTCTTGATTTCCATTCGGCACCTCGAAGAAGAAACGGGGAATCCCGCCGGCCCGGAACCGCCGACACCCTCCTAGAGTGTCGGAAAGCCATCCAGACGGGACCCTGAACGCCAGAGCGAGGCATTCCGGGGGAGAATCCCCATTATGGAAGAAAACACCTCGCCGCCGGTTCCCGAGTTGCCGGCGCCCGCCGAAGAGCCCGCTCTTCTCTCCTCTCCCCCGGAACCCGTGGCGAAACCGCTCTCGTTCTGGCCACGGCATCCGTACCTCCAGGCGATCGGCTTGGCGGCGCTCTTCCTGCTGGGCTATATCGCGCTGGAGGTCGTTCTTTGGTACACCTATCGCCGCTGGGTGGAGGCGGCAGCGGCATTCTTCCCGTTGGAGGGCGACCGCCTGCTGCTCAGCCGGGTGGCCTGCCTGCCGTTCATGGTCGGTTATGCGCTGTTCTTCTCCCGGTGGATCGACCGACGCCCCCCCGCCGCGCTGGGGTTCGGCTGGCCGACCGGCTCAGCCCCGGATCGCAAGCCGCTCCTCCGCCAGGCGCTGTGGGCCAGCTTCGGGACCCTCGCCTTCCTCGCCCTCTGGCTCGGTGGCGCGGAGATCGAAGGGCATTTCTCGATCCTCGGCTGGAGCCCCGCGGTCGCCCCCGGCGGCTTCGAAGCGCACGACCTGGGCGCGCTCGCCCTGCTGTTCGGTGCTTTCCTGATCCAGGCCGGGCTCGAAGAGCTGGTCCTCCGCGGCGGCTTCTACGGCCTGCTCCGCCGCGCCCTCTCCCCCGCCGCCGCGGCGATCCTCAGCTCCGGCCTGTTCGCCCTGGCCCATGCCGGAAATCCCGGCTTTACCCTGGCGGGCGGCCTCAATACCTTCCTCGCAGGCGTTCTGCTCTGCGTCCTGTTCGAACGAACCGGCAGCCTTTGGGCGCCCACTTGGGTTCACGGCGTCTGGAATTTCGCGATCGGCGGCCTGCTCTCGCTGCCGGTCTCGGGGATCGAGATCTTTCGACTCTTCAACGCCCGCTTGACCGGCCCGGAAGCCTGGACCGGCGGCAGCTACGGCCCGGAGGGGAGTTGGTTGCTGGTGCCGATGGTTGGGGTGGGGATCTGGGCGGTTACATGGGGTGGCAGGAAAGCCCCAAAAACGCCGGGCGGCGAGCCCGGCGTTCATGGCGAGGGGAGGGTCACTGCAGATACTTTTTCGGCGGCCGAGATCGCCGAGAGCGCCGAGGACCGCGCCTCAGAATGAGCAGGAGGCCGTACCGCAGGTGACCGGCTGAATGTTGCAGTTCGAGCAGCTGCACTGGGAAAGCGCCATCGCGTTCGCAGCCGTGTCCGCAAAGACCGTCTC
>DATMZU010000511.1:0-8669 GCA_035607435.1 Thermoanaerobaculia bacterium | reverse complement strand
GGGTCTTTCGCCAGCTCGGCGTCGAAGCGATCCATGTCGAGGCCTAAGTCCTGGATCCGGCCGCGGCGGAATTCGACGTTCGCGTAGCCGAGCCGTTCGGCGACGACCGGGGCGTTCCGCCGCGCCACGTCGAGCATTTCGCCGGTCATGTCCACGCCGATCACCTTGCCCGCCGCGCCCACGACCTGGGCCGCGATGAAACAGATCTTGCCGGTGCCGCTGCCGAGGTCGAGCACGGTCTCGCCGGGCTTCAGGTGCTTGCTCGGATCGCCGCAGCCATAGTCGCGCTCGATCACCTCGTCCGGGATGACCGCTAGATATTGAGGGTCGTAATCGACCGGGCAGCAGAGCTCGGCCACCCGCTCCTGGGCGCCCTGTCGGTACCGATCCTTGACGACGTCGTCGACGGCGAGGGTTGCCATGAAAACCTCCTGCGCCTCAAAGGGCGCACGGAAAAAAGTAGCGCGCGATCGAACACCCGCCGCAAGCGGCAGGGCGTCGGACCCGGCGGCGAACTGAAATTTAAAGGGAGGAGAGCGAAGCGGCGGGCGGAGCGCGCCCGGCGCGAAGCGGAGCGGCCCCCGCGAGCGTCCGGCCGAGGTCGAGCGGCGCGCCGGGATGGAGGGCGGCGAGGGTGCGGCGGAGAAAACCGGCCAGCCGCGCGAGGCGGCCAGGAGCCTGCGGGCTCGCGCCGCGCTTCAGCCAGACCGTCAGATCCGCCGGGCGGTCGAGGTCGGAAAGCGGTGCCAGGCGGACCACTTCGCGGCCCGCGCGGCGCAGCGAGCGCTCCAGGTCGCGCCGGGTGGTGCGGTGGCACCAGCGGGCCGCCTCGGCGAGGCCCGGAATCGGCCGCGCCGCCGCGATCAGGTAAAGGCCGCCGTCAGGACTGGGGCCGAGGACCACCCGGTCGGGGTTTTCCCTCAGCGCCGCGACCGCCTGTTCGACGTGCCGGGAGGTCAGCCCCGGCACGTCGGCCGCGGCCACCAGAAGCGCCTCCGGCCCCCGGGCGAACGCATCTCCCACGGCGCTCTCCAGCCGGGCGCCGAAGGTCTCGCCCGCCTGCGGCAGATGCTCGACGCCCGACCGTTCGCCGAGCGGCCGCGGGCTCGAAATCGCGAGCGCGCAACCGGCTTCGCGGCCCGCGTCGAGCACCGCCTCCAGCAGCTCGCGGTGAGCCTCGTCTTCCAGGTGGCGAAAGCGCCCCGGCAACAGGCGCCGCCGGGCGCTCTCGGCCGAGGCGCCGCGGGAAAAGACGAGGAGGGTAGGGCGACCGTGCATCGGCGTCACACCTGAGTACGCGGACGGGAGGGGTTTCGGATGATCGTCGGTCGTCACGATCGAATCCTAGAACCGCGAGGCCGCCCGCTCGCGCGGCGGCAGGATCTCCAGGCAGGTGGTCCACCAGCCGGAAGTGACGGTTTCGATGAATTCTTCGGGCAGGCGCTCCGCGCGCATCTCGGCGGCCAACCCTAAGTGGTCGTAGCGAAGCGGCGCTAGCTCGACCGCGAGATCGCCCGCGGCGCTCCCTTCGCTCTCTTCAATCACCGCGTACCGGACGCGGACGTCGCCGTCGTTGGCCGGCCGGCCGATCACGCCGACGTTGATCGCGTCGCGCCCCGAGGGGAGGCGACGGTGCCAATGGAGTCCCGTGTGGGTGCACAGCAGGGCGTCCGCCCGCTCCTGGTCGAGCAGCACTTCGAGGAACGGCACGGGACAAGTCGAGCGGAACAGAAACTCGTTGATTCGCCGCGGCGAGCCGTGGACCAGGAGCAGCTCGCGCCCGCCGATCCGGACCCGCCGCCGTTTCGGCAGCGCGCCCATCCAGGCTTTGAAATCGGCGGAGCAGTTTTGCTCGGTATAGCGGTAGGAGACCTCGGCGAAGTGGTTGTCGCGAGGGTCGGTGTAACCGCAATTGCAATCCTCGCGGCCGGAGGCGAGAGATTCCTCGTAGTTGCCCTGGATCGCCCGGACGCCTCCCGAAAGGAGAAGGGGCCAGACTTTCTCCGGGCTCGGGCCGAAGCCGCCGAGGTCGCCCAGGCAATAGACCGCGTCCACCTGCCGCCGCGCCGCCTCTTCGAGCAGGGCGCCAAGCGCCAGATGGTTGTTGTAGATGCCGCCGAAGACCAGGATGCGCCGAAACGGACCCTCGACCGGAGTCGGATCCGCGCCCGCGGCGAGAAACTCGCGAACCCGGGCGTCGCGCTCCTCGGCCGACAGGGCGAGCCCCTTATTTAAAGTCGCCGCCCGGAAGCTGCCGAGCGGCACGAGCTTTTCGCCCCAGGTGGCGAGGCCGTGGTGCGCCGCGAGCTTTTCCCGATGCAGCGCGCGCAACGCTTCTTCCGTCGGATTCGCCAGGCTTTGCGGGGGTCGATTCGCCATCGCGCGGGAGTTTCCTCAGGTCTTGCAGCTCACGCCGTAGACGTGGCAGGTCCAGCAGGCCGGATGATCGAGCGCGAAGGGCCCCAGCGTATCGGCGAGCGATTCGCCCATCTTGGCGGTGGGCTCGTTGACCAGGATCGGACAGACCCACACCCCTTGGTCGGTGACCATCCGGCAGGCGCTGCATTGCAGGTGATCCCAGCTCCCCTCCGGGGCATCCCCTTCGCGCAGGCGCTGCCAGGTTTCGTAGGCGCCGCCCCGTTCCGCCTCGGCGCCGATCTGGAACACCGGCAGAATCTTGAGCCGCGGTTTTTCGATTCCCAAGCTCCGCAGCAACTCGAAGAACCGCGCCTTCCCCTCGTCCGTGCCGGATTCGCGATGTACCTCGGTCACCGTGATGATCGGATTCAATCCCGCGGCGACCAGGTTCGCTAGTCCCTCCAGAATTCGGTCGAACGTGCCGGGGCCGCGGATCGGATCGTTCGAAGCGGCATCGAAGCCGTCGAGCGAAACGCGCAGATCGAGCGAATAGTCGGAGGCGTCCGCCAGGCCCTTCAGGCGTTGCGCGCGCGCGGGGTCGAGCAGCAGGCCGTTGGTCAACACGTTCGCCGGGCCGTACCTCAGGGTGGTTTCGAGGATCGCCTCCATGTCCGGGTTGAGGAACGGTTCGCCGCCCGTGAAGTAATACTCCTTGACCCCCAAGCCCGCGCCCTCTTCGAGGTGGCGCGAGACCTCGGCGAGGCTCATGAATTCATGCGTGTGGTTGGTCGGCGAGCAGGAGATGAAGCAGTGGGTGCAGGCGAGATTGCACACCGTTCCGGCGACCTGGAACCAGAGCGTGTCGAGGGCTCCCAGCTCGACCCGGGGAGGCGGCAGAGGCTGCGATTCCACGGCGATCATGAGAGCCGCAGTGTACACGAACGGGGAGCGGCCCAAGGACGGAAGGTCGGCTATGATCCAGGCGCTTTGAGCCGCTTTCTCGCCCTCTCGCTCGTATTCCTCGTCCTGGTGATGGCCCTGTTTCAATTCGGCCTCGCGGCGCTCGGTTGGCTGCCCGCCGGGGCGCCCGCCTCTCCGCCGCCGAGGGTGCAGCTGGGTGCCTGGGGCCTGGAGGCGCTGGGCCTGGCCGCGCTGTTCCTGCTGATTCACCGGGAGGAAAGCTCGGTCTGGTTCTCCGGCGTGCTCTCGGGGTGGATCGCCTGGGTGTTTCGCGGGCCGTTGC
Source organism: Thermoanaerobaculia bacterium (assembly GCA_035607435.1). Taxonomy (GTDB): domain Bacteria; phylum Acidobacteriota; class Thermoanaerobaculia; order Multivoradales; family UBA5704; genus DASYKS01. Next base: position 5,068 of record DATMZU010000511.1, on the reverse strand, counting down.
TGGTGGTAACCGTCGCCGCCGCGGGCCTCGATCCCAAACCGTTCTGGGCGATGACGTTTCGCTGGTGGATTCTCTATACCGTCTGCGGCATCGTGCTCGCCACGCTCGCGCGGCCCGACACCCGGCCCACGCGGCTCATCCGGGCTGAAACCCTCCCCGACACCGGGCCGAACGCTCCGCCCGTTACCCGGCCGGAGCCTCAGGTTCTGCCGCCGCAAGATTTCGAGGGACCCGCCGCTTGAAGATCGCCGCCGTCGGCACCGCCCTACCGCCGCATTTCTACGATCAGGCGACGCTGCTCGCGGCGCTCGAACGGCGGTGGAAAGACCGGCTGTTCAACCTCGAACGGCTCCAGCGACTGCATGCGAACGTCCTGGTCGGCGGCCGGCACCTGGCGCTGCCGATCGAGGAGTACGACGAGCTGACCACCTGGGGCCAGGCGAACGACGCTTGGATCCGCGTCGCCCAAGAGGTGGGCGAGGCGGCGATCCGCCAGGCGCTCGACCGGGCCGGGCTCGCCCCGACCGACGTTTCGGCTTTCTTCTTCACCACCGTGACGGGGGTGGCCACCCCTTCGATCGACGCCCGCCTGATCAACCGACTGCGCATGGCGTCGAACGTCAAGCGCCTGCCGCTGTTCGGCCTCGGTTGCCTCGCGGGAGCCGCGGGCATCGCCCGCGCCGCCGACTACGTGCGCGCCTATCCCGACCAGGTGGCGCTGCTGCTTTCGGTCGAACTCTGCTCGCTGACCCTCCAGGGGGAGGATCTGTCGATCCCCAACCTGATCGCCTCCGGCCTGTTCGGCGACGGCGCGGCGGCCGTGCTGGTCGCCGGGAGCGAGCGACAGGATCTAAAACAGCCGACCGGCCCGGAGATCGTCGCCACGCGCTCGATCTTCTACCCCGACTCCGAGCGCGTGATGGGCTGGGACATCTCCGAGACCGGCTTCAAGATCGTCCTCTCCGCCGACGTGCCGAAGGTGGTCGAAGAGCACATGAAAGAGGACGTCGATTCCTTCCTCGGCGACCACGGTCTCTCCCGCGCCGACATCGCGAGCTGGGTCTGCCACCCGGGCGGACCGAAAGTCCTGGAAACGATGCAGGACACGTTGGACCTTCCCCCCGGCGCGCTCGACGTCACCTGGCGCAGCCTGCGCGAAGTGGGCAACCTCTCCTCGACCTCGGTCCTGCTGGTGCTCGAAGAGACGATCGCGCAACACCGCCCGGCTCCCGGCTCGTGGGGGCTGCTCACCGCGATGGGGCCGGGCTTTTGTTCCGAGCTGGTCCTGCTGCGCTGGTAGGCGGTTCAAGAGCCTCGCCGATCGGAATCGGAGGAGCCCGCTACTTGTATATTGTGGTCTCCGATGAACAACCCCTACCTAGATCTGACCGACGAGCTCAACCGGGGGCGCCTGCGGGCACTTCTCAGCTCGGGGCAAGCGGTGGTGGTGCATCGGCTTGCGATCATGAGCAAGGACGGCGACTGGATCTTGCGGGAAGACGCCGAAGCCGTCGGGCACGTCCTGGAGGCACTTGCGGGGAAGGGTGCGCAGTATCGCTTCGGGGCGCCGCTCGATCTCCGCTGGCTGGCAGGTGGCTGGAGCGCCCACCTGGAATTTCGCCGCGAAGAGCTTCGGTTCAGGACGGACTTCGTCACGCGACCGCCACGGATCGATGCGGCGAGGTTGGCGCGCATGTGGGCGGATGCCGAGGCGACCGGCAATCAGGTCGTCGGCGTCGAGCCTCTCGCCGCGCTCAAGCTGACCAATCGGGACAAGGACTACGCGGTGATCGGTGAGCTCGCCCGCCTGATGACCGACCCTCGCGCCCAACTGCTCTACTCCCGCAGCAGCCGCGACTTGATCGAGCTGGCCGAGAAGTATCCGGAGGTGCTCGCCGAGGTAGTGGAGCAACGGCCGCTGCTCGGGCAGATGGCCGACGGGCGAGAGGCGCTGGACGAGGCGCTCGACCGCGAGCGAAGAACCTTCATGCGGGTGAACGAGGAACGTCTTGGCCAATACCTGACGGCCGCTGCGGCGTGGCGCGAGATGTGGCCGGAGGTTCAGCGGGAAATCGAGGGCCTGCCGCTTCCCGAGGCGCACGCCGTCGTGACTTCGCGGGCCGAGGGGGTCCTTCCTTTCGAACCCACCTCCGGGGGTGCGTCGTGACCGGCATGCGAGACGAATTCCTGAGCGAAGAAGACCTCGACCTACGCAACCTGACGGAGGCCGAGCTGATCGCCGTCTGGAACCTTTGGCTCGAGCAGGCGCAGGCGACGAACGACCTCGACGCGGCGCTCTACTCGCACGGCGTGTTCGACATCGATCCGGCGCCCCACCCCTCGTCTCGGCTCGGGGGACAGGAGCCGCGGAAGAGCAACTAAGCGTCAGGAAGCCGTTTCCCAGACCAGGAAGCCGTTTCCCAGACCAGGAAGCCGTTTCCCAGACCAGGAAGCCGTTTCCCAGACCAGGAAGCCGCTTCCCAGACCAGGAAGCCGTTTCCCAGACCAGGAAGCCGTTTCCCAGACCAGGAAGCCGCTTCCCAGGCCAGGAAGCCGCTTCCCAGACCAGGAAGCCGTTTCCCAGACCAGGAAGCCGCTTCCCCGGTGGTGTCCCCTAACTCAGAGTTGGTGCCATAGGTCGGCGGGCGGTACGGCTGGACCGGCGGGGCTAACTCCAGGCTATCTGCCCGCCGATCGTGATGCGCACTCGGTCTCCTACTTCCATGGTGCGCCCTTCGGCCGAGATGCGCCCAGACCCCTTTAGGATCGAGCGAGATGCGCCCGCTCCCATAATCACAGCTCGGCCTTCAAGCCGAGAATCTAGTGCCGCCAAGTCTAGGTTAGGGCCACCGAGAAACAAGGTGAGCAATTCGGCCGGCTCCCCTTCAATCCAGCCCTCAATCCGCTTAAGCGTACCGGCCTGCAAACCTGTTAGCTCAATCTGCATTCCGTACCCCTCCCGATGTAGCCGGATTCTATACCTCCTTCTCGTGTCGTAGAATCTCTCGAAGCGCGGTTAGGCTGATCCCCGAAAACCGGCACCTTACGGCCGGCCGCCGCGCCTTCCTTCCGCGGGGGTGCGTCTGTAGGGGGAGCGAATTGAGCGGAGAGCGGTCGGCAGGTCAACCGGCGTATGAGGATACCGCTGCTGTGCAAGAGATCCGGCGAACTCTCGCAGAGCATCCTAAGTGGACCGTCAACCGCGCGGCTCGCGATTACGCGAAGCGACACCCGGAAGATAGAGCCACCGAGGACTCGACCGCCCGTCGTCTAGCGGGCAAGGTGCGGCTACGCATGGGCCAACCGCCCAAGGCTCGCGCCCTTCGCCAGCGTTACTTACAGGAGCTACAGCGCACCTTGTGCGCCGCTCTCAGCATCATCGAAAAGCTGATCACCCTGGAACGGCGGAAGTAGGGACCTCCGGAATACTTTGCAAGAGCACGGCGCGCAGTTTACGGAGGAATTTCTCTCATAAACCCTTTGGAATTAGTGCGGGCAATTCTCTACATGTAGAGAATTGCCCGCCCGGCGTCCCTTGCCGCGAGGTATCGCACAACCTATCTTGGAGGGTGAGAAGAAGATACCGTTTCACTTTCCAACTTTTCGGGGACAAGCGGGGGCGGCACCTGACACGATCTGACACGTTGGAAGCGGGACCAGGATAGAAACACAAAACCCCGGAGAGCGGCTGGAACCGCAGACCGGGGCTTTATGACCGACTCGGAGGAAGCCCGGCCGGGATGCTGGCGTGAGAAACGCATCCTAAAGCCGCTGCGCCTCCGGGTCAAGACGGAGGTGCGCCATGTGGCCCGATTCCCCAGGGCCGGCACTTGGCCGCGGGCGACTCGCCGGATTGATTCGAGCGAGCCTGCCGCGCGGCCAGATACCGGCAGGCGGTCAAGGGGAAGCGGTTGTCTTCCGCTTCCCCTTGACGATTCTTGGCGAAACTCGCAACCGCAGTCTTCGTTGCACGCCCCGCCATGGCGGGCGGAATCGCTCTCAAGCCGTGGTCAACGAAGGATCTTTTAGAGGCGGTACAGGGATAAATCAATCGAGGGAGAGATCCTCCCACAGATCACAACCGATCAATTTAACTCGGGCTCGAATCCGAGGTGAGACAGAAGCGGGCACCGAGAAGACTTCGACCCTCACATCTTGGACGACGGCAAGAGCCTGAGGATCAGTCTTTGGATCGTACCCAGGATGCTTAGGAAATGCAGAGTCGCGGGAGCGCGTCTCGACCTGTTCGCCATTCTCAATGAACGGCACATACCAGTAGTACTTCAGCGCGTCAGGTCCGATCTCGGCAGCCTTGCGCGTTGAGGCAATCCTGATTCTCTTTGTCTCGCCGGGAGCTAACTCGACCTCGTATTCCCGGGGTCGGTTGTTGTTCCATACGGCATAGACGTCGGATCGCGCTTTCAAGGTGTCCCCGCTAATCCAGAGTTTTGCCCAAACCTTGGCAGGGGCTCCGGAGTTAGTTACCGCAAGTAGGAGACCATCTGACTTGTCGTTTTCGTAGACTTTGCCATCAAGGATAGGAGAAGCATGGTTTATGCGACGCTTAATACTGAGATCTTGTACTACCAGGGTAATGCCTATAGCGAGCAAGATGACGGGTAGAGTCCAGCCAACTGGCGAGCGAGAAAGGCCCACCGCGATCGACAGGGCGGTCACAATAAGCCCCACCCCAGCACTCCGCCGGTTTGTCCAGTCTTTGAGAGGCATGTACTTAGTTTACAGCGATCCCGCAAGAAACAGCCTCGCGGCGAACAGGTGAGGCAGAATCGGCGTTCGGTGGCCAAATCTAGCCTCGTGCCGGGTGCATGTCGAAGTTGCGGGAAAGCCGGGGCGAGTGAGCGCCCGCCCCGGGGTTTTAGGTGCGCTCGCGTTCGCGCAACTCGGCGAGCTTCAAGGCTCCGGCTTCGTCCCGGAATAGGAGCGGAGCCACCTCAGAGGACAGCGTTTTCGCGTGGCGCACCGTACTGAGGGTCGCGATCAAACGACGGGTCGGCAGGTGGCTCAGACTGAACGACTTCGTGAGAGTCACTCCGTCCCGGGTGCCGAG
>DATMZU010000088.1:0-3500 GCA_035607435.1 Thermoanaerobaculia bacterium | reverse complement strand
TCGACTCGCCGGACCGCATTCCGCACGCGAAGGACCCGTGGGGCGACACGCGAGACCGGCGGGCGGATGCGACGAAGTGATCGGCGGACGCGCAGGATCCGGTCGGGTCATCTTTTGTGTTGCGCGAGCGCAGGCCCTTGTGATGCAAGCGCTGTTTCGTGATGCAACGCTGTTCGCGGCGTACGCGAAATCGGCATCGCACCGCGGATGATTTTCGTTGCAACACGGGTAGCCCCGGCGGCATCGGCGCTCCGTGGCGTCGCATCGACAGTTCACGGGATCCGCCCGGTGGTTGCGCGGGTCGCCTCCGTCTTTGCCGATCTGGCGAAAGCCCGCCGCCCTCTGCTACCGTACTCCTTACTGGAGGTAAGGATGCCGACCGCCACGATCACGAGCAAAGGCCAGATCACCCTCCCCAAGGAAGTTCGAGAGCATCTCCACCTCGGGGGAGGGGACCAAGTGGATTTCCAGATCGACGAGGGCGGAGAGGTGCGAGTCCGACCGCTCACCGGCTCGGTCGAGGATCTCTTCGGCCTGTTGCAACGCCCTGATTCACCCTCTCGCTCCGTGGAGGAGATCGACGACGCCATCGCCCGTTTTGTGACAGCGGACGATCAGCGCGTCCGCCGAGGTGGATCAGGGTGAGGGGGCTCGACACGAACCTTCTTCTCCGGCCGATCGTCAGGGACGATCTTTCCCAAGCAGCAGCCGTCGAGGCCTTTTTCCGCGCCGTGCAGGCCGAGGGAGAGCGGCTCCACGTGAGCGGCATCGTCCTTTGCGAGATGTGTTGGGCCTTGCGGGGCTACGGATTCTCCCGCTCGGACATCGCCGGTACGCTCGAGAAGGTGCTCGCCACGGGCCTTTTCGAGATCCAGGACCGAGATCTCGTCCGGCGCGCTCTGGCGCAGTACCGGGAAGGCCGTGCTGACTTCGCCGACTACCTGATCGGCTGGCAGAATCAGAAGGCGGGTTGCGAGGACACCGTGACCTTCGATCAGAAGTTGGAGCACACGGCTGGGTTCTCCTTGCTCAACCTGCCGATATGATCGCTTCGTGATACGTAAGCTCGCCTTCCTGCTGGCCTTCTTTCTCCCTACAGCCCGCGCCGCCTCAGCGGCCGATCTCCCCCGCGGAGTCGTCATCGAAAAGGTGATCTGCGCGAGCCAGCCAACCCAGGCGTACGCCCTCTATCTCCCCTCCATCTACACTCCGGAGCGCCGTTGGCCGATCCTCTATGCCTTCGATGCGCGGGGGGAGGGGAAGACGGTCGCCGAGCTGTTTCGGCGGGCGGCCGAGACCTACGGGTGGATCGTGGTCAGCTCCTGGAACACGGCGAGCGACGTCGGGGGGGATCGGCCGATGGAGGGGAACTTCGCGGCCATGAGCGCTCTCTGGGCGGACACCCATGCCCGGTTCTCGATCGACGACAAGCGGGTGTACGCGGCCGGCTATTCGGGCACCGTGCGCTTCGCTTGCGTGCTCGCTCTCACGGCTCCGGGGTCGATCGCCGGAGTGATCGGAGCGAGCGCCGGATTCCCGATCGGGACGTCGCCCAAGAAGGATGATTCGTTCGTCTTCTACGGCACGTACGGCGACCACGATTTCAACTACTACGAGGTGCGCGACCTCGATCTGGCGCTCGCGGCGGTCGGCGTGCCGCACCGCGTGGAGGGCTTCGCCGGCACGCACGAGTGGCCGCCTCAGGAGCTGGCCACCCGGGAGGTGGGCTGGATGGAGCTCCAGGCGATGAGGAAGGGGCTCCGGGAGAAGAGCCCCGCGCTCATCGAATCCGCGTGGACCGCGGACCGCGATCGGGCTCGGGCGCAGGCCGACGCCCATCCGGCCGATGCCTTCCATACCTGGTCGGCCATGGCGCTCGACTATGCCGATCTGCGCGACGTGTCGGAGGCGAAACGCGAAGCCGCCGCCCTCTCGGCCTCGCCGGCTTGCCAGCGGGAGCTGCGCGAGCGCGAAGCACGGGACCTCCGGGACCAGCAGATCCTCGCCGACGCGCCAGGCATCCTGGCGGCTGCGAGTCCGGAAAACGAGGTGGTCGTGACCGTGGCGCAGATCGCCGCCGCGCTCAAGATCCCGGAGCTCCAGAAGCGCGCCGCGTCGGCCGATGCCGAAGAGAGCCTCTCCGCGCAACGGATCCTCAACATGTACTCCGGCCAGCTGAGCTTTTACCAGCCGCAGGTGCTCGTGGCGAAAAAGCAGTACGACCGCGCCGTCTTCATGCTGGCGCTCGCTGCCGAGATCCGCCCCGAGGATCCCGACCTGTGGGTCGAGATGGCAACGCTCCACGCCCGCAAGGGGAAGCCCGGCCACAAGAAGGCGCTCGAGTGCCTGCGCAAGGCGGTGGACAAAGGATTCGCCGATCCGGGGGCCCTCGAGAAGGAGGCGGCGTTCGCGGAGCTGCGCGAGGACCCCGGGTTCCGAGCAATCCTGGCGCGGATGGCTGTGCGCAAGTGAATCGGAGGGCCCGTCCCGCATTCCCTTCTTGGACCAACAGCTTGCCCGGGACGATTGCTGCTCGAGTTACGTCTGAGCAACGGGATTCGTCAGTCGCAGATCAGAAATCCACTGGAAGTCGTCGGTGTTGGCGGTGAGGAGTTGCAGGTCGTGGACCAAGGCAGTAGCGCCGATCAAGGCATCACCCAATCCGATCGCTCTCTGCTGGCGAAGGTGGGTCGCTCGCTCCAGGATATCGGTCGAGATCTGCACCAGAGGAGCCGCGATGAAGAAGTCCTCGAAATATCGACGATCTTGCTCGGTGAGGCGGTGGTAACCGAGAACCTCGACGTAGCTGACGACGGACACCGCCGGAGTGTGCTTGGCGATGAAGCGGCGTAGCTCTTGGTGCTCTGGTCTGGCGGCGTAGATAATGATGTTGCTGTCGATCAGCACGCTCAATCTCTGCCGGGCAAGGGACGATCGCGACGGAGCTCTCGCTGCCACGCGACCGGATCTTCGATCCTCGTAACGGAATTGGAGGCCGCAAGCTTTTCGAGGGCCGCCGCCATCCTCTCGCCTGCCTGAGCCGAGCGCGAGAGGCCGAAACGCTCGTCCCGCAGGATCGTGACATCGACAGGAACTGCGCGTTCCTCGGCAATCTCAGGAGGGGCCTCTCCGCGCCACTCGAGGCGGTCGCCCTTCAAGACGGCTCGGTAGGTAGTGGTCAGCATGCGGAGATTTATCGCCGAGTGGTTGGTTCAGGCTTCCCGCTTGAGTATACCAGCACCCTTCGGTCTGCGGTAAAGCGATCCCTCGCCTGTTCGGCGAGAAGCGAGGGGTCGAAATCCACGCAAGGAATAATGATCGCTGCGGGCGGCCATCCCGCGGGCTGGATGGCGCCCCGATCAGCTTTTCGGCCGTCTGGTGATCGGGACGTCCTTTCCGGCGGCGGCGAGCTCCAGGTCGTCCACCCAGGCGGTCCCGCCGCCGACAAGGAGAGCACCGAAAGCGATCTTCCCGGCCTCCTTGGGTACGTCCAACACGAC
>DATMZU010000492.1:0-4073 GCA_035607435.1 Thermoanaerobaculia bacterium | reverse complement strand
TTCGGTTCCAATCCACCTGGAGGCCGATCAGGCTTCCCGCCGAGACCGCCGCCGCCGGCGGCGTGTTGGAGGGCGCTTCGGTGTCGCTGAACACGTTGTTGTGCTGGTACAGGCGCGGCTCGACGTAGAGCGGGTGGCCGTGGATGTCGTTTTCGGCCGTCTGGGTGGTCGCGAGGACGCGCCAGAACGACCACATGCCGGCGATGTAGTGGTGGCCGATGTGGCAGTGGAAGAGGTACTCGCCCTCTCCCTGCTGGCAGCCGCCCGCGCCGCACTCGCTCTCCATGTTGTAGCTGCCGCCCGGGCCGATCGATTGGGAATCGAGGTGAATCGACTTCAATTCCGGCTTCGGGACCTTGGTCAAGCCGCTCCAGAAATTGCTGTTCGGATCGGCGTCGGGATTCCTCCGCCAGCGGGTGCCGCCGCCATGCAGGTGATGGACGTGGAACACCTCGGCCCCGGCGTGCATCACGCGCATCTTGGTCGCCTCGCCCAGGTACGAGCGGGGGATCGGCGTCGGCGGATCGCCGAACGGATAGGAGGCGTAGCCGAGCGCCTTGCCGTTCTTGATGCTGCCGGTCGTGGCGCCGTTGATCAGGTTGGAAAGCTCGATCCGGCGGCGGAACGGCTCGCTCCGGTAGTTGATCGCCCGGGCGCCGATCCGATAGACGCCGGAGAGCGCCGCGCCGTCGAGGTGGGGGAGGATCGCGCCGGTGAAGTCGAACAGGGCGCGGAAGTTCTCATGCCCGAACTCGTGATACATGATCACGAACTCGCGGAAGTTTTTGCCGTCCGGCCGACCGGCCAGGTTGGGATCGATGATGATCGCCTCCCAGGCGCTGCCGGTGATCGTGTCGAGCGGCGCGCCGGTCTCGACGTCCAGGTAGGTCGAGCCCTCGGGTTCGACCACCAACGCTCCGAACAGGCCCATGCCCTGGCGCTCGCGGAACCGGTTGCGCCCGCCGTTGTTCAAGTTCGACGTACCGGCGCCGTGGTCATGGAAGTAGTAGGCGCGCTCGGCTCCCGGGTCCTTCGGGATCGGAATCTCGTAGGTGATGGTGGCGCCGGAGGCGGCGTAGGTCACCGGATTGACGCCCACCGCGCCGCCCGCGTTCAGCACCGTGTGCGACAGCCCCAGCAGGTGGAGCGACGCCGGGAATCCGTCGGTGATGTCGTTGGTGAGATGGATTCTCACGCAGTCGCCCATGTTGGCGCGGATCACCAGCGGCTGGATCGGGTCCTTGCGCAGGCCCGGGGTGACCCGCGTAAGGCCGGGCTCGTCCAGGTTCACGTTGCCGGTCGCCGCGAGTCGCGCGCGGGCGGCGGTCAAGGCCGACTCGAACGAGCGGATTCCGGGAATGTTCGCCGCCAGGGCGTACATGAACCCGGGGGCGTGGTCGGCGTAGCGGTTCATCGTGATGTCCACGTTGATCGCGTGGACGTCGAAATCCTTGACTGGCCCGCCCGAAGTGCAGGCGTTGTACGGCGCGAGGCCGGGCGCCACCGATTGGGCGTAGGTCTTGTCCACGCCGTTGCCGTAGCAGAACCACACCAGCGCCAACGCGGCGAGGGCGCCCACCCGGACCGGACCTTTCTTGAGCGTCCGCGCCCACCAGCGCACCAAAGCGATCTGCGGCGAAAGGTCGAGTTTCGGCAGGTCGGCGCGCCGCCGGGCGAAGAGCCCCAGCACGAGCAGCGGCAGGAGCGCCGCAAGCTCCGTGAGCAGGGCGCCGCCCGCCGTTTCGATCCGGAACCGGAGCGGCACTTCGAAGGCGTCGAGCCGGCCGGCGAAGCTCGGATTGCGCAGCGAGGTGAAGGAACAGAGCTGCTTCGCCTCTTGAATCGTCTCGTCGGGCCGGATCTGGGTGATTTGAACCTGGGCGAGCGACAGACCGTACCGGCTGCCCATCCACTCGTGGGCCAGATCCCGGGTGGCGACTACGGGAGTCATCGCGGTCACGAACAGGAGGGCGATCAGGCCGGCGGTGCCGAGCAGGCCGGACCACTCGTCGAGGCCCATCCCGATGCGCCGCGCGAGCCTTCGGCCCGCGGCGACCACGAGCCAGGCCACGGGCAGGATCATGGCGAGATCGAGCGCCATGTGCGCGGCGACGCCTTTCAGGTTCCAATCGACGGAGTTCATCGCCGCACCGAGCAGGTACTCCCAGGCGACGACGGCAGAGGACAACAGGGCTGCAGGAATCCAAGATCGAACGGGAGGTCGGAGGCCTCCTCCGTTCCACTGCTCCAACCGTTCCATGCCTCCTCCTTTCTTAAGAGGGCTCCCCGGACGGGGGGGAACCCGGACATGGCAGAGAGGGGGGGTGAGGCTCAGGCGAGCCTCAGGGGCGGATGTCCGGGGGAGCGAACGCAGCCATCCAGGCAAAGCAAGACTTACAAGGCGCCTGGCAGCGCTCGTTCTGCCGAAGCAGAGGGGTTCCCGGTTTCAGGGACCACGCAACAGCGCGGCCTTTGGGGCCGGGGGGACGGATTGAAGATGAACTTATCTAGCTTTCTCTATTGTCCCCTGACAGCAGTCGGTTGTCAACAAAGTCGCTGCGATGACTCTGCAATGGCTCCCGGCTCGGAAAATCGGCGGGGGAGCACGATATTCTCAGGGCTCGACTTTGGAACCGCACCCGGGAGGAAGAGAGTGTGATGACGGAAGGTTCGCTCGCCACGGAAAACCTGAGACCCCGAAGTTCCCTTTCGCGGACCGCGCTCGTTTATCTCGCGATGTTCGCGGCAGCGGTGGCCCTGTTCCTATGGCTCGCCGAGCGCGGGCGCGCGCTCGTGGCTCCGGCTCCGGCGGAGGGGGTTCCCAGGTTCGGGGGCGACGCGCCGGGAAACGTCAACACCCTGCTCCACGTCCTGCTCGCGCTCGCGGTGATTTTGATCACCGCCCGCGCGGTCGGTTCGGTGTTCCGCCGCCTCGGCCAGCCGCCGGTGATCGGCGAGGTGATCGCCGGCATCCTGCTCGGGCCTTCGCTGCTCGGCTGGGTGTCCCCGGCCGCCTACGGATATCTTTTGCCCACGAGCGTCGCCCCCTACCTGGGCGTGCTGGCGCAGATCGGCGTGATCCTGTTCATGTTCCTGGTCGGCCTGGAGCTCGACACCGGGACGCTGCGCCAGGGCACCCACTCGACGATCGCAATCTCCCACGCGAGCATCGTCGTGCCGTTCCTGCTCGGCTCGACGTTCGCCCTCTGGCTCTATCCGCGCTTCGCGACCAGCGACGTGCCGTTCACGGTCTTCGCGCTGTTCCTCGGCGTCTCCATGTCGGTGACCGCGTTTCCGGTGCTTGCGCGCATCCTCACCGACCGCAACCTGCAACGAACGCCGCTCGGCATCGTGGCGCTCACCTGCGCCGCGGTCGATGACGTGACCGCCTGGTGCCTGCTCGCCTTCGTGGTCAGCGTCGCCAAGGCCAGGATCGGCAGCGCCGCGGTCACCGTCCTGCTGACCCTCGCGTTCATCGCCGTCGTCCTGCTGCTGGCGCGGCCGTTGCTCCTCCGGCTGGTCGAGAAGGTGGAACGCCAGGGCCGCCTCACGCAGACCCCCATCGCGCTGGTGTTCATCGCGTTGCTGCTTTCGGCGCTCGCCACCGAAAGCATCGGCATTCACGCCCTGTTCGGCGCGTTCCTGCTCGGCGCGGTGATTCCGCACGACAGCCGGGTCGCCAAGGATCTCACCCGCCGGCTCGAAGACCTGGTGATCATCTTCATGCTGCCGGCCTTCTTCGCTTTCACCGGCATGCGCACCCAGATCGGCCTCGTCCGCGGCTTCGGCGAGTGGGGGGTCTGCGCGACGATCATCCTGATCGCCTGCCTGGGCAAGTTCGGCGGCAGCTACCTAGCCGCCCGCCTGACCCACCTGCCCTGGCGCGAGTCCGCCGCGCTCGGCGTCCTGATGAACACCCGCGGCCTGATGGAGCTGATCGTGCTCAACATCGGCCTCGAGCTCGGGGTGATCTCACCGACGCTGTTCACGATGATGGTGCTGATGGCGCTGTTCACCACCTTCATCACGACGCCGATCTTGCAGGTGGTGTACCCGCCGGAGGAGCTGGCGAA
>DATMZU010000487.1:0-25295 GCA_035607435.1 Thermoanaerobaculia bacterium | reverse complement strand
GATAGCCACGTCGCGGTCGTTGCGCGCACGCGTGAGCGCGAGAAGGGCGGAACTTGGGGAGATTCGCTCGCAGCTCTGCCATTTTTGCGGGTCGGAGCCACCAGATTGGGAGAAGTCGGTAGTGATCAAGGGAAAAAAGGAGACACGCCGCGAATATCACTATAGAAGCACAACGATTTACTACGCGGTCCTGGCCAAGATCCTACGGCGCTGCGCACGCTGTGCGCGCTTCCATGACTCTTTGAGAAAGACAGAGAATGTCGTAACGATTGGAGCAGTCTCCTCATGTGCGGGAGTGGCATTCATCATTCTTTCGGCAATAGGAGGCTGGGAAGAATGGGGATGCGCCCTGGTCCTACCGATCCTGGGTATCATCCTTGCCGCCTATACCATAGGTTCCATCTGCCTGAGCCATCTCTCGCGAAGGTGGACGCCGACGAACCATAGAAAGTACGGGGATTACAAAGATTCTGAAGAGGCTAGGGCTTTGCTCCGCGAAGGATACACTCTCGAAGTCGATTGGAGCAGCAATGCGGTGGCATCCTTCAAGTCCAGCAAGGGCAGCTGATTCAAGGACCGAGAACGGGCATGCCGACAGCACCGACAGCCGCGTCCGGGGCCTCCCGGCATCAGATCTTCATCAGCTATTCCCGGCAGCCGAGCGAGAACGCCGAGTTCGTGCGCGACCTCGCGGGCCGTCTCCGGGTGGCGGGATTCACGGTCTGGCTGGACGTAGAGCAAATTCCGCCGGGTGCGGATGTTCAGGCTGCGGCGACCAGAGCGATCGAAGAGTCCGAGATCGGCCTTTTCGTCATTACATCCCGGTGGTTCGAAAGGGAATGGACCCAGCACGAAGTCAGGCTCTTCGGCGAGGGCAACCAGAGTGCCCGTCGCTTGGTCGTGCTGCGCGAAACCATCGATAGCCGCCGGCTCGGCCGGCTCGGCCCCTACCTTTCCGGTCTCCATCGTGTGATCTGGCTCGCGGATGAACCGCAACCCGACGCCCGTTTCTGGGAGATCTACTGCGGGATCACGGGTAGAGAGCCGGGGCCGACAGACCTCCGGGACCAGAGGGGTCGGGAAGTCGGCTGCAGTCCGGCTCTGTCCGATCCGCTCACCACGGAAAGCCCCGTGAAGAAAAGCCTTTGCATACCTTTGAGCTGCGCAGGAAGGCCTATCGCTTGTGTCACCGGGGAAAGCTGGACCTTTCTCGTTACGGATCTCGACGAGTGGGTGGGAGTGGCCCCGGACGGCAAGCTATACCCTCCCCTGGCTCGTCTTGCCAGTTACTCCACGGCGGCTCTCAACGCGGCCGGCGAGCTCCTCGTGGGCATGTACGAATCGATGATCGCGCGTCTTCGCGGCACACACTGGGAGTATCTGCCGCAGGAGGCTCCTGTGCTGTGCTTCGGCGCGTGCGTGGCCGGTGATCTCGTGGGGACCGCGGCGGGAGGCGTGGTGCTTCTCGATGCAACCACCACCACGGCGGCGGCTCTCCGCATCCGTGATCCCGTCATGGCCCTCGCCCGTTGCGAAGACAACCTGCTGGTGCTCGGCTCACGCGGGATGTTCGGGCGCGCTTCTTGGCCTGTATCGCACGAGACACCGCTGCAGTGGATCGAAACCGGAGACCTCGGCAGACCTGTCGGCCTCTTCAGAGCCGTCGAATACGGTGAAGCGGGGGTCTATAGCGCCACCAGGGTCGGCGTTCTTGATCCCGGGACGGGACGGATGGCGGTCTGCCCACGGAGCTTCTATGAAGGTATTCGCAATGTTGTTTTCCTGGGTGCTGGGAGCCAACCGTACGCGATCGTCACGGACGGAGGAGGCCTCTTCCTGGTGGAGGCAAGCCTGAGGACGGTGCGCGCCGTGCGCATGCCGCGGAGCACCTTCGTGTGCGGCTGCGCTAGCTCCGGAGCGCACGGAGCGGCCATGGTGTGGACGAACGAAGGGGATTTATATGCCATTTCCTCCGAGGGCGCGGTCGACAAGATCGCGGGAGAGGGTGTGGCTTTGGCCTACGCACCGCATCTGACCTCCCCCGCCGTTCACGTCGTGAGGTGGAACGCGACCCAAGGGGCCAGCCTCGAGTTGGTGAGTGTGCCATGACCGCCCTCCGGCTGAGAGAGGTCGATTGGACCGCCGCCTTGGAATCGGCGCAGCGGGAGGGATCTCCACTTCTCGCCAACCTGCTCAGCCTCTCAGCCCTCTATGCGTCGGAATTTGACATTGCCCGCTCACGGCTCTCCGCGGCCCGCCGCGCAGACCCATTCAACCCGCTCCACGAGGTGAGGAGAGCTCTATTTTTCGCGCGCTTTGGCGAGCTCGCCACCGCCGTGGCGATTCTCGATCGTCTGAAGGATCTCATCCCCACGTCTCCGCTCATCGAATATCTGCGCGGCCTGCTCGCGTTGCGCGCCGGTAGGGCCGAGCAGGCCCGCCGTATCGCGACGGAGCTGGAGGCCTCTCACCCAGAGTTCCTGTACGCCGGATTCCTACGTGCCGAGGCGCAGACCGTGCTCGCAACTAAGCCGAGCGCGCTCAAGAAGCACCTGGGGACCTTGCCCAGCGGACCGGCCTGGGATTCGCTGTGGGCCGATCTGCTGGCGAAGGTCGCTCTTCTCCATCCCCTGGACGGTCCTGCGTTGGCGCGCGAGTATCTGGGAAAAAAGATATCGCCCGATGCTGCCATGCACGGACTCGTGCTGAGTGCCATCGCATGGGCGCTGGCCAGCGCCGAGGAGCTGGCAGGCCACCTCGCAAAGGAAGCCCCGGGCTCGCGTGGCGAATCGCTGGTGTTGGCGTGTCTCGTCGAGCGGTTCGAACGCCCGGAGGACACCGAGGTGGCGGTGAAAACGATCGTGACGCTCCGGCGCCTCCATCCGGACCGCCCGGCGCTCCGGCGTCTGCACAACGCTTTTCTCACACGCCGGGCGGTCGTGCTGGCGAGCCAGGGGAGCCATGAACAAGCACTGCGGCTGGTGGAAAGGTGTCTGAGCGAGCAGCCCCAGGACTTCATCCATCACCAGAACCGGGCGGCACTGTTCACTTTACTGCGTGACCAAGGATGCTACCACGCTGCCTGGGCCGAGCTAAACCGGCATCAATACCGGCTGGTGCTGCTGGGCGCCTGTGATCCGCTCACGTTCGGACAGATCGTGAAAACTCATCGCCTATTCGCGCGTCAGGCGAGGGGTATCACGAGCGCCGCAGAACGCTCGGGAAGGGGAGTCTTCCGTTATGTTGAGGGCAACGAGCCGGGAGAGCCAGGTTGGGTGGCCGTCAACCACGACGAGATCACCGCGGATCCCGATCTGCTCCGCCAGTGGATCCATCACGGCCGCGCCGAGCTGGTGTTCCGCCACTACCTGCTTGGGGACAAGCCTTACCGTCTCTTGCTGGGTCCTGGTGACCGGGATGATGCGCACGAGCGCGCCGAAGCGCTTGCCGCCTCCGCGGAGTCTCTCGCCAGCCTTATTCCCGAAGAGGGCACGGAGCTCGCGAGGCTCTTGGCGGGCCGTTGGAGGAGCGCGGCGGCGAGAGTGCGGACGAGTTATGCGCCTGCGGAGCCGGCGGACGACCTTGATGTCGAGCAACTCAAAAGGGCGCATCTCGAAGTTTTCGCCGACCTCTGTCTGATCTGTTTGCAGTGGAGGCCCGAACCGGGCGAACTCTATGTGGCCGAGGAGCTGCTGGAGTTCGTCCGCACGGAGACACCCTTTTTCGATAAGGGCGTCCTCGATCGCGTGGAGCGGCAAGCGGGCTATGAGATGCCCATCCCGCTCCGGGTTCTCGCTGGCCACATCAAGCGGGTAACCGCCACCGAGCAGGGACGCCCCTTGACTCCCGAGCTGCGCGCCGCTGCGATCAACGCCCTGGCTGCCAGCTTGTTGATCCACATGGCGAGCAGCGCCTATGAGGATTCCAGGCTAGGATCGAGAGACTCGGTGAACCGCGCGATGGCCTATGTCGATCGCGCCCGCGAATGCAATCCCGCCGATCCAGAAGTGGAGCTCGCCGCCGCTAGGTTCCTGGTAGTCGGAGAGTTTTTCGAGGAGGCGCACATTGCACTGGAGCGCTTCCATCGCCTCGTCAAACGGGACGATCAGGACTCTCTCCTCGCGGCTGGCAAGATCGAGGAAATCCTAAGAGAGCGGCGCAAGGAGGGGGAGACGGGTACACGACGACGGCGCGATGTCGACCTCGAGGCCCCTGACGCGATCCACGGCGCTGGGATTTCCGAACTCGAAAGAGACCTGGATCGCTCGCCCGGTTCCTTGTGCCTCTACGAGAAGATGGTTCTCGAACTCGCCATGGCGGCCAGATTCGACGAAGCGGTGCAGTGGAGTGATCGCGCCGTGGCGCATTGCCTGAGCCGGGCGGAGCAGATGAGCGCGCGAGCGCTCGCCATCGAGGCGCTCGGAATCAAGACACTCGCGCAGGGAAACCCGCAGGCGGCAAGGCTCTATGCAGTCGGTGCGCACCAGCCAGCCCGCAAGGCTATCGAGGGCCTGTCCGAGGAGCGCCCGCCGGAGTACTCGTTGCTGTATCTGCTCGGCCGTTGTCAGCTTGCGGCCGGCGCGCCAGATCAGGCGCACAAGAGCTTCGGCAGAGCCGCGGAGCTCTGCACGCGCCAGTCGCATCGCACAGTGCTGCGAATCCTGACCGAGGACATCGACAACGCCTACCTAGCCGTGGCGCGGAGCGCCGTTAACACGGCGCTCCAGGAGCGCTCCGTCGACGAAGCGGTGCAGGAGGCTGCAGCGGTCTTTGCACGCTTGAAGGAGCCGACCGCCTGGCTGGTGGACTTCGCACGTGTCTTCTATGGCGCGGCGCTCGCAAGCGTCGACGGAGCCCGTCCAACGGCAATCGTGCCACCCGTCCCGATCGATGCCCCCTGGCAAGAGCATCTCGCCTCTGCTCTCGCAAGCAGGAGCGATGTAGAACGCGCGTTCGCGATCGCGACGCTCGCCGCCGAGGCTCACCCACCGTCGGCCCGGCAAGCGCGAGCGCTCGCCGACCGGGCGAAGACACTGAAGCGCCAGCTCGCGGCGGGCGAAGCGCTGAGTAGCGCTGCCCGCCTGCTCAGAGAACGCCGGTTCGACGAGATGCTGGCGCTGCTCGACGGCCTCGAGAGCGCGATTGCCGCTGAGCCACGGCTGCTGCGTCTTCGGGTCCTGGCGCTCCTAGGAGCGGATCGTTTCGACGCAGCCGACACGCTGGTCGCCCAGGCCGCCTACGGCGGCAGCGGTAGCAGCGAGATGAGCGAGGTCAACGAGTTCCTCCGCGACTACCCCACGCTTGCATTCCGGCAACGGCTCGCAGTCGCGCATCGACTCCTACGTGAGGCCAAGCCGGAAGAAGCTACCTCGGTCTTGCGGGGAGCGTCTCCACTCGATCCGAGGAACGCAGCCGAGCTTGCTTATTGCCGGGCCTTCGCCGCGGCTCTCGAAGGCTACCGGCTCCGCCGGCAGGGACGGGACGCCGCCGCGCGAGCGAGCTTGCTCGCGGCTCTGGAGCAGATTGAGCCGCATCTTGGTCAGGCCGAAAAAAACGACCAGAAGCACATCACCGAGCTGTACAACCGGATCGAAAGCGAGGTGGAGTCGCATGGTGGATTCTAGCGCTGGAATATCGCGAACGAGGAACCGCCCTCGCGCGAAGGTTTTCCTTCGCATCGATCTCGAAAACGCATATGCGCGGCTCGGCGTTTCCCCGCTCGCCTCGGCGGAAGAAATCGCCGCGCGCATTACCGAGCTCCGTGGAAAGGCGATGAAAGTAGCCCGGGCTAAGGCGCAGCGAACGTTCGGCGACGTGGAGGAAGAGATCCACCGCCTCGATCAGATCCATGATGACATTGGTGATGAAAACAAGCGAAGGATCTATGACGAGCAGCATCCGCAAAACATCCTCCTGACTGTGCAGCCGAGCCTTGCCGAGCAGGTTTGGCAGCGGCATCGTAAAGCAGCGTCGATTTCCGAATGGCTGTGCGAAAATCTCTCCGAAGATGCCTTCCTCCCGTCGTTACGCTGTCTGCGGCTGTGGAATCCCAACGGCCTCGCGGGAGAGTTGCTGAGCGTTCTTTCCTCGTTCACGGATGGCGAACCGATTGCGGCGGTCGAGGACAACGCACATCCCATGGACGAACCGGCCATCCCGGTTTCGCCCGACGATCTGGAACGACTGAGCGAGGAGAGCTGCCAATGTCCGACTACCACAAGGTCATAGGGATCGATCTCGGGACGACTTTCTCGGTCGTAACCGTCTACGTTCTAGGGAAAGACGAGGTGACGGTAATACCGAACCCGACCAACCAACGCACTACGGCCTCCGTGGTCTACGTCGGCAAAAATGGCCAGATCAGCGTAGGCGACGCGGCTCGCCAGAAGTTGGAGCGCGACCCCGACGGCGTCGTCATCGAAGCCAAACGCTTCATGGGCGAGCGCGTCGAGGGCGGTGGCAAGCGCATGATCCAGGCGGCTGGCCGGGAATTCGAGCCGGAGTTCGTTTCAGCATGCATTCTCAAGGAACTCAAGGGGTATGCCGAGAAGTACATCGGGGAGCCGATCCATGACGCCGTCATCACAGTGCCGGCCTACTTCATGGAGCCACAGAAGAACGCCACGCGCGAAGCGGCAAGGCTCGCCCGCTTGAACCCCCGGCTCATCGTCAACGAACCGACCGCTGCGGCCGTAGCCTATGGTCTCGGCGAGGAGGAAAATGCCACGTTCATCGTTTATGACTTCGGTGGCGGCACCTTCGACGTGTCTATTGTGAGAGTGAAGAATGGGCGCGAGTTCGACATACTAGGCACGGGCGGAGACGCGCATCTCGGCGGCGGCGACATCGACCAATTGATCATCGAGTGGGTGCTTGCCAATGTGCGCAGGGATCACGGGCGCGATTTTCGCGACGACTCCCGGGTGATAGGCCGTCTGCGCCTCGAAGCGGAGCGGGTGAAGATCAATCTTTGCACCGAGGACTCCGAGCAGGAGTTCTTCCTCGCCAATCTGGCGCCGGATATCGACCAGATCTCGTACTTCCTCGGCCCTGGGGAGTTCAAGAAGATGATCCGTCCCATCCTAGACCGTACCAAGGCTGAGGTCGAGGTCGCGATGAACAGTGCCGCGAAACGTCACGGCCTAACCTTTGACGATGTCGATGCGTTTGTGCTGGTCGGCGGATCGAGCAAGGTCCCTAATGTCCGACAGATGCTCGCGGAGACGTTCAAGAAGCCGATCAAGGCGGATTTAAATCCGGACGAGATCGTTGCCATCGGTGCTGCGCGCCTGGCTGTCGACTTCACACCGAGCCAGAGCGCGGAGCTGAACGAGGAGGTAGGGCTGAAACTCGATACAGAGGCCCCGGTGCCGCAACCGCTCAACGATGCCCAGATCAAGGATGTCGTCAGCCATACGCTGGGCATCGGCCTAAAGGATGACGTTTACGATCCCTTGATCGAGAAGGACAAGTACATCCCGCACAAGGTCACGCGCAAGGGGTACACGACTGCCACGGATAACCAAACAAGCATCTACATTCCCGTCTTTCAGGGTGACAATCCAAGGGCAAGCTTGAATTACCAGCTCGGCGAGGCGGTGATCGACGGCCTCGCGCCGGCGCCAGTCGGCACTCATCGTTTTGAGGTTACGTTCGCGCTCGACGCCGACGGCATCTTTTTCGGCGAAGTCCTGCACGCACAGACCAACGAGAGAAAGACGATCAAGCTGCAGCGCGGCCAGGATGCACTCATAGAGAAGCGCCGCGTGGAGTTGGCGGATGCCGTGGCGCGGGGTTATGTGACCCTCGAAGCCGGAGTCGAAGGCGGAGGTGCTCCCAGATCCGCACCTACGAGCCCGCCAGTAACCGACCGAACCGGTGAGCTCCTTGCGGAAGCTCAACGCGCGCTCGACGATCTGCCTCCTACGGGGCAAGAGGAACTCTCAGAGGCGATCACCCAGCTCGCCCTGGCCAGGACAGGAAACAATATTAAGGAGCAGGGTCAGGCAGTCCTCCGCATCACGACGATTCTCAACCGGTATAGAGCGAACTGATGGGCGGCGCTCCTATCGTTGAAGGTAGCAACGATGGCTGAAACGACTCTCGCACTACCCCTGGGGCATCTGACGCTGGCGGAGGACGGGAGCGCCCACGCCGTGCTCCCCGCGAGCCTTCGCAACCGCGACGCTATCATCGCCTCAGTCGAAGCCATGGCGCGGTTGCGCGGCGGTAGGTCCTGGATCTACGACCGCCAGAGCGAGAACTCGGAAGGGTTGCACCTGCACTGGGGAGAGCCTGGAGGAGCGTTATGCCCGCTCAGCCGCATCATTCTTGAGTGGCGCCAGGAGCCGGCAACCTTCCTGCCGCGCGCGCTCGAATTGACGCGCCAGGTGCTGCGAGTTGCGAGCGAGTTGGAGCTGTTGCGTCCGCTCCGGTTCTTGTTGTCCCCCGCACAGGTCTTCTCGGTCGGGGACAGCGCCGGAAACGAACATTGGGTTGTAATGCCGCTGCCCGTCGAAGGCGCGGGACTCGCCGATTTTATGCGTGCCGATGAAGTTTTCTTGACCTGGCTCTCGGCGGAGTCGCTCCTCCATGCCGCGCCCACCGATCGAGGGTACATGCTGGGAGCCTCCCTCTACGGCTCTCTCGTTGCCGATCTGCTGCCTCCCGCGATGGGTCGTAGCGAGCGCGCCAGGCGGCGACTGCTCTCCCAGGTCAGTAACCCCGCTCGCGCGCAGAGCGCGCTGGCAGCCGCGCTTCCTAAGCCGCTCGCTCCCCTGGCGAGTCGCCTCACCGACCTCGTTATCGGCCAGCTACGCCCCGCGCTCGGTCGTTCGCTCACCTCCACACAGGCCGTCTCTGAGCTGGACCGAATTACAGAGGAGCTCACAGCGCAAAACCTCGCCGATCACTGGGAGCGCGAGGGTAAACCCGGCAACGCACTGAAGATCCTCAATGCGCTGGCGCGTACGGCACCCGCGCCGGATGTCCCTTGGGAGGCTGTAGAGCGCTTGCGCGCCTGGGCTGGAGACGTCAGCGGCGCGGCCGAAGCGACGATGAAGCGTGCCCGATCTCCCCAGGAGCAGACATCCATCTTTATCGCCCGGGTTCGTGAGCTTGTGGGCGGAGGCGAACCGCAGAGGCGCGAGTTGGAGCGCTTGGTGGCCGCTTTGCGCGGGGCCATCATGGCCGGCTCGACGAAACGTTTCGACTGGCCGGCAGATCAGGCCGGGAGTCCCATCACTGACGAGCAGTATTTGTACCTGGCCTATGTCAACGGTCGGTGGCTAGCCAATACCGACGAGGCGCTGCAATGGCTCCGGCGCGATTTCTCCCTCTCTTGGCACAAGGTCTTGCAGTCTCTCCTCGCTGCACGTCTCTCCGCGGAGCGGGCGACTTGGATCGAGGTCCTACATTACTGCCGCGACAGTCGTCAGTCGATTACCAGAATGCCGAACGCTGGCGGGAAGGCCGGCCGGTATGCCGAGGTCTATGTCAACCTGCTCGATGGAATCGCACAAATCTGCGCCGTCGAATCGCAGAACTATCCGCGGGAGTACCTGACCGACGCCTTTGCCCGGCTCGCGGAGGCATGGTCGCAGCTCCATGAGGCCGAAGGAGAGGATCTTGAACCGGCGATTCTCTGCTGGCTCTCGTGGCTGGCGGAGCTGGCCGGAAGCAGCGCAAACCTCAATCGCCTGCGGCTCGGTGTCGAGGCTTTCTACCAATCGCTCGGCTTCGAGCCGCGCCGCGGGGACAGCGTCGCGCCGGCCATACCGTGGTTCGACGAGAAACGGCTGTTCTCAGGTTAGAACTGAACGGGAGATGTGACGTGAAGTCGACTGACATCTGGCCGCTGGTGATGTTGTGGATGCTATGGCTTATGGCCGCGTTACAATGCGCCCTGGCCGTTAACGGCTGGCGGGTCGAGCGACGGGAAGGGCTGCGCATTTCGCGCTTGCGATTGGGAGCAGCGATCGTGATTTTTCTAACCGCGACAGTGCTGGCGGTCCCCCTGGCATTTTTTTCGTCTCCGCCATCCCTGCAACCGCCCCAAACCGAACCGTCTCCCCGCTCCACCCGGATTGCGCCACAGCCGAATGAAGCTGCGCTCCGGCAGAGGCTCGATCAAAACCGTCGCAAACTCGAGCAGATCGAGAGGGTCCGGCAGCACCTCATCGCCGAGAGCACCGACCTGCAGAAAAGGTTGGGCGGAGAGTCTGAAAAGCCGGAACCGAGAGTGCCGGCCTCCCGCCAGACACCCATCGGGCGCACGGCGGCCACGATGATGCTCCTCCTTCTGATCGGATCGATCTTGCTCACCGTCGGAGGACCAGTGCAGACGTTGTTCCCGACCCGAGGCCGACGGGAGGACAAAGCACTTCTCGATCGCGACCTGATACGTCTCACCACCGCAGTCTGGCAAAAATACTATAAAAATGGGCTGGAGATAGCGGAGGAGATTCCGGAACAGAAGCTCACCCCCTTCGACCGGCTCGATTTCCTCTTCCTCAGGGCCTACTGTCGGGTTCAGATCTTCGCGAGCTCCTCAAAGGAGAATGTCGCAGGACACCTACGGAGCCTCGTCGATGGAGCAATCCGTGATCTCGAGGCCGTGGTCGACGAAGCTCCGCGGCGAGGCGAGGCTGTCTATCTGCTCGCCCTCGCCCAGGGCTATGCGGGAAAGGCCGCCGAATCACTTCAGCTCTTCGAGCGTGCCGCGCCGCTGCTCGCGAACGTCGAGAAGTCCATATTGCAGAATCAGAGCGTTTGTCTGCTGCAACTCGCGGAGCGCAGCCTCAGTGAGGGGAATACGGAGCAGGCCGAGATCTATTTCGCACGGGTTACGAGCCTGGGAAGTCTGGCCGATTCGGTGGTCCACTCGCGATTGAGGATCGGCCTGATCGATCTGCGGAAGGCGATCAACCAAGAGAATTTCACAGCTGCCACGGCCCTGCTCGAAAAGCTTACGGCGCTCGCCGACCCGACCGGTGAACAGAAGGCCCAGCTCGAGGTGGTCGGTTCCGCGCTGAATGCGCGCGTCGCCCTACGCAGCGACGATACGGAGCGTGCCCTGGCCGAGGCGGAGGCGTTCCTCTCCCGGTACTGGCCGACGGATCTCTTGCCGCCTGACGACGATACGGCCGATGAAACATTTTCTCCTCTGCTCGACGGGGATCTTCCGTTTCCCCGCGAGGTCTTTCGCGGCTTCCTATTCATCCAGGCGGTGGCCTTGTGCCGTTCCCGCACGCGAGGAAAGGCGATTCTCAGCGAGGTGGAGGTCGCCGCCCTGAGTGAGCCGCTGCTCCGGGCGTTGCAGATCGATCCACGCCAGCGCGATCTGCTCGCAGCACTCGGCGGACTGTACTACTGGTTTCGAAAGGACAAGCGGCGCCAAGCGCTCGATTGGTTGGAGGCGGCGTCTTTGATGGGCGTTTCCGGCCGCATCGTACGAAAGATCCTGGAGGAGGACCGGCTTCTCGAAATGGAGCGCCGCGAGGTACTCGATTGGTTCCGTTCGGCCTCTTCCCGCTTTCTCCGCGATCCCAGCCTCGCCAGTGAGGTGCGCCGTGCCCTGGTCGAGGAATTGGGCCGCTTCCAGGAGTTCGAGCCTATGCTTATCGAACTGGAGACAAAGCCCGACTTCGAACCCGAGGAGCCGACTCTGGAAGTCATTCGGGAACGCGCAGGCTATCTGTCACGACTGGTCGCGGAGGTGTCGCAGCAGGCGCCCCAGGAGCGCGGTGTGCGGCTAGCTCAAATCCAGTCGGAGTACGCAGGTTGTCTCGCCACCCTCGAACGGACTACCGCTTGCATCTCCCTGCTGGAGCGGCGCGTCTTCAGCGAGTTGGCAAATACTATCGCCATCTAAAGGAGATTCCATGAAAGAACAAGACGATCAGGAATCCGCGGCACCGGAGAGCGAGAGGGATGGCGGACCGCCCGACCGGAGGAGCCCCGCATTCCTGAATGAGATTATTTCGCAATTGCCCGAGCTTAGCGTTGCGCGGTGGGAGCCGGCCCAAACGTTGAACGTCCACCAGGACTTAGGGGGAATGGTAACTCTGGACGTGGACGCTTTCCTGCAGCCACTCGAGTCGATTGCGGAGAAGCGACATGAGTGAGACTGGGCCAGACATTCCGCACGCCCCCCGAAAAAGCGAGGCAGAGGAAAAGAAGCCTGGGCTGGCCCGCGACGCTCGCATTCTCGCCGATCTCGATCGGGCCTGGTCGGATCAGCTACTCGCCAGGGTGGACGCGGGGGCAGCGCTGGCACGAGATCTCGAAGCGAGTTCCCTTTTGTCTCTACCCCTGCCGTCCGAGATCAACCAGACGCTCAGCCGGGTGGAGGCCAGAATCGCGTTTTCAGCGCAGGAGATCGATCAACTCCTGTCCATCGACAGAATCGGCGAGATAGCGGTCGAGGGGATGCGCCTGAACGAATTGCTCGATCGTGGCGCCAGCGGTATCGAGCAGCGAGCCATGCTCAAGCGGGGCCTTCTTTTCCTCCAACGCAAGATGTACACGGAAGCGGCGGAATGGTGGACGCTGCACCGTCCGGCCGCCGATCTGGAGAGCGACCGCGCGCATCTGCTACTTACTCTGCTTCTTGCTCTCACTCACCGCCTGTCTGGCAACGAGGTCGCGGCCCGGTCCGCCCTCCAAGATGCCAGGCAGAGTCGGGCCTTCCCAGGCCGGGCTGCGAGCAGGGCAGGATGAGGCCCGAAGGTTCTTGCTTGTTGGGGGCAGCGAAGCCTGTTTTCGCGCGGACTCCTTCCGGCTCTTCTCCGGGTTGACGACGGCCGGGATGCCAGACTTCTTGGGCGGCACAGGGGAGTGACAAGACAGACCAGAGTTTCTTGTTCTGTTCTCGCCCGGCTTGACATCCTCCGCGCCGTTCGAGGTCGGACCTTGGACTCCGGCGGTCACCAGCGCCGGTTCCGTTGAGCGCCGAGCCGCTCAGGGCGCCGTCTCGACAGGTGCCGCCAGCCGCACGGCCGGGTCGCCGAAGACGGCGTAGTAGCGGGCGTCGTGGCAGGCGGCTTCCACTTCCCAGAGGGTGTCGGCCGCCACTTCCACCTTGTCGTGCGCGCGCTGCACCAACTCGGCGCGCTCGACCAGACGGGCTTGGTAGCAGGCGCGAAAGGGGCTCATCGCCTCCCCGACCGGGCGGCCGCGGAGGAGATCTTTCAAGCAGCGGTCGTAGAGCAGGGGCGGATCGGTGCACGCGTCCTCTTCGTCTCGGCCTTCGCGGAAGCTGTAGGCGAAGACGAGGTCGAGGTGGCCGATCGCGGCGAGCGCTCCCTGGGTGAGCATCCGCTGCGGCAGCCGGGCGACCAGGTCCAGCGGCGCGAGCCACTCGGGGATCGGCAGGCCGGCGAGGTGCAGCTCGTTCTGCGCCGGCACGCCGAGGCTGCAACAGGCGAAGTGAAACGCGATCATT
This sequence comes from Thermoanaerobaculia bacterium, assembly GCA_035607435.1. Classification (GTDB taxonomy): domain Bacteria; phylum Acidobacteriota; class Thermoanaerobaculia; order Multivoradales; family UBA5704; genus DASYKS01. Next base: position 11,851 of record DATMZU010000487.1, on the reverse strand, counting down.
TCCCGAAGGCGTGTCTCGGCGGGAAGATCGTCGGCCGAAAAGTAATCGGACTCCGAAATGGCCGCGGCCTCGGGACCCTGCCAGTCGGCGCACACCAGCGCGCCCTGGTGGGCCGCCTGCCGCTCGTCGCCGCTTTCGAAGACCGCGCCGTGACCGGCGGTGAACAGAATCGCGGGCGGCGACGCCCGGGCGAGCAGCTCGGCGAAGCGGTGCTTGGTCGCCCGCTCGCCCAAGATCCGCTCGACAGTCCAACCGTCGCCGGGCAGGGCGCAGGCGTCGGCGAGCGGCGCGGCCAGCCTTTGGGAGCTCTCCTCGGACAGCGGATCGTCCGGATGCCGGGGAGCGAAGAAGGCGATGCGGCGCGTTGTTTCCACCGGGGCCACGGCGCGCTCGGCGCGGACGACGCTCTCGGCGTAGCGGGCGTAGCCTTCGATCGACTCGAAATCGATCCGGCCCACCGCGTACTCCTGGGCCGCCAGCTCGGTTTGAAAGTCGAACGGGATCGCCTGCGGGCCGCCGACCAGCAGCAGATAGCCGGGGATCTTCTTCGGATCCGCGATGCCCGGGGTCGCCCGGTTGCGCCGACGAAATTCGAACAGCAGCTCGCCCGGGCGATACTCCAACTCGCGAAAATGGCGTTCGGAGACCGCTCCGACCTGGCTCCTGCGCAGGGCGAAAAGAGGGCTCAAGGCTTCGCGAATCGCCGGGGTTTGACCGTCGCCGGCCGGAAACACCACCCCCCAGCCGCGCTGCGCGATTTCCCATTCGGGCAGATCCGCGCCGGGCGACCGCTTGCGGCCATCCCGGACACATGCATCCGACGCGGGACCGAGGACCCCTTCGAAGCTCGCCACCTCTCGATCGAGCAGAGAGCGGCGGGCATCCGCCACCAGTTGGGGCGGCGCAATGGCATGCCGGGCCGCAACCTCCAGATCGTCGCTGGACAGGGACGGCAACGCATAGCGCCCGGTGCGGCCGTTCACACCGAAGAGTTGGATCCTGCGCGGGAGGGCGGTCATCCGAAGTTTCCGAGGCCGCGGCGGGCGTGCCGCCGCGGATTCGGCTTTAGGCGGACTTCGGCTTGGCCGGGCTGACCTTGAGGAAAAACGCCCCGGAATCGGCCACGATCTTCTTCGGCGACGGTTTCGGTTCGCCGTCTCCACCTTCGCCCGCGGTCGCGGTCGTGGTCGGCCGAGACTTCGAAGGCGATTTCGACCGTTTGGTCTCTGGCGCACGGGCGGAAAGTTCCAATGATTGATTGGGCATATCCAGATCCTTTCATCGTAAACGCCGAGGCTCAGCTGCCCGGCTCATCACATTCTCGGAAGACACCCTTCGGTTTGTTTCGTTGGCTCTTTTTTCCGCTTCACGATCATCATCCCGCCAGTCGCCCTGAAGCACAAAGGCGCCCCAGTAGTACGGATCGCTCCATTCGGCTCGGGACCGAACGGCGAGCTGGCTCTGGCGCAAGGCCGCCGCGGCGGGAAGCCCGCGCTCCAAGAGCTGGCGGTAGAAGCCGACCATCAGCTCTTCGGTCGAAGAGTCATCGACCCGCCAAAGACTCACCAGGGCGTTGCCCGCCCCGGCCGCGAGGAACGCCCGGCCGAGGCTCTGCGGCCCTTCGCCGCGGGTCTGTCGTCCCAGCGCCGTGTCGCAGGCGCTCAAGACCACCAGGTCGGCGCGCAGCCTCCGCCCGGCGAGATCGCCCAGGCGGAAGAACGGATCGCCCGCGAGCCGGGCGCCTTTCGGATCGCGCCGGGCGAGCGCCAAGCCTGAGCGCGCCGGCCGCGCCGGATCGACCAGCCCGTGAGTCGCAAAATGGAGGATGCGGAAAGATTCCAAAGGCGAGCCGAGCACGGCGCTTCGGCTCGCCGCGAAATCAAGCCGCTCCGTGACCTCTCCGGCGCCGGCCAGCCGGGCAATCGCCTCCACCTCGGAGCGGGTGCGGGAGATCCGCGGCAGTTCGCCCGCGGTGGCATCGCGCTCGCGGGGAACCGGCGGTCGAAAGCGGGCTTGGGCCCAGCCGCGGAGGCGTTCGAGGAGAGAGGGCCGCACGACGGCCGGAGCCTTGCAGGCGAGCCGGTCGTCCGGGCAGCCGAACACCGGATCGCCGACCGCGAACAGTCCGTCGGCCGCCGGACGTCGGGCCACGGCATCGCGAATTTCGAGGGCGAGGGAGGCCGAGGGAAGGGTGACCACCGCCCCCCGATCGATCAGCCGTTCGGGGGTTCGCTCTGGGGCGGCATCGGCCGGGCCGGGGATCGGCAGCGCGGCGAACGGCACGTTGAACAGCTCGCCGTCCGGGACGATCACGAAGCGCTCGCCGGAAAGCCGGCCGGCGATGCCGCCAAACAGCGTCCGGGCGAGGACCGAGATCGATCGATCGCGCGTCGTCAGCCGGCCCGGCGGGACTCCGAGCGCGCGGGCCGCCTGGCGGCTCTGCCCTTCGATCACCTCTTGGGTCGGCAGGGTCGCGAGCGACAATCCCTCTCGGCGCACCGCCCAGACGAAGCTCCGCGTCTCGCCGAGCCAATAGTCGAGCAGCACGTAGCCGGGGGAAAGCGCCGCTTGAATCTCCGCCAAGCTCCGCGGCGGAGTCACCGGCCGACCGCTCACCTCGTCCAACAGGGTCCGTGCCCGCGACCTCTCGCTCGCCTCGAAAGCGGCCGAGAATTTTTTCTGTTCGACGAGCAGATCGACCAAGCGCTCGAAGAATCGATGCCGGTTGGCGAGCAGGTTGGCGCGCGCTTGGGGCTCCAACCCGGGCCGCAGCGATTCCAGGATCGAGATCGCCTGCTCGAGATCGGCGCGCGCCTCCTCGAACCGGCCGGCCTGCCGCAAGGCGTCGGATCGGCGGGAGATCACGAAGGCCCACGCGCTGCGATCGCCGAGGCGGCGATACCCCTCCAGCGATCGAGCGAAACGTTTGAAGGCTTGGCCCAGATCGCCATTGTGAGTATCGGCGGCGCCGAGCATGACCTCGACATTCGCAAGATAGGCGGGGTGGTCAACCTCGTGAAGAAGAATCTCTTCCGCGGGCTTGAGGTAGACGAGAGCTTCCCGGATTCGCCACCGGTCCAATTCAATCGCTCCCGCCGTGAGCAGGCAGGAGGCTTCTTTATCGCGGTCGCCCAGCCGACGGGCAGCGGCGATCGCCTGGGTCGAAATCGCTCGCGCCCGATCCCAATCCTTCATGTTGCGATAAGCCAGGGCGAGGAGATCGAGCAGATCGACCCGCTGAGCAGGAGGAGGACCGAGAGCCAGGCCCTCTTTGGCGTCCGCCGCCGCCTGCTCGTGATCGCCGAGATCCGCGGACACTCCACTCAAGATTTGCCGGGTTTGTGCCTGGTGCATCCGATCGCCCAGTTGCCGCCAGATCGCCAGCGCCTGTCGTTCGCGGGCGAGCGCCTCGCCGAACCCGCCTCGGAGTTTCGCGAGCGCCGCCAGGCCCTCGAGAGCCAACGCCTCGCGGAACCGGTCGCGCGAGCGCTGGGCGAGACGGTGCTCCGCTTGGTAGGCCACCGCGGCCTCATCGAACCGTTGCAGGCCGGCGAAGACGAGGCCCAGCTTGTGCAGCTGCATGCCGGCCAATTGCGGCTCTTGGGCCAATGCCGCGGCCGCGCGGAAATGCCGGAGCCCCTCGGGATCGTCGGCCGGAAGAAGGCGGCCGAACCGATCGTGGATGCGGGCGGAGAGGTCGCCCTCCCTCGCCTGCGCGGCCCATCGAAGCGCCCGTTCGAGCCGGGGGATCGCCTGCTCGGCCGGCAAGGCCCTCGACTCCTCGAAATCGGCGAACGCCGCGGCGCTCGCGCTTTCCCGGGCCGTCGGCCGATGCGGGGCCGAGATCGTCAGGCGATATCCCGGCGCGTCGCCGATCGCCTCGCCGAGCACGACCCGCACGCGCGCCTCGCCGGAGATTTTCGCGATCAGCTCGAAGGCGTCGGCTCCCGTCGCGTAGGTACGGCCGTCGATCTCGGTCGGCTCGGCGCTTCCCGGCGCGAGCACTTCGAGGAAGACGTCGCTCGACCGCTGCTCGGCGGCGATCCGCACGAACTGCCCGGCCAGCAGAGGAAAGCGATAGAGGTGGGAGACCTCGCCCTCGCGCCAGGTGGGAACGGCCGTCAAGCCGCCGAACGCTCCGCCGTCGATCCGCGCGGCCACGGCCGCGCCGAGGGCGAGCCCGGCGGCCAGTGCCAACAGGGGCGAAACGCGGGACGGCTTCAAAGTGGATCAGAGAATATCAGGGAGCGTCAGTCGCCTTGGAGGACGAACGCGCCCCAGAAATACGGATCGCGCCACTCCCGCCGCGCCCGCACCGCCAGCTGCGCCCCGCGCAGCGCCGTCGCCGGGGCCTCCCCGCGCGCCAGGAGCCGACGATAGAACTCGACCATCAGCGCTTCGGTCGAGGAATCGTCAACCCGCCAGAGGCTCACCAGCGTATTCGCGGCCCCGGCGGCGAGAAACGCCCGGCCGAGGCTCTGCGGCCCTTCGCCGCGCTGCGGCTTGCCGAGCGCCGAGGCGCAGGCGCTCAACGAGACCAGGTCGGCGTTCAGCTTGCGGCCGGCCAGATCGCCCAGGCGGAGAAACGAATCTCCCGCGATCTCGCCGCCGCCCACGTCGCGCCGGGCGAGCGCGAGCCCCGAGCGTTCCGGGAACACCGGATCGACCAGTCCGTGGGTCGCGAAATGAAGGATGCGATACCTCTCCAGGGGGGCGCCGAGCACGGCGCTCCGGTTCGCGTCGAAACCGACTCGCGACGAGACGTTCCAACCGTGGGCCAGCCGCGTGATCGCCGCCACCTCCGCCCCGGAGCGCACGATGCGCGGCAGGGCCGGGTCGCCCCCGATCGCCTCGCCCGCTTCGGCGGACCCCAGGACGGCCCGGACCTTCTCGGCGATCCGCTCGGGCAACGAGGCCGGTCCTCCGGGCTTAGGAGCGGCGCACTCCAGCCGATCGTCGGGACAGCCGAACACCGGATCGCCGACCGCGAGCAGGCCGCCGGAAGCCGGCGCCCGGCGCGCCACGGCGTCGCGGATCTCGAGCGCCAGAGAAGCCGAAGGGAGAGTGACCACCGGACCGCGATCGACCAGCCGGACGGCGGAACCGCCCGCCAGACCGGGAATCGGCAGCGCGGCGAACGGAACGTCGAACAGCACCCCGTCGGGAACGACCATGAAGCGCTCCCCGACCAGCCGATTCGCGATCGGGCCGAACAGCACCCGCGCGAGCTGCTCGACCTGGCGCTCCCGTTGCGCCACCCGGACCGTGCCCGGAGGCATTCCGAGCGCCCGGGTCGCCGGCCGGCTCGCGGCCTCGATCGCGCCGGCTCCGGGCAGCGGGGTCAAAAACAATCCCTCCGCCCTCACCACCCAGACGAAGCTGCGCGTCGGCCCGAGCCAAAAATCGATCAGCACGTACCCGGGAGGCAGCGAGGCCCGAATTTCGGCGAGGCCGCGCGGCGGAGCCGCCGGTCGGCCGCTGATCTCGTCCAGCAGGGTGCGCGTCCGCGACCTCTCGCTCGCTTCGAAAGCGGCCGCCGGCCGTCTCTGCTCGACCCGCAGATCGACCAACTGCTCGAAGTAGCGATGCCGATCCGCGAGAAGGATGGCACGCCCGTGCGGTTTCAACGCCGGGCGAAACGATTCGAGGATCGCGATCGCCTGTTCGAGATCGGCGCCGGCCTCTTCGAGCCGGCCCGCAAGGCGCAAGGCATCCGAGCGAAGCGACAAAACCCAGGCCCGCGAACTCTCGTCCCCCACGTCGCTGTACGTTCGAAGCGCGCGATCGAAGCGTTCGAACGCCAGGCGAAAATCGCCGCCGCGCGCCGCGACCGTCCCGAGCAGACAGCGGGTATTCGCGAGCGAAGTCAGATCGTGGACCTCGCTCTCATAGATCGCCTGGGCCGGCAGGAGATAGCCGACCGCCTCCCGCGTCCGCCCCAGGTCCAATTCCATCCCCCCGAGGGTCAGCAGAGAAGCGGCCTGGCGCACGCGGTCCTCCAACCGCAGAGCCCCGGCGATCGCCCCTTCGCCGGCCTTCCGCGCCTCCTCCCAATGTCCCAACCGACGATGGGCGACGGCGAGGCTGTCGAGCAGATCGACCTTCAACAGCGGGTCGGCGACGTCGAGCGCGAGCGCCCCCTCCAAGTCGGCCATCGCTTGCTCGGGATCTCCGAGGCTCAAGGAGAAGCTCGCCTGCGAGTAGGCGGCCGGCACCTCCGACTCCCGATCGCCGAACCGCCGCCAGATCCGGAGAACCCGGGCGTTGAGCGCGAGCGCCTCCTCGAAGCTACCGCGGCGCGCCGCGAGGTAGGCGAGGCCGCCGAGGGCTTTCGCCTCTTGGAACCGGTCGCCCGCGCGCAGGGCGAGGCGGTACTCGGCGAGGAAGGCCTCTTGGGCCTCCGGCTGGCGTTTCAGGTCGCCGAGCAACTCGCCGAGCCGGTGCAGCGCCGAGCCGCGCAGCGCCGGCTCGTCCGCCAAAGCGGTGGCCGCGCGCGCGTGGAGGACGGCCTCCGGGTCGTCCGGCGGCAGCTTGCGGGAGAGCCGATCATGGATCTTCGCCTCGATGTCTTTCGCCTGCGCCCGTTCGGCCAGCCGCAAGGCCCGCCGGTGGGCGGCGATCCCCGGCGCGCCCCGGGTGGTGGTGCCGAGGCGATAGGCGGCCCACGCCGCGGCGCGCAGCCGCTCGCGCCGCCCCGCCGCGTGCGGAGCGGAAATCGTCAGGCGATACCCCGGCGTCGCCCCGACCGCCTTGTCGAGAATCACCCGTACGCGCGCTTGCCCGGAGGCCGCGGCGACCCATTCGAACGCGTCGGTTCCCGTGGCATAGGTGAGGCCATCGACGAGGAGGGGCGCCGCCGCGCCCGGAGCGAGCACTTGAAGAACGACATCGCTCGACCGCTGTTCGGCTGCGACCCGCACGAAATCGCCCGCGGCGACGGGGAAGCGATAGAGGTGGGACGCCTCGCCCTCGCGCCAGCTGCGGACGACGGCGAACCCGGCGGCAGGGATGGAACCGCTCGGCAGGGGTGTGCGTGAAGCTTCCCAGACTCCCGCGCCGAGCCCGGCCAACAGAGCCAGCAGCGAGGGAACGCGGCGGGAGCTCAAAGCGAATTTCGCCGCCAGTCGCCCTGGAGAATGAAGGCGCCCCAGTAATACGGATCGCGCCACTCCCGCCGCGCCCGGATCGCCAGCTGCGCCCCGCGCAGGGCCGTCGCCGGGGCTTCTCCGCGCGCCAGGAAGCGGCGGTAGAATTCGACCATCAGCGCTTCGGTCGAGGAGTCGTCCACCCGCCACAGGCTCACCAGGGCATTCGCCGCGCCGGCCGCGAGAAACGCCCGCCCGAGGCTCTGCGGCCCTTCGCCGCGTTGGTCCTCGCCGCAGGCGGATTCGCAGGCGCTCAAGACCACCAGATCGGCGCGCAGCCTGCGCCCGGCCAGATCGTCGAGGTGGAAATAGGTCTCGCCGGAGACCGCCCGGCCCTCCCGGTCGAGCCGCGCGAGCGCCAGGCCCGAGCTCTCCGGCCGCTGCGGGTCGAGCCCGCCGTGGGTCGCGAAATGGAGGATCCGGAAATCCTCCAGCGGCGCGCCGAGCAGCGCGTTCCGGGTCGCCGCGAAACCGACTTGAGAGGCGCTTCCGGCCGCCACCGCCAAACGGGTGATCGCCGCCACCTCCGAGCCGGAGCGCGCGATCCGCCCCTCACCTCCGGCCGCCTCGTACGGGCTCCGCGAAGGAGGCGGAGGGAGGAGCGCGACGGACGCGCCGATCCAAGCAGGAGCGGAGTTTTTCGCCGTCTGCACCGGGCAGGAAAGTCGATCGTCGGGGCAGCCGAACACCGGATCGCCCACCGCGAACAGCCCTCGTTTCGCCGCCGGACGGTGGGCGACCGCGTCGCCGATCGCGAGCGCCAGGGAGGCCGACGGCAGGGTGACGAACGGGCCGCGATCGATCAAACGCTCGGGGTCCTCTCCCGGAGAGCCCGGGATCGGCAGGGCGGCGAACGGCAGGGCGAACAGCTCGCCGTCGGGAACGATGACGAAGCGCTTCGCCCGGAGGCCGCCCGCCACGGGGTCGAGAAGCATCCGCGAGAGCCGGGCGATCGGCAGTTCGCGCGACGGCAGGCGCCCGCCCGGAGCGTGAAAGGCGCGGTTCGCCGCGTGCACGGCCGCATCGATCTCCTCTCCCGCCGGCAGGATCGCCACCGACACCTTCTCGCCGCTCACCCGCCAAAGGAAACTTCGGTTCTCGCCGAGCCAGTAGGCGAGCAGCACGGTATCCGGACCGAGCGCCGCCTGGATCTCCTGGAGCGGCCGGGGCGGCGTCGCCGGACGGCCGCTCACCTCCTCCAGCAGCGTCCGCGCCCGCGCCCGCTCGCTCGCCTCGAACGCCGCCTCCGGCAGGCCCCGATCGATCAGGAGATCGACCAGGCGCTCGAAGAAGCGATGGCGATCGGCGAGCAGCTCGACGCGCTTTCGCGGTTCGAGGCCGAAGCGCAGCGATTCCAGGATCGCGATCGCCTCTTCGAGGTCGGCGCGCGCCGCCGCGAACTCTCCCGCCTGGCGTCGGGCGTCCGAGCGGCGGGAAAGGACCCAGGCGCGGCCGTTGTCCGAGCCCAGGCGCCGATATCCGGCGAGGGACCGAGCGAAAAGATCGAAGGCGCGCGGCAGGTCGCCGCCTCGTGCCGCGGCGAAGGCGAGCATCCCCTCGGCCTTGGCCAGGCCGGCGGGATCGTCCACCTCTTCGCGCAAAATCTTTTCGGCCGGCGCAAGGTACAGCATCGCGTCTCGATCGTGCTTTAGGCCGAGCTCCAGCTCTCCGAGGTTCAGCAGGCAGGCGGCCTCCCGTTTCCGGTCGCCCAGCCGGCGGGCCAGGCGGAGCGCCGCCAAGTCGATCTCGGCGGCCCGGTCGCGCTGGTCGAGGAAGCGGATCGCCGAGCCGATGGCGCGGATCAGATCGACGCGGGTTCCGAGGTCCGCCGAGGCGAGCGCCAGGCCCTGTTGGTAGAGGGCGACCGCCTGCTCCGGATCGCCCAGGCCTTCGAAGGCCAGACCGAGGAGGTTCAGAGCCTTGGCCTGCCCGAGCCGATCGCCGAGCCGCTCCCAGTGAGCGACCGCCTGGCGCTGGCGGAGGATCGCCTGCTCGTACCGGCCGGCGGCCATGGCGACGGTCCCGAGGCCCTGGAGCGCGAACGCCTGGCGAAAGCGGTCCGCCGTCCGCTCGCCGAGCCGAAGCTCCCGCTCGAAGGCCGCGGCCGCCTCGGCGCGGCGATCCCTTTCCGTCAACACGTCCCCCAGCCGGTGAAGCGCCGCCCCCGTCCGCGCCGGATCCACGGCCAGTTCGGCCGCGGCCTGCAGATGCCCGACCGCCCGCTCGTCCGTGCTCGCGAGGCTGCGGCCGATCCGTTCGTGAACCCAGGCCCGAAGGTCGCGCGCCCGCGCCCGCTCGGCGAAACCGAGGGCGCGCTCAAGCCCCTCGATCCGTGGCTTGCCTTCCCCCCGTTCCGCGGCGACGACGGCGGAAAACGTGCGTGCCCGCAGCCGATCGACCGGACCCGCCCGGCGCACCGGCCCGATCGTCAGCCGATAGCCCGGACGCTCGCCCACCGCAACCCCGAGCACCACCTTGACGCGCGCCTCTCCCGCCCGGCCGGCCACCAGCTCGAAATCCTCGATGCCGGAAGCATAGGTGTCGCCGTCGATCCGCGCAGGTTCGCGTTCCCCCGGCGCGAGCGTTTCGAGCGCGACGTCGCTCGATCGCTGATCGACCGCGATCCGCACGAAATCGCCCGCCCGTAGCGGAATCCGAACCAGATGCGAAACCTCACCGGCACCCCACACGCGCGAGGTGTGGAGGCCGGCGACCTGGGCGGCACCGGGCGTCAAGGGAACCCGCGCGCCCTCCCGAACCCCCAGGGCAAGCCCGGCGGCCAGGGCCAGCAGGAAAGGAACGCGGGACGATCTCAAGGCGGATCCGGGAGGTTCAGGGGGGCGGAGCCGTCACGACGAAGGTACCAAGCTCCTTCCAGCCTTCCGTGCCCTCCCCTTCGCCGGCCGGTACCGAAAGACGCACCTGACAGCCGGGGATGCGGCGGAAACGCGGGGGGATTTCGATGCCGTACTCGCCGTCCGCGGTCGCCGGGCTCTCGCCCCGCCACTCGACCGCGCCCGTTCCGTCGAGAATCTCGACCCGCACCGGCGTTCCCGCCGCGAGGTCGGGCAACGGCACCAACAGCGCCAGCGGCCGGCCTTCCCCTTCTTCGATCCCGCGCGCGGTGCCACCGCGCGCCTGGCCCGCGGGCACCGCCTCGGCGATCATCACGCCGATGTGCGGCTGATTCGCCTGGTACCAGGTCCAACCCGCGACGGTGAGCGACGCCACGGCGACCAGCGGCGAGGCCCAGCTCATCCACTTCCTGGCCGTCGCTGGTGGCGGCCTCAGCGCCGCGGGGGGCGGCGTCGTTTCGTCGACCTGGCGCCGCAGACTGTGCCAGGCCCGGCGTTCCTCGGCATCCGCCGATGCCATGGCGGCCTCTCGCTCCGGCACGATCGTGGCTCCCGCCTTCGGACCGGCCAGCACCAGTTTTCGACATTCCCGGCAGGTCACCAGGTGGTCGCGCAGGCTCTCGATCTCTCCGGGCGGCAGCTCGCCCGAGCCGTAGCGTTCCCAGGTCGCGGCGTCCGGGTGCCCGGACAGCGCGCGGCCCTCCTGGTCGATCCATCCCTTGGCTACGCCGGTCAGCCGAGATTCGATCTCGATCATGTCCTCTCCTTTCCTCACGGCTCAGTGGATCGACTCGGCCGGATCGATCAGGATGTCGCGCAAACGACGGCGGGCTTGGAACAGATGGGCGCGGACGGTCTCCTCCGAGACCAGCAGCAGGGCCGCGATCTCGCCGTAGCTCTGGCCGTCCAGGTAGAGCAGGACGACGCGGCTCATCTTCTTCGGCAGCGATTCGATCGCCGCGCGCAGCCACAGAGCCCGCTCTCCTTCGAGCACGTCGGACAGCGGATCGACCTGCGGATCGGGAAGGTCGAAGAAATTCCCGTCACCGTCGTCGAGCGAGATCTCGCGCCCCTTGCGCTTGCCCGCGTCGCGGTGCCGCAGGTGGTTCTTATAGATGTTCTTGGCGATCTGGTACAACCATCCCTCCTTCGCCTCCTCGTCTTCGAGCTGGCGGATGCCCCGCCAGACCCGCGAGAAGGTCTCTTGCGCGAGATCTTCCGCCTCCTCGGTGGAAAATCGTCGGACAATGAAGAAGACACGGATCGATTGCCAATGGTTGAGAAAAAGTTCTTCGACCATGCGGGAATCGTCCCGATCGTCTGGAGGAGGTGTGATCGCCATGGCTTCCGATCGATTCTAACGCTCGGGCGGTTCTCTCAGGGCCTCGATCGAGATCGTCACCTTCACCTCGTCGCCGAGCAGGGCGCCGGCCCCCTCGAACACCCGGTTCCAGGAGATGCCGTAATCCTTGCGGTCGAGGGAGAACGCGGTCTCGAACCCGATCCGCTCCCCCTGCGGCGTCCGGACCAGGCCGAGCAGCGTCACCGGCAGGGTGACGCGGCGGACGACGCCGTGAATCGACAGATCGCCGGTCACCTCGAACCGGGTCGCTTCGAGCACCCGCACGCCGGTGCTCGCGAAGGTCAGCTCCGGAAAGCGGGCGGCATCGAAGAAATCGGCCGAGCGCAGGTGGGCGTCGCGATCGTCGTTGTCGGTGTCGATCGAAGCGGCCTTCACCCGGAATTCGACGCTCGAACGCCCCGGATCCTCGCGAGCGTAACGCAGGGTGGCGGCGAAATCGCGGAAACGGCCCGGCACCGGCGTGACGAAATGTCGCACCGAAAAACCGA
>DATMZU010000483.1:0-8036 GCA_035607435.1 Thermoanaerobaculia bacterium | reverse complement strand
AAGCCACCGAGAAATTCACTGAAGCCACACAGCGAAGGGGTGAAGCCACGCAGAAAGCCGGTGAAGCAACACAACCAGACACTCAAGCCACCCACCAAACTGCAAAAACTACCGACTCAACGGGTGAAGCCACTGACAAATACGCCAGAATGGCCGGACAATCCGGTCGAGCGACCGACCACGGGGCTCGCTTGCGTGGCTTCAGCGATTTTCTCGGTGGCTTCAGCGAATTTCTCGGTGGCTTCGGCGAATTTCTCGGTGGCTTCGGCGAATTTCTCGGTGGCTTCACCGTTTCGCTCAGTGGCTTCAGGACTCGCCTCGGTGGCTTCACCGTTCGGCTCGGTGGCTTCAGCGCTCGCCGCGGTGGCTTTATCGTTTTGCCGGGCGGCGTAAGCGCTCGGCGCGGTGGCTCGAGCGATTTCCTGTGTGGCCTCCCGTCTCTCGGGGTTCGGCTTCATCCCGGAACACCCCGGTCCCGGCGCTTCACTCGGTGTCTTCCGGGATCTTCGCGCAGAGCTTTCGCCGCGCTCAGGGCGCCGCATGGTAAAAGAGCATTCATACGGCAGAAAACCGAGAGAGACCTACGGTGCCCATCTTCAAAACCGCGATCTCGCTTCCCGGTCCTAACGAATAGCGTTCGCCGTACTCCGCCATGAAAGATCCTTTCCAGCTTCTCCCCGATTCCGCCCGCTGGCCCCTCTTCCTGGTGCTCTCGATCGCGACCATGGCCTATTCGTGGGCTCTCGGCCGGCAGGGCAAGGAACTCAAGAACCCCGTCGCGCCGTGCGGCATCGTCTCCTACGAGCTCGCCTGGGCACCTGCCCGCTCCGATGCGATCCGCACCTCCTGGGAAGTCCCTCCGAAGCTCGACACCGCACATCAGCAGATCCATTGGGACTTCGGATTCCTTCTGCTCTATCCGCTCCCCTTCTCGCTCCTCTGCGCCCAAGTCGCGCGGCGCTCCAGGCGAACCGGAGCATCGACCGGATTCACCCTCTCGCGAGCCGTCCTGATGGCCGCTCCCCTCGACTTCGTTGAGGACCTGATTCTTCTCCACCTGCTCGACCATGGAGCGACCGGAATCGTCGCCGTCGCGAGCCTCGCCGCGACGTTCAAGTTCGCGCTGCTCTTGGTCGCTCTCGGGTACGTCGTCATCCAGGGTGGGAGGGTGCTCTGGCAGAGGGTGCGCGACTGATCCGCCAAGCCCGCGAGGGTTTCAAAGCCCTCGCTATGTTACGTCGTCCCTGACGGGACGAGATGTTGGATTCATCGAGAAATCGAGTTCGCGGGGCTGGAGGTTCGAACAGGACTTGGTATCCCCAACGGGACTCGAACCCGTGTTACCGCCTTGAAAGGGCGATGTCCTAACCTCTAGACGATGGGGACAGGCCTGGGCTGGCGGAAAAGCGCCGCCAGCGGCTGGTGGATCTTAGCACAGGGCTGCGGTTCGGCGTCCCTCCTGGCGGTTCGGAGGCACTCGCTCTTGTAGGGAACCCCCGATTCGGGCGGGTTCCGGAAAGGACGCCTCCATGGTTCGACAATTCGTACGGGTGTCGCTCGCGGCTCTGCTGGGGCTCGGGCTAGCGGCCGGTTCGCTCTCGGCGCAGACGATCACCTCGTCCTCCACTCATGCGGTCGGTCCCCTCTTGCAGACCGATTCGGTCGTCACGGTCGGCCCTTCGGCGATCGACAAGTTCGGGATGCACCGGCTGCGCCGCGCCCATGGGGCGGTGCGCGGCGCTCTGCTGCTGTTGCCGCCTTTGGGCAATGGATTTTCGTTCTTCACGGCGGACGACAGCGGCGATCCGCTGCGCTCGTTCGCGGCGTATTTCGCTCTGCGCGGCTGGGAGGTTTGGGGCTATTCGCCGCGGGCCACCGGTCTGGTCGCCGGGTCGTGCGAGTCGGCGGCGGTGGATTGCTCGTCGATGGCCCATTGGGGGCTTCAGACGACGGTGGACGACGCGGCGTTCATCCGCTCTCGGATCGCGGCGGCGCTGCCGGCCCACCGGCCGGTTCTGGTCGGCGGCTATTCGCTCGGCGGCATGACGACGATCGCGACGATCAATGCCCACCCGGGCGATTATGACGGGGCGTTCCCCTTGGAAGGCGCCCTCTACGCCGAGAATCCGACGGTGCTCGCGCTCAACCAGGGCTTCTGCGCCGGGCTCGAAGCGCAGCTCGCGGCGGGTCAGATCTACGACGGCCAGAACCTGCCGTTCATCCGCACGGCGATCGGCTTGGCGGCTTCGAGCCCGGCGGCGCCTTCGCCGTTCTTCCCGGGGCTTACGAACCACCAGGGGATGATCTTCCTGCTCGCGGTACCGCAGGCCGGGCCGCTCTGGCCGACCGAGAACTTCATCCGCTGCGCCGGGGACGTGGGAGAGGATCGGTTCTTCTACAGCGAGGAGTCGCGGGTGATCGTGTTCTCCTCCATGTTCCACGACTACGTCGATACCCTGACGATCCGCGACATCTCGTGCTCGCTGGGCGGGGAACGGACCTTCACCGGCAACTTGGGGGCGTTCACCGGACCGGTCTATCTGATGGGCGGCGGAGTCGGATTCGCCGAGCAGAACCACGATCTGACCCACATCCTCGGTTCGACCGACGTGACGTTCAACGAAATCGCCCCCTTCGGCCATGCCGACCACTGGTTCACCCGGAACCATCGGCAGGTGCTGGAAAACGATCTCGATCGCTGGTTGAATCGGGTGCGGTAAAGGTCCTGACCTTCCGTAGGGGCGGCCCCCCGTGGCCGCCCTGGATTGCAGGGCTGGCCGGACCCGGGCGGCCACGGGGGTGTCCGCCCCTACAGATACCCCAACGACTTGAGCAGCGCCCGGGTTTCGGCGTCCATCTCGCGGCCCGAGGTGTCGGCGCAGGTGGGCGGGACCTGGGTGTCGGTTTCGGCGTTCAGGTGGGGGGCTCGGTCCCAGGCCCACAGCTGTTTCTTCAGGCGCTCCAGGTCGTCGGGGAACTTGTCGGCGACGTTTTGGGTCTCGCCCGGGTCGTTTGCCAAGTCGTAGAGGGTGAAGCGGACGCCCTCTCCGCCGATCCAGCGCTGCTCGGGGCGGGTCTGGGCGAAGATCAGCTTGAAGCGCCGATCGCGCACGACCTTCTGCCATTTGTTGTCGGTTTCCCAGCCGGATTCGGAAAACGCCGTGGCGGTTGGGCGGAGCCACGGGTCGCTCTCCTTGGCCGGGGGCGGCGCCGGCAGGTCGATGCCTCGGAGGCGGGGCGTGAGCGAATGTCCCTGGAGCGGCACGGCGGCCGGCACGCTCCCTCCCGCCGCTTCGAGCAGGGTGGGCGCGAGATCGACCAGCTCCACCGGATCGGCATCGACGCGCGGCGCGAGCACTCCGGGGTAGTGGACGATCAGCGGCACGCGCAGGCAGGTCTGGAAGCTGAAGCGGCCGTGGTCGAAGTAATAGCCGTGCTCGCCGAGCGATTCGCCATGGTCGGCGGTGAAGACGGTGAGGGTCTTGCCCAGCATCTGGCGCCGCTTCATCTCGTCGAGCAGGCGGCCGATCTGGGCGTCGTTGTAGGCGATCTCGGCATCGTAGCGGGCGCGGTAGAACGCGAGGTCGGTGTGTCCTTCGAGCACCTGCTTCTGGCCGATGCCCATCATCTGCTGGTTCGGCTTGGCGACCACTTCGATTTTGGCGGCGGGATCGAAATGCTCGTCGCCCTGGAACTTCGTCGCGTACTCCCCCGGCGGCGTGTAGGGCGCGTGGGGATCGAGGTAGTGAACCCAGAGGAACCAGGGCTTGCCCCCCTTGGACGCCTTGTCGAGCTGCGCGAGCAGCCCTTCGGCCAGCTTGGTCACCGCCTCGGCGCCGTTCGGATCTTTCGCCGGGTCGGCGGCGCCGCCGTGGCCGAGTTTCCAGGTCTCGATGTAGACGTCGAATCCCTGGTCGAAATGAAACTCGCTGCCCAGGGCGCCGTTCGCCACCACCGCCGCGGTCGCGTAGCCCTGGCGCTGAAGGTTTTCGGCGAGCGTGGTGAATTTGCACGAGAGCGGCACGCCGACCTTCCGCACCATGCCGTTGTCCTTGGCGTAGGTGGAGGTGAACATCGAAGCGAACGACGGCGTGGTCTTCGGCCACTGAACGGCCGCCTGGTCGAAGCGCACCCCCTCGGCGGCGAGCCGGTCGATCGTCGGCGAGGTCTTGCGCCCGTATCCCCAGGCGGAGAGGTGATCGGCGCGCAGGGTATCGACCGTGATCAGCAGGATGTTGCTTTGGGCCGGCAGCGGCTCGACCTTCGGCGGTTCCGGTCGGCAGCCGGCGGCGAGGAGCGCGCAAACGGGCAGCGCGAGAGCGAGCCAGGATTTCGTCAACGGCGTCGGCTTCTGAAGCATCATGCCGATCTTAGCCGACAATCTCCGACCTACGCCCCGACCGGCTCCCCCACCGGGCGCAGGGCATCCTTCTGCGCTCCGGACATCGCCTGGACGCGGAGCACGGCGCGGGCGATCTTTTCGGCCCTGCCGGGCTGGGCGTCGAGCGCGGCGATCTGGGCGGCGAAGCCTTCGAGGGTCGGCTGCTCGAACAGCACGCGCAGGGGCAGGTTCACCTGGAGCAGGCGCTCGGTGCGGGTGGCCAGCTGGGCGCCGAGGAGGGAGTGGCCGCCGAGGGTGAAGAAACTCGATTGGCGGCCGATCCGCTCGACGTCGATTCCCAGCACTTCCGACCAGATCTTCGCCGCCAGCTTTTCGAGCGGCGAGGTGGGAGGATCGAGCTTCGGCTCGGGCGCCCCGGCAAGGGCGGGGTCGGGCAGCGCCCGGCGATCGACCTTGCCGTTGGGGCTGCGCGGCAGCTCAGGGAGGAGGACCCAGAAAGAGGGCTGAAACGCTTCGGGCAGCCGGCCGGCGAGAATCTGCCTCAGGGCGGCCGGATCGAGCGCCGCGGTAATCGCCGGGGGCGCCGGGGGCGCCGGGGGCGCCGGGACGACGTAGGCCGCGAGCCGGGTGATGGTGCCACCGCTGTCTTCGACCTGCGCGACGACTACCGCGTCGGCCACCCGCGGGTCGGCGCGCAGGGCGGCTTCGATCTCCCCCAGCTCGATGCGGAAACCGCGGACTTTGAGCTGGTGATCGCGACGGCCGAGGAACAGCAGCTCGCCCGGCGCCGGGCCGACGGTGCGGAACCGCGCGAGGTCGCCGGTCCTGTAGAGCCGCGCGCCCGGCACCGCGCCGAACGGATCGGGCACGAAGCGCT
The DNA here is from genome assembly GCA_035607435.1 of Thermoanaerobaculia bacterium. Classification (GTDB taxonomy): domain Bacteria; phylum Acidobacteriota; class Thermoanaerobaculia; order Multivoradales; family UBA5704; genus DASYKS01. Next base: position 2,817 of record DATMZU010000483.1, on the reverse strand, counting down.
CTGCGGTCAGCTCCGGCCGGCCGAGGTAGCCGCGGGCGACGCCCAGACCGCCGAGGAACAGCTCGCCCGCCGCGCCGGCCGGGACCAGCTCGAATCGCACGCCCGCCGCCGGCTCGGCCGAGTCGAGCAGATAGGCCCGCCCGCCGGCAATCGCCCGGCCGATCGGCGGCGCCGCCTGCCTTTCGGCCTCGCGGCCAGACCCCTCTTCGGGCCGGCGGAACTCGGCGGCGGTGGAATAGGTGGTGTCTTCCGAAGGGCCGTAGAGATTCCAGACCCGCTCGACCGTCGTGGTGCGGAAGCTCGCGGCCAGCAGCTCGGCCGGCAGCGCTTCGCCCGCGAGGCAGATCGTCCGCACGCTCGGCGGGATCGCCCCTTGGCGCACCAGCTCGGCCATCGCCGAGGGGACCGTGTTGACCAGGCGGACCCGGCAATCGTCCCAGGCGGCGACCTTGCCCAGCTCCAGGGCGTTTTCGGCCAGCAGCACGGTGCCGCCGGTCGCCAGCGGCAGGAAGATCTCGAACACCGACAGGTCGAAGCAGACCGAGGTCGAAGCGAGCATCCCGGCGCAGTCGGCCGCCGTGAATTCGGTCTGTCCCCAGGCGAGCATCGCGGCGGCTTGGGCGTGCTCGATCGCCACCCCTTTCGGCCGGCCGGTCGAGCCGGAGGTATAGATCGCGTAGGCGAGCGACTTAGGGGAAGGCGCGGGCAGGGCGATCGCGCCGGCATCCGCCCTGGGATCGCCGAGATCCTCGGCCGACGGCTCGGGAGAGACGATCGTGAGCGCGGCAAACGCCGCCACCGCCGCGGAATCGCGGGCGGCCAGAGCCGCGGCCAGGCGGCCGAGAACCGCCGGGTCGCCGATCAGCAGGCGGCTGCCGGCGTCTTCCAGCATGAACGCGAGCCGCTCGGGTGGATAGGCGGGATCGAGCGGCAGGTAGGCGGCGCCCGATTTGAGCACCGCGAGCAGGGCGACGATCAGCGAGACCTCGCGCGGCAGGCAGACGCCCACCAGCGTTTCCGGCCGCGCGCCGAGCGCCACGAGCCGCCGGGCGAGCCGGTCCGAGCGGGCATCCAGCTCGGCGTAGGTGAGGGCCTCGCCGCCGCGCCGCACGGCGATGCGCAGCGGGGTCGCCGCCGCTTGGGCGCGGAACAGCTCCGGCAGGCTTGGAAACGGCAGGCCGACGAGCGGCTCGCCGCGCGGGTCGGCGGCCGGGTTCCATTCGATCAGCACCTGCCGGCGCTCCACCTCGTCGAGCGCCGCCACATCGCGCGCCGGCCGGTCGGGATCGGCCATCGCCCGGCCGATCAGGGCGACGAACACGCCCGACCAGCGCTCGGCCGTCTCGCGGTCGAACAGGTCGAGCGCGTACTCGATCGCCCCGCCGAAGCGGCCTTGGCGGTCGGCGAGGCCGATCGACAGGTCGAACTTCGGCGGCGCAAAAGGCAGGTCCATCATCGCCAGCGTCAGGCCGGCCGCTTCGAGCTTCGGCTCCGGGGTGTTGAGATAGGACAGGATCGTCTGGAAGATCGGCGAGACGCCGAGGTTGCGGTCGGGCTGCAGCTCCTCGACCAGGCGCTCGAACGGCAGGTCCTGGTGGGCGAACGCGTCGAGCGCCGCCCGGCGTGCCCGGCGGACCAGGTCGCGGAACGACGGCTCGCCGGCCTCGCCGTCGAGCGGACCCAAGCGCAGGCGGATCGCCAGGGTGTTGACGAAGAAGCCGATCAAGCCGGTGATCTCGGCGCGGTTGCGGTTGGCGATCGGCGTGCCGATCACCAGGTCGGAAACCCCGGCGTAGCGGCCGAGGAACAGACCCCAGGCGGCGAGCAGCAGCATGAACGGCGTCGCGCGCTCTTCCCGCGCGAGCGTCCGCAGCGCTTCGGCGGTGGCCGGCGGCAGCTCGAAATAGGCCTGGCCGCCGCGGAGGGAGCGCGGTCTCGGGCGCGGCCGGTCGAACGGCAAAGGCAGCTCGGGCGGCGCGCCGGCCAGCGCCTCGCGCCAGAAGCCGAGCTGGCGTTCCAGCTCCGCCCCGGCGAGGTAGCCCCGCTGCCACACGGCGAAATCGGCGTATTGGATCGGCAGCGGCGGCAGCAGCCCCGGCCGGCCGGCGGCCGCCGCGGCGTAGAGCGCGGCCGACTCGGCGACCAGGATCGACGACGACCAGCCGTCCGAGACGATGTGATGAAGGTTGAGCAGCAGGGCATGATCGTCGGCCGACAGCCGCGCCAGGACCGCCCGCAGCAAAGGGCCGCGCGCGAGCGAGAAAGGCCGCGCCGCTTCGGCGATCAGCACCCGTTCGAGCTCGCCCTCCCGGACCGCCGCGGCGCAGGCGGAGAGGTCGATCCGCGGCAGCGCCACCGGCCCGGCCGCCGCGACGAGCTGCACCGGCCCGTCGTCGGTCGCCGCAAACGTCGTGCGGAGCGTCTCGTGGCGGGCGACCACCCCTTCGAGCGCCGCCTTCATCGCCGCGGCGTCGAACCGGCCACGGACGCGCAGCGGCGCCGGGATGTGGTACGTCGGATCGGCCGCCCCCTCCTCCGAGTCCAGCCGGTCGAGCACCCAGAGACGGCTCTGGGCGAACGACAGCGGCAGCGGATCGGGACGGACGGCGAGCCGCGGGATCGTCCTGCCGGCAGGCGCCGCGTCAGCCGGGCGCTCCGCCACCGCCGAAGCTTCCGGACGCCCCCCCGCCGCCGCCAGGTCCGCGGCGAACGCCGCGAGGGTGGGACTTTCGAACAGCGAGCGGAGCGAGATCTCGATCCCGAGCGAACGCTCGACACGGGTCGCGAGCTGCGCGGCCAGCAGCGAGTGGCCGCCGA
>DATMZU010000461.1:0-18396 GCA_035607435.1 Thermoanaerobaculia bacterium | reverse complement strand
CCGCCACGGGCGGACGCGATCTGATCGTGCTTGAAGCGGCCTACCACGGCCACACCACGAGCTTGATCGATGCGAGCCCCTATAAGCACGACGGACCGGGAGGAGCGGGGCCGCCCGATTGGGTGCATACCGCCCCGATTCCGGACGACTACCGCGGCGCGTGGAAGCGCGGCGATCCGGAGGCCGGTCGGAAGTTTGCCCAGCCGGTCGAAGAGATCGCGGCCCGGCTCGCGGGCGAGGGGAAGCGCGCGACCTTCCTCGCGGAATCGCTGCCGAGCGTCGGCGGGCAGATCGTGCCGCCCCCGGGCTATCTCGAAGCCGTCTACCGCGCTGTGCGAAGCCACGGCGGCGTCACCATCGCGGACGAGGTCCAGACCGGTTTCGGCCGTCTGGGCCATGCGTTCTGGGGTTTCGAGCTGCAAGGCGTGGTGCCCGACATCGTGGTGCTCGGCAAGCCGATCGGCAACGGCCACCCGCTCGGCGCGGTCGTGACCACCCCGGAGATCGCCGCCGGGTTCGACAACGGCATGGAGTTCTTCTCCACCTTCGGAGGCAACCCCGTCTCCTGCGCCGCCGGCCTCGCAGTGCTCGACGTATTGGAAGAAGAAGGCCTCCAAGAAAACGCCCGCCGCGTGGGCGACCGCCTACTTGCGGATCTCCAAGCGCTCACCACGAAGCACGAGATCGCCGGAGACGCCCGCGGCGTCGGCTTCTTCTTAGGGCTGGAGCTGGTCCGCAATCGCGAGACGCTCGAACCCGCAACGGAAGAAGCCTCCTACGCCGTCGACCTCCTCCGCGACCTAGGAATCCTCGCTGGAACGGACGGCCCCCACCACAACGTGATCAAGCTCCGCCCCGCGATGATCTTTGCTGACGCCGACGCGGATCGGCTGATCGCTGGGTTGGATCGAGTGTTGGGAGAGTTGGGAGCCTTCTGACGCAGATTCGCCTTGTGGTTGCGCACAGATGTGCATACAATTGACCGCGTGGACTACGAGTGGGATGAGCGGAAGGCCGCCTCGAATCTCCGCAAGCATGGCGTCGATTTCGCCGATGCGGCGTTGATCCTAGGAGGACGACCGAGCCATCACACTTCCAGACCTGGCTTCGGTGAGCGAAGAGCGCTATGTGACACTCGGTTGTGATTCTCGGGGACAGGTGTTTGTCGTTGCCTACACCTTTCGAGAAGACCGGGTTCGCCTGATCTCTGCTCGGCGGGCAGAGCCTAGGGAACAAAGACAGTACTTTGAGGGACGAAGATGAAAAAAGAATATGACTTCAGTGCTGGCAAGCGGGGCGCCGTCGTCCCAATTCCTCCGGGTAAGAGCCGGATCACGATCCGCCTGGATGACGACTTGCTCGAGTGGTTCAAAGAACAGGTCCACGCGGCAGGGGGTGGGAACTATCAGACCCTGATCAACGCGGCGCTACGAGAGCATGTTCATCAGAAGAAAGAGCCCCTGGAGGAGACTCTGCGGCGAGTTGTGCGAACAGAGCTGGAAGCCAAACTTCCGGCCGCGAATGAGGGTACGCGCCCAGCGGCCGTGGGAGGTCGGCGCCGCTGAGTTCGCGACAAATTTCGCGGCCCTACCCCTTCGGAGCCATCCGAAACTCCGCCCGCCCCCAGATCGTCGCTCCGTCGCTTAAGCCCCCCAGGGTGAAGGCCATCTTTTGATCGACGTTGCGGATTTTGATCACGGTCTGGAAGCGCGCCAGCGTGCCGGCGGGTAGGGTTGCGGGCAGGTTCGCCTGGAGGCGCGAGCCGGCGAGATCGGAGCGGCGCCCTTCGGCGTCGAGGATCGCGACCGCGAGCGGCAGCTCGACGCGCTGCGGGCCGGGCGCCCTTCCTTCGAGCAGCAGCTCGACCGGCACGCCGAGCGTCACCGGGATTTCGATCTCTTTGCGGCTCAGCCGCTTCGGCGCGCCGAGCTGGACGTACAGTCGCTGGCGGTTCGGATCTCCTCCGAGCAGGAGAACGCCTTCGGCGCGGGCCGCCGCGTCGCGGCTCGGCGAGCGGTCGAGGAACGAGCCGCGGGTGCGCACGGTGAGCCCCGGCCGCGTGACCTTGACTTCGACGCGATGGCGGGTTTCGTCGGCCTTCCAGGTCGGGCTGAAGCCGAGCAGATAGTAGGAGCTGGTGTCGAGCTGGACCGCGGGGAGGATGCGCAGGTCGGCGGCGACCACTGCCCGCCCTCCCGTCGCTCGGCCGAGTTGGTCGAAGGCGGAGATTTCTCGGGCGCTCGAATTCGCCAGATCCACCGGATAGATCGTGTAGCCGTTCTGGTCCGCCGCCGCGAGCAGCGGCCCGAACAGGTGGCCGGCCACCTGCATCGACCAGGCGCCCGAGAGCATCAGCATCACCTTGCGCCCGGGGGGGGCGTCGAGCCCGCGCAGGGCACCGGCGAGCGCCGCCGTCACCTTGCCCACCTCGGTGCGCGCCTCCGGGCTGATCCGTTTCGACATCGCGGCGACGAAGAGTCCGGCCGCGTTGGCCCTTGGGTCCGGATCGCCGTCGGCCAGCGCCTCGCCGTTTTCCTGGATCCAGTCGACGTCTCCATCCAGACGCCGTTGATCGGCGAGCAACTGATTGCCCGACGCGGGCCTTTGCCGCGCCCGATCGAGCGCCGCCGCGACCTGTTTCGCGTCGCCGGTCCACGGGCAGAGAACGTCGATTTTCTTGCCGTCGAACGCGAGCACCGAGACCCGATCGGTCGGACCCAAGGTCGCCAGATCGGTCGCCAGGCGCGTGAGCACCGCGTCGCGCACGTTGGCGAGGGCGAACACCTCGTCGATGTAGATCAGATAATTGCGCGCCACCCGCTCCGGCTCCGGCGCGGCGGCCGGTGCTTTCGCCGTCGTCGCCTGGGAGACGCCCGGCGCCGTGACTTCCGTGCCCTCGGCGATCTCGGAGAAGTAATCGAGCCCCATTTTCTTGCCGTCCACGATCAGCTCGAAATCGCCGCGGGCGAGAGCGCGGACGCGCTGGCCGGCGGCGTCGGTCACGACCGCTTCGACGTTGACCACGCGGACCTCGACCTCCTCCCCTTCGATCCGGGGCGGGGGCTGGTCCTTTCCCGCCGCGGCGTAGGTCGCAACGAGGCCGAGAACCAGGGTAAAAAGCAGGGGTCGCGCCATGGAGGATTCCTTCCGTCGAAGCCTGAAGCCGCGAGCGTACGCCGATCGCAGCCCTCGTGCGACCCGGGGTGGGACGAACGGCGCCAATTTCGTTCTCGCGTACCTCTTGCACCTGACGTAACGTGAGGTCGTACCGTGCTCTCGGATGGCACTCCCGAAGGAGGCAAGACGCGACATGAGCGAGCGTTTTCGAGTGGGCGAGCTGGCGGAGCGGGTCGGGCTTTCGGTCCGGACGCTTCACCATTGGGACGAGGTGGGGCTGCTCCGCCCGTCGGAGCGGACCTCGGCGGGGCACCGTCTCTACGACGAGACGGACCTCTCCCGCCTTCAGCGGATCTTGTCGCTGCGCCAGCTGGGGCTGTCGCTCGCCGAGATCGGCGCCTGGCTCACGCGTTCCGATCGTTCGCTCGCCGACGACCTCGAGCTGCACCTCTCGCGGCTGGATCGCGAGATCCGCGAGCTCGACGCGCTTCGCCGCCGCCTCGGCCGGGTGGTCGGCCATCTCCGCGCGACGGGGACGGTCTCCGTCGACGACCTATTCGCATGCATGGAGAGCACGATGAACGTAGAACGACATTTCACACCCGAGCAAATGGCGGCGATCGAGCGGCGCGGCAAAGAGTTGGGGGCCGACGCGATCGCCAGAACCCAAGACGAGTGGACCGCGCTGATCGCGGAAGTTCAAGCCGCGATGGATCGCGGCGCCGATCCCGGCAGCACGGAAGTCCAGGGCCTCGCCGCCCGGTGGCGCGAGCTGGTCGAGCGCTTCACCGGCGGCGACGCCGGAATCGCCGCGGGCGTCCGCCAGGTCTGGCAGCAGGAAGGGGACGCGATCCGCGCGCAGCACGGCGGTCCCGACCCCGCGATGTTCGAGTACATGGGCCGCGCGTTCGCGGCGGGGAAGGCTGACTAAAAGAACCGCCGCCTGTGGGAATCCATCTCAAGTCTGGGTAAGGGCGGCCCCCCGTGGCCGCCTCGAATTGGGCAAACGTTCGTCGCGGGCAAGGGCGGCCACGGGGGGCCGCCCCTACGTTCCCTACAGGGCCTACTTGCCGCGGCCGGCGAGCAACAGCGCCCCGCCGACCACGATGCCGGCGACTCCCGCCCAGGTGGGGATATGGACGGTCTCTTTATCTTTGACCGAAAGCTCGATCGGACCGAGCTTGGCGTCGTGGGTTTCCTTGGTGTAGCTGAAGCTGCCGTAGGCCAGGGCGGCGATTCCGGCGACGATCAAAACGATGCCGACGATCTTGGCTGCGCTCATTGCGATTCCTTTGAGTTGAGTGGGACGGTGCGGCTCTCGACTATGCACAGATCCCGCCGGGCCCGCGAGAGCGAGCGTCGGGCATCGAACTTGCTCTTTGAGGGTTGCATCTCGGCAAGGTGCTCGGGATTACAACGGACGAAAGATTCAACGACCGGCCCCTTCGGCCGGTGGTTTCCCGAACTGTACGCTCTCAAGGAGGAGTCATCATGCTTTGGACGATCGTTCTGATTCTGCTGGTGCTTTGGGTGTTGGGCCTCGTCACCTCTTACACGATGGGTGGCTTGATTCACATCCTTCTGGTAATCGCCATCGTCGTCATCCTGATCCGGGTCATACAGGGTAGACGACCGCTCTAACCCTCACGTCCCGCACGGGCCGGCCCGCCAGCCTGCAAAGCGGCCGGCCCGCTGCATATCCCCCTCAGCCGCTCGGTCGGCAAGCCTTTCCGGTTTCTCTCGTCTCGCCAGAAAATTCCGTCTTTCTCTCCATCCTGCCCGCCCGGCGAGGGGTGACCCTCTTTTGTGGCAGAGTAACGGCCGGGATGTATGACGAGTTCTACGGCTTCACCGAGCCACCGTTCAACCTGACGCCCGATCCGCGGTTCCTGTTCTTCTCGGACCGCCATCGCGAGGCGTACAACCACGTCCTGTTCGGCCTCCAAGAGCGCAAAGGTTTCATCCAGCTGACCGGAGAGGTGGGAGCGGGGAAGACCACCATCTGCCGCGCGCTGCTCGAACAGCTCGGATCGCGCTACAAGACGGCGCTGATCCTGAACCCGATGCTCACCTCGGCGCAGCTGATCCGCACCATCCTGGTCGAGCTGGGTCTGCCGCACCATTCGCGGATCGACCGGGTGAGCGCGCTCGAAACGCTCAACCGCTTCCTGCTCGAACAGCTCGATCAAGGCAACGACGTCGTGCTGGTGATCGACGAGGCGCAGGATCTCGATTCCGATCTGCTCGAACAGGTGCGCCTGCTCTCGAACCTCGAAACCGACCAGCGAAAGCTCCTGCAGATCGTCCTGATCGGCCAGCCCGAGCTGCGCGACAAGCTGAACGACCGGCGTCTCCGCCAGCTGCGGCAGCGGATCACGGTGCGCTATCACCTCGCGCCGCTCAGTCTTGCCGAGACCGAGCAGTACGTCCAGCATCGTTTGCAGGTGGCGGGAGCGAACGGACGGCCGACTTTCACGCGCTGGGCGATCCGGCGCATCCATCGTTATGCCGGAGGCGTGCCCCGCTTGATCAACGCGGTGTGCGACAAGGCGCTGCTCTGCGGCTTCGTCCTCGGCGCCGACGAGCTGCGCTTCCGTCACGTCAGCCGGGCGATCCGTGAGCTCGAAGGAGAAGCCCGATGAGTCTGATCGACGAAGCGCTCAAACGAGCCCGCCACGAAGCCTCCCGCCAAGAAGCGGTGAAGCGCGACGCCGCCCGCCACGACGGCCCGCGACCGATCCCCCGGCTCTACGCCGAGCAGAGCGCCTCCCGCGCGCCGCTCTGGGCGGGCATCGCGACCGGTGCGGCGGTGGCGCTCTTGGGCGTGGTCGCCTGGCTGCTCTGGGGAAGGGCGCCGAGCGCGGCACCGGTTGCGCCCCAGGTTGCCGTGGCGCAGGTCCCCGCGGCCTCCGCCGCGGCTTCCCCCCCGTCGGCTCCCCAAGATTCGGCTCCCAAGCCGGTTGCCCGGCCGGAACCGGCCCCGGCCGCCCCGCCTGCACCTCCCACGGCCGCCGCCGCACCGATGACCCCGCCGCTCGTTCGCGAGCAGCCGCCCCAGCCCACCGCACCGTCGGCCGCGGCACCGGAGCCCGCCGCGGCGACACGTCGCCGCGATCAAAGCGCCGACCCGTCGGCGCACTCCAAACCGGAAGAGACTTCGGCGCCACGCTCCGGCTCAACCGCCACCGCAGGATCAGGCTCGTCCGCGGCCCCCCAGACTTACATCCGCGAAGTCGCCCTCCCGGGCGGCGGACCCCACTTCCGCCTCGGCGGCATCGCCTACTCCGAAGAGGCGCCGATCGCCCTGATCAACGGCGCGGCTTTGGGCAAGGGAGAAGTGGTCGAAGGCTACGTCGTCCGCCGCATCGACGCGGCGGAGGTGGAGCTTGAGGGACCTGGCGGGCGGGTGGTGTTGCGGTTGAAGTAGAAGGTCCGGCCCACCGACCGGCCGGACCTTCGCGGTAACGCTCTTTAAGTTCCCCCTCAGCGATCTGTTCGCGTCAGCACGTACAGCCCACCGCCGCCCTCGACTCCGGCGTAGAGGATTCGCGGATCGACTTGATCCACCGCGAGAGAGAGCACGATCCGGCCGTCGAGGCCGGGAGCCGGGAGGGGGCGCCAGCTCGCTCCGCCGTCTTCCGAGAAGAAGACGCCGCGCGAGGTGCCGAGGTAGACCAGGCCCTCGCGTTCGGGGTCGAAGGCGAGGGCGCGGAGCTGAATCGGTGAGGGGAGGCCCCGATTCGATCTCCGCCAGGTGGTACCGCCGTTGGTGCTCCGGCGGACCGAGGTCGCGATGACGTGAAGGTCCACGTCGGAGAGCGCCAGCAGGCGATTCGCGAGCTTGGGATCGGCGGCCACCTGGGTCACGCCTCGATAGGGAAAACTCGGCGGCAAAATCGCCGACAAGCTCCAGGTCGTTCCGCGGTCGTGGCTGATGAACAGGCGGCCGCCCCCCGTGGCGACAATCAAGGCATCGGGCGCCGCGGGCGTGGTGACCGGCGCCAGGAGGTAATCGAAAGATGAAATGACCTCGGGGACCCGCGTCCAGGTTCGTCCGTCGTCGACGCTCCGGACGACGCCATGGTCTTGAAGGTGGTGAAGGAATTCGCTCCAGCCGGTCGCGAAGATCGTCCGGGGCGACCGCGGCGTCTCGGCGAGGATCGCGAGGCCGGTCACCACCGTGAAAGGCGGGTTCGCCAGAGATTCCCAGCGTCTGCCGTGGTTGCCGCTCAGGGCGATCCCTGGGCCGGAGAGGGCGAACCAGCGGGAGAGATCTTGCGGGTCCTGGACCGCTTCGATCGCCGACAACGGCGCCTTGGGGTCGCGCAACCCGGTGACGGTGCGCGTCAGCACTCCATCCTCCAGGCGGAAGAATCCGAGATCGCCGACCTGGTCCTCGAGGTTGCCTGACGGGTCGCACAAGCCGGCGCCCGCGAAGAGCGCGCCCGCGCGATCGCGGTCGGCGGCGAGCGAGCAGATCGGCGCGGCGACCAGGCCGTGATTGGAGATCCGAAAGGTGCGGCCGAAGTCGTCGCTGCGCAGGACGCCGACCCGGGAGACGCCGAGCAGGACGCCGCCCGGCATTCCGGGAATCGCGCCGAATCCGGCCGGCATGTCCGTGTCGGCCGGCCCGGTCCAATGGCCTCCGGCATCCTCGGTTCGCCAGATCTCTCCGGCGAATTTCTCGAAGTGAGGATCGGAGGAGATGCCGTAGCCGCCGACGAAGCAGGAGAGCGCCAAGAGCCAGCGCGACCGGGATTCGGGGGACACCGAAAAGCCGGCGAGGTCGCAGGATGGCGATCCGGGTGTATCGACCAGCGTCAGGCTCTGCCCGCCGTCGGAGGTCACCGCGAGCCGGCCGCCGAACAGGCCGAAGATGACTCGGTCAGGATCGGTGTCATCGACGTGAAGGACACCCGGGGTCAGGTAGTCGCCGAACGGGAGCGGGGCGAGCGGCGCAAACGTCCGGCCGCCGTCGTTCGAGCGCAGCGCGCGCCCCAATTCGGCGACGTAGACCACGTCGGGATCGGAGGGCGCCGCGGCGAGACCGAAGAGGAAATGGGTGCGGTGCAAACGCTGCCAGCTGCGCCCGCCGTCGCGGCTGCCGAACAGCCAACTCTCCTCGCCGTAGGAGGTCGCGAGGTAGATCCGGTCGCGGTCGGTTCGCGCCGTGGCGAGCCCGAGGATGTCGTACGGGGCGACGAATTTTGGAGTCGCCTTGCGGAAGGATCGCCCGCCGTCGTCCGAACGGTAGAGCGCCTTTGTGTTCGCCGCCCAGATTCTCTTACCGTCGGCGCCCGCCGCGCGGAGGAAACGGAACGTCTCGCCCGGCTCGACCGCCGCGACTTGTGCCCACGAGCGTCCGCCGTCGGTCGATCGGAAGAGTCCGGCGCCGTCGGTCGCGGCGACGATCGCGCCGCCCGAAGCCGAAACGAACGAGGTGGCGCGCCCGCCGTCCGGGCCGAGCGGAGTCCACCGATCGACGGCCGCGAAGAGCGAACGGGAGGCGCCGGCAATCAGCGCGAAGGCGACCGCGGCGATCACGAGGGTGCGAAGGCTTGGGCTTGGACGTGGGTGCATGGCTGTTCCTCGTTCCCGGGAGTTTCTCTAAACAGTCTAAATGCGGGAACGCCGGGCCGACGTCCGGGCGGTGACCGAAGGCACCCCCCGAGGGGCGGAGGGGCGGCAGGGTGGGTCGGTTGATGGACGAAGGATGGGGAGCGGGAGGTTGGGGGCAAGGTGGGCGGCCGGCGCGCGTGCGCCGACCGCGTTTCTTTGAGCCGCGACCTAGTTGTCCATCCTCTCGTCCCCGCGGCGATCGACCGGATCGACCGCGGCCGGTTTCACCAGGGAGAGCGCGAGAGTGCCCGACTTCGCGGTGCCGACGAAATAGTCGCTTCGGCCGAACATCGGGCAACCGAAATTCGGCTGCATGAACTGCGCGGAGACTTGATAGGTCCCCGCAGTGGCCATGGGGTACCCTTCGCCGGGAGCGTTGAGCCGGACGGTCCTGAGGATCGACTGCCCGGCTTGGAGGGTGACGACGTTCTGCTCTCGCGGCCGGGCCTTTCCTTCGGCCCCTTGGTAAATGGCGGTCCGTCCGGAGGGCGTCTTGACGGTGAAGGTCAAGAAACCGGCGGGGAACTCGAGCAGGTCGATGAAGCTCAAGGATTCTCCGATCCGATTGGAAAGGGTCAGTCGGAGATCGATCGGCTCGCCCACCTGATAGCTCGTTTTCGTCGCCTGGAGGCTGAGCGCGAGAGCGCCTTGGGCCGAGACCCGGCATAGCGGGGTTCCCATGGCATTCTCGATCAGCTTCGGGAAGCCGAAGATCCAGGTTTCCATGGCGCATCCTTCTTCGCCGGGAGTGTCGTGGCCGCCGTCGGTTGTGTGATCCACCCAGTGAGTGGTCTCATGCACGATCGTCGCGGCCAGCATCATCAACAGGGCTGGATTCGCCTCCGTATCGAGCTTGAGTTGCTCGTCGATGAAGATCGTGTTCGGGTCGGTGTCCTTGCGGTATTCCCCATAGGTGCCGGGGTCGAGGTTTTCGACCTTGATCTCAGGGCCCTCGCCGTCGTCGTCGAAATTTTCCGGGTCGGTCCCGTGGTCGAGCGGGCCGTTGACGAAACAATCGACCCCTTCGGAGCTGTTGACGATCTGGTTCGCCATCGTGATCGCCTTGCCTAAGGCGGGGCAGGCGGCGACGAGGTCGGGGTCGATTTTCCAGGCGGCGGCCGGCGCGGCGAGAAACAGCGCCAAGCCCAGAATCGGTAGCGCGCGGTTCGCTCTCATGTCGGCTCCTCAATTCCGATCGACGGGTTCGACCGGCACCGGCGTCGCGCGCTCGCCTTTGACCGAGATCACGACGTCGCCGTTTTCACTCAGCTTGCCGTAGATCAGAAGACCTCGCGAAGCGTCGAGCGGCGGCACGAAAGTGATCGTGCCGCTGCCGATGTCGATGAATCCCCGCGGCGTGCTTTCGAGCGCCACGAGGAGGGCGGTGCCGTCGTCGCCGGTCGCCGTCACGGTCACCGAGTTGACGAGCCCCGAGTCGCGGCCGAAGGCAGCGAAAGCGGTCGTGATCGTTCGGTTCGCGGCGATCGCGCAGTGCTCGTCCCGCCCGAGCAGACCGTCGGCGAACGCGCAGAGGTTGGCGTCGCGGACGTTGGTCGGCTGAATGGTCAGAGTCTCCCCGGGTGTGCCGGCGGCGGACAGCTTGCAGGTCACCTGGAAGTTTCGATTGTTGCCGACGCACTTGGCTTCGCTGTCGGCATCGGCGCCATTCTCCTGCAAGCGGACCTTGCCGTCCGCCGTCGGTTGGTTGTTGTCGGCATGGTCGAGCGCCGCGCCGCCGGCCCCTTCCCCGGCAGCGCCCGGAGCGGCGCTGCTTTCGGCCCCGGTGCCGGTCGTCGATAGAGAACCGTTCTCGTCGTCGTCCACGTCCCAGTCCTCGTCCGTGTGCTGCGGATCGTCCACGACGCAGCCGGAGATATCGGCGCCGGCTGCCCCAGAGTGGGAGATCACCAGGTCGCAAATCGGCACGCCCGTGTTGTTGAGGAACGTGAACGCCGGTGTCTTTTCGCCCACCGGAATACTGACCGTGGCGGTACCGCCGGTGAGAGTGGTGACGGCGGCCGAAGCCGGCGATAGGTTGAGGGTCAGCGAAAGGGAGGTCAGCAGGATGAAGAGCGACGCTCGAATCATCGAAGTCTCCTCACGGGAAAGGTAGGTCGTCCCGTCCGGCGATACGAATCGCCGATCCGGGCATGGCTATCAAACTGCGAAGAGGCGCCTCTACGAATGGTGTGCATCGATGGAGACGAGGAGGGACAAGAGGTGTTCTAACATAGGGGCCGAGAGCCGCACCGGGAGGCCGAAAATCCGCCGATGAACGCACTCGTTCCCGACCCTTTCCCTCGCCTGGCGCCGCGCGTCGTCCTGCGCCGCCTCGCCCCCGCCGATCTCGCACCCTTCCAGGCGTATCGCGCCGATCCGGAGGTCGCGCGCTTCCAAAGCTGGTCGTCGATGTCCGCCGAAGAAGCCCTGGCGTTTCTCGCCGAACGGGGAGCCGCGCCGTTCGGCCGGCCCGGGTGGTTTCAAATCGGCATCGCCGAGCGCGCGACCGGTCGCCTCGTGGGCGACATCGGCATCTGCCTGCATCGCGACGAATCCGAGCCCGCCGAGATCGGCTTCACCTTGGCGACTCCCTGGCAGCGCCAAGGCATAGGCTCCGAAGCGGTGCGCGAAACGTTGGCCCTGCTCTTCGAGCACACGGCGGTCTCCCAGGTAATGGCGATTACCGACACACGAAATCTGCCCTCGATCCGCCTGCTCGAACGAGTGGGTTTCAGCTTGAGCCGTACCATCCCCGCCTTCTTCCGCGGCGAGGCGTGCAATGAGCACGTGTTTGTTATTCGGCGGCCGGCAGGGGAGTCGTCTCTTGCCCGAACCGCCGCAACCTGCTAGAAACCGCGCTTCCCCGGCACCGCCAGGTGCCGTTTCCCAAGGAGGTGCGCCATGACACACGACGACCTCAACGCCGACCAGCCTTGCTTTCGAGCCGAGTAGCAAGCGGAAGAAAGGCTTCCCCTCCGAGGCGCGCGTGATGCGCGGTCATCGCGTCGTTCGCGGTGACAAAGAGCTGCTCGAAAAACTCGGTCGCAAAGATCCCTGCCCGTGCGGCTCGGGCCGCCGGTTTCAAGAACTGCTGTATGCGATCCGGACTCCATGACGGGTCGGACCGCGACCACTACTTTTAGGCCGTAATAGTTCGGGGCAACCTCGGGAGATCCCGGGGTTGCCTTGGGTATCTCGGAGGAGTAGACCATGGCGAACACGGCCGAAGAATCGGAGAACCTGGCGCGCATCGAGCGCTACTTTGCGGTGATCAACTCAGGCGGCGACGTGGTCGAGGAGTTCTTCTCGCCCGACGTGATCCAGGAGGAGTTTCCCAACCGGTTGCTGCCGAATGGCGCGCGCCGGGATCTGGCGGCGCTCAAAGAAGCGGCGGAGCGCGGCAAAGCCTTCATGAGCGGTCAGCACTTCGAGGTCTTGAATACTTACGCCGACGGGAGAACCGTGATCGTCGAATCGATCTGGACCGGCACCGTCGCCGTGGATGCCGGGCCGTTCAAGGCGGGTACGACGATGCGGGCACGCTTCGCGCAATTCTTCACCTTCGCCGAGGGCCGCATCGTCGAGATCCGCAACTACGACTGCTTCGACCCCTGGTAGGGCATTGTTCAGGCGGATATACTGAATCGCGACGAATTGACTCGGAAGGAGGAACGGTCATGCCTGGATCGACGGCCGGTGGCTCGAAGCAAACCGCGGCACCGTTGGCACATCGCGCCACTCTTCGCGAGCAGTTGGAGAAGGCCGCCCAAGGCATTCTCTTTTCTAGCGAGTCGGATTACCCGTTGCAGTTCTTCACCCTGCCCGCGGGCGAGCTCACCACTCTCAACCTCGAGGATTTTCTGGGTCGCCTCGGCATCTCGGCGGAGCTGAGCGGCGAGTTTGGGGTGCCGCAGAAGGACTGGGCCGAGGAACGGCCGCTCGACGGTTTCTTGCCCTCGATCGAAGAGCTGGCCGAGCACTACGGCACCTCCACCAGCGATCCCCAGGTGATCAAAGAATCGAAACGGCTGCGGAAACTCGAAGCGCTGCTCAAAAGACGGTTGCGCGACGTCAAGGTGTTTCGCGTCGGCCAGGTCGAGATCCGCTGCTACATTGCCGGCCTCGTCAAAGGCGACATCGCGGGGCTCGTGACGACCGCGATTGAGACCTGAGCCTGGCCGGCAATTGGTTAAGCGAAGCGCCTCCCGGGTTGAAGCGCCCGCCGGTTAGATCTACCATCCGGGAATCCAGGAGGCAGACTCATCATGTCGAACGTAATGCTTGGGGTCGTCGCGGGCCTGGTCTTCGGGGCTCTCTCGGTGGCGTTGATGATTCCGATGTCCTTTCCGGACAAGCGGGCCGCCTTGAGCGCCGCCTTTGTGGAGCGCTTCGCCATCGGGCTGGTGATTGGTTGCGTCCAGCTGCCTTGGTCGGGCTGGCTTGTCGGTCTGGCGTTCGGTTTGTTACTGAGCCTCCCGAGCGCCCTCATCACCAAGGCTTATCTCCCGATTCTCGGGATCGGCGGCTTGGGCGGCTTGATCATCGGCGGAATCATCCACGGCTGGGTGCCGCACGTGTAGAAGAAATCCCGAGGGCACGATGACTCCCGGGATTCCAGGGTTCGTCTCTCGATAGCCTGATCGAGACTTGAACGAGCGCAACCGGAACACAACGTCGGCCCCCGATGTTCGGGGGCCGACGGCATGTCGCCCGGTCCGCTCGGAATGAATTACGGTTGGTCCGGGTCGGGGATGTCCGGCACGGTCGGCACGTTGATGCCGCCGTGGCCTTGGAGCAGGCCTTGGTGGGCGAGGGCGAGGAACGGGAAGCGGGGGAGGAAATTCTTGTCGTTCACCTCGACACCTTTGGCGAGACCGGCGGCGGGGTCGCCCGCGACGATCAGGCTGAGCAGCACGGAGTTGACGTTCACCTGGTGGCGGTTCGGGGCGGTTCCGCCGCCTAAGCGTCGGCCGTTCGGGAAGCTCGAATCGATCGCCGCATCGAGCGTGATCACGTCGCCGGTGAAGCCGTCGGCGACCGGAATCGGCCGGCCGAGATTGATCGCGTTGATGATGTCCAGCCGCGGACCCTTGAGGGTCGCGACCGCGGAGTCGGGCACGCCCAGAGCCTTATAGATGCCGAGGGCCTCGGCGTCGCGAACCAGGACCGGGAAGAGCACGTCGGCGCCGAACGAGCTGACGTCGGTCGCCGGAGTCTGGTGCAGATACTTGCCCTGGCGCTGGGTGCCGACCAGGCCGGCGTTGAACAGAGGCAGCGCGTTGCGGCCGACCTGGACCCACTCGCCCGCGCCCTTGAGGCCGGTGATCGGGTTCGAGCCGTCGACGATCTGGTTCTGCTGGCGGCTGATGCTCGCCCAGATGCGCAGCAGGCTGTCCGTCGAGTTGGCCTGAAGCTGGCCGTTGTGCGGAATGCCGTCCGGGAAGATGTCGGACATCGGCACTTCGAGGGCGATCGAAAAGAGGTTGAAGCCGGTGAAGACGTCCTCGCCCGGCGGGCGGCGGGCGCCCGGGATGCCTCCGAGGTCGTCGGTGTTCAGGTTGACCAGGTCGAAAATCCCTTTCTCATCGAGCTGGTACGGATCGTCGAACTGTCCCGCGATGACCCGGCCGCCATTGGAAAGGTTGTGGATGAAGGTATCGACGAACGCCTGATCGTAGAGACCCTGCTCGCGGCTGGACGCATCGCCCGAGTCGTAGCCGTGGAAGGCGCCGAGACCATAGACCAGGCGATCGGTTTGGGGACCGTGATTGTTGGGCAGCACCGTCAGGTTGCCGCCCAGGAGCACCCGCTGCTTGCCGGGTTCCGAGCGCGTCACGCGCATCTTCTCGGTGCCGCCGGTCAGCTGCCAGAGCAGCTCGTTGCCGCCGCCCAGGTTGTCCGTCGGACTCGGCGAGCCTTCAGCCGCCAGCTTGTTGGTGAACTCGATGCGGTAGACCACCTGATCTTTGAGTTTCTTGCCTTTGCCGATGTGAAACTCGTAGCGATAACCGTTGCAGGCGCGCAGACCCTGGTTGCCCTGGCCCGGCTCGTGGAGCGGGTTGAAATTCATGATCAGGTACAGCTTGGCATGCGCGCCGTCCGATACCCAGGCATAGGTGTCGGTGTTGTCGGCGCACGGCTCGTTCAAAACCGTCAGCGCCTCGCGATGGCTGGAGGCCATGGCGGCTTGGGAAAAGACGACGAGGCAGGCTAGCGCCATCAGTGCTCCGAGCACTCGTTTCATGGGGAACTCTCCTTTTTGGGTGGCCGGTTCGGCCTTGTCCGGCGATCCGAGATTTGTTCGGGTCGGGGTTCGTGTTGGTTCTACGCCGGCCTTGGAAGCTTGGATGATCCGAGAAAAAAGAAAGGCCCGGCGCCTTGCGGCACCGGGCCTTTCAGGAGGAAGCAGGGAACCTGACGTTACCCGCGGGCTCTCCGTCGCCGGAGGACGGCGAACGCCCCGAGCGCGAGAAACGCCGCGAGCGTCGCGAGGCCCGGAGGTTCCAGCGTGGGGACTTCGATTGTGGGGATCACCAAAAGCTCGACGGCGTAGTCCTCCACTTCGCCCCCGCCGCCGGCCGGACCGTCGGGACCGTCGACGCCGTTGGACGAGACGCGGAAGCGCGCGTAGGAGGTGCCCGCGGCCACCGTGCAGGGCACGGCGACCGAGAGCGTGTTCACCCCCGGCACCAGGTTGAGTCGGGTGGCGATCCGCTCGCCGAGGTCGTTGAAATCGCCGTCGCGGTTCCAATCGATCCAGGCGTCGAGCCGCTCGGTGTCGCTCGCGACGAGCGAGAGGTCGGCGGAGTTACAGGCCTTGAGGGGAGGGATCGTCACGCCGTCTTCGTCGTCTCCCGGGGTGGCGCAGGTGCCGGTGGTGAAATGGCCCGCCGTGCCGTCGTCGCCCGTGCCGTCCAGCGGCGTAGGGGCGCTCGATTCGGAATCGACGCAGGAGCCGAGGTAGAGGGGATTGCCCCCCACCGAGTGGACCGGACCGTTCGAAGCCAGAGCCGTGCCGTAACTGTCGGGCGCGTCGCCGAAATCGGCCTCTTCGACCGACACGGTGTAATCCTCGACCTCGCCGTCCGCCGCCGGGCCGGTGGGGCCCAAACCTCCGGCCGAGCTGAGCCGGAACCGGGCGTACGACGTGCCGGCCGAGGTGCTGCACGGCACGCTGACGTTGAGCGTGCTCGGCCCGGCGGGCACGGCCAGGTTCGTCGCGATCTGCTCGCCCGGATCGAGAAAATCGCCGTCGCGGTTCCAGTCGATCCAGGCATCGAGCCGGCCGGCCGAAGCGGTGATCCCGATCTGGTTCGGTTGACAGGCGGCGAACTGCGCGCCGGAAAACACTACGCCGTCCTCGTCGTCGCCGGAACCGCAGGAGCCGGTGGGCGTACCGGCCGCGAGGTCGTCGCCCGAACCGTCGAGAGGGGCCTGGGCGTCGGCCTCGGTATCGACGCACGCTCCGAGGAAGAGCGTGGCGCCCGCCGCGACCGCGTGGGTGGCGCCGTTGGCTGCCAGGCTGGTTCCATAGCTGTCGGGCGCGTCGCCGAAATCGACCTGCTCGGTCGAGACGGCGTAATCCTCGACCTCGCCGTCGGTCGCGGAGCCGGTGGGCGAAAGGCCGCCGGCCGAGCTCACGCGGAAGCGGGCGAACGACGGTCCGACCGAGGCTCCGCACGGCGCGGTGACATTGAGCGTGCTCGGCCCGGCGGGCACGGCCAGGTTCGTCGCGATCTGCTCGCCCGCATCGAGAAAGTCGCCGTCGCGGTTCCAGTCGATCCAGGCGTCGAGCTGACCGGCCAAGCTCGCCGTGATCCCGATCTGACTCGATTGACAGGGGACGAACGGTGCGCCGGAAAACGTCACTCCGTCCTCGTCGTCGCCGCTGTCGCAGGAGCCGAGCGGCACGCCCGCATCCGCGTCGTCGCCCGTGCCGTCGAGCGGCGTCCGGGCGTCGTTTTCGGCATCGGCGCAGGGGCCGAGAAAGAGCAGCGAATTGAACGGATCGAGCACGTGGCGCGCGCCGTTGCCGGCGAGGGTGGTGCCGTAGCTGTCCGGCGCGTCGCCGAAGTCGATGCCGCCGACGACGCCGCTCGCCGCGGCGGCTCGTGTCGGCACCGCCAGAGCCGATCCGCAGGCCACAAGGATGCAGAGCGCGAGCCCGCGGCATTGAATGTGGGCGAACCTACCCGTTGACCATCGAATCATTCGGCTCCTCCTGAGGTTTCCGCTCCCCGAGCGAAGCGAAGGATCGCATGAACTTTGGGCGGAGGCCAACGCCTGAGGGATCAGCGGCGGGCCTCCGTCTTCGGCCTACACCCTCCGCCGCCGGAGGGCGGCGAACGCCCCGGCGAAGAGCAGGAGGGCGAAGAGGACCAAGCCGTACGAATCGAGGGTCGGGATCTCGACCACCGAAGAGACGAGGGAGAAGACGGTCGGCGTGCCGTTGTTGCCCGGATTGCCGTCGCCGTCGGGATCGGGATCGTCTCCATCCTGGGAAACGTCGGTCACGACCACTCCCGCGGGGCTGGTTCCGGAGGCCGTGCTGGAGCAGGTGTAGGGTCCCGTCTCGCCGCCGGTATCGACCCGCACGACCAGGGTGATCACGCCGCTGCCGCCCACCCCGAGCGTGTCGCCCGCGGCCAGCAGGTTCGCGTCCGCATCGCCGTTGAAGTTTGGATTGACGGCGAGCTGCGGGCTCGTGACCGAAACGACCGTGAAGCTCGCGGCCTGGGCGAAGGCGACCGCCAGGTGCGCCGTCGCCTGGACGTTCGAAAGCGGCACGTTGCCCAGGTTCTCGACCCGGATTTCGAACTTGACCTCGAACAGCGTCGAATCGATCCGGTCGGCCGAGAGGAGCCGCTTCGCGACCCCGATGGACGGCTGCTCGACCCCGACGGCGACCACGTGGTCCTCCACCTCGCCGTCGATCGCGAGCCCGGCGGGGGCAAGCCCCGTGCCGCTGCTGATCCGGACGCGCACGTTCGCCGTGCCCTCCGGCGCGCCGACGGGCACCGGGAAGAACAGCTCGGTGAAACCGGGCGAAACGGCCAGAACGTCGGTCGCCACCTGCTCGCCCGCGTCGTTCCAATCGCCGTCCTGATTGAAGTCGATCCAGGCCGAGACAAAGCCGCCCGTCGTTCCGACGCCCCCGTTGAAGATCTGCATCGCTCCCGTCGTGCCGGGAATGAGCACCGACTCGAACACGATCCCGTCCTCGTCGTCCGGGTCGCCGTTCGTGTCGTCGCCGTTGGACGAAGCCGAGGGCTGGCCGTCGGGCTCGGTATCCACGTTGGACCCGAGCGTCGGGTTGCCGGTCGGCAGGACCGGGTGGCGCGCGCCGTCGTTCGCCCGCAACGTCGGATAGGCCGGGTCGGGCGCGTCGCCGAAGTCGAGACCCCGAACGATCACGGCATAATCCTCGACCTCGCCGTCCATCGCCGGACCGAGCGAAGAGGCGGACCCCGCCGTGCTCATCCGGAACCGGGCGTAGCTCGCCACCGAGCGGGCGTCGCAGGGTGCCGTGAAGCTCACCGTGTTGGTTCCGGGGGTGAGAACGCGTCCGGTGACGATCCGGTCGCGCGGGTCATCGAACGAGCCATCGCCGTCGAAATCGAGCCAGGCGTCCAGCAGCCCGAAAGAGAATCCGGCGGGCGG
>DATMZU010000450.1:0-33267 GCA_035607435.1 Thermoanaerobaculia bacterium | reverse complement strand
AATACGAGAGGAGCTTCGAGCGGGCCGCACCGTGCGCTCGGCGATCGATTTGGGCTTCGAGCGCGCCTTCACCTCGATCATCGACACCCACGTGACCACGCTGGTCTCGGCGCTGTTCCTGTTCCAGTTCGGAACCGGTCCGGTCCGCGGCTTCGCCGTCACCCTCATCATCGGTCTCCTGGCGTCGATCTTCACGGCTGTGTACGTCAGCCACTGGATCTTCGACCTGGTCCTTCACAACCGCCGCGTCGAAAAACTGTCGATCTGAGAAAGCGGACGCCAAGGAGCTAGAAGATGCAGCTGGTCAAAGACAGTCATATCGACTTCATGAAGTACCGGAAGTTTTGGATCCTGGTTTCGCTCGCGCTGGTGGTCTTCGGAATCTTCGCCGCGTTGTTCACCGACTGGATCCGTTTCGGCATCGATTTCGAGGGCGGCACCGAGGTGAAGGTCCTGTTCAAGGACCAGCCGCCGATCGACGATCTGCGCCAGGCCATCGAGCGCGCGGGCATCCACGATCCGCTGATCCAGCGCTTCGGCGACAGCGACTCGAAAGAGGTGCTGATCAAGACCCCGATCCTCAAAGGCGCCGAGGAAGGGAGCCGCGACCGAATCGTCGCCGCCTTGAACGGCCGCTTCAACAAGGACGCGGGCGGCAAGCCCGATTTGAACGCGCTCGGCGCGGACGCCATCATCGAGCTGCTCACCCGCCTCGATCCGGACGGCGTCGCCGGCCAGGGTGCGGAAGCGGCGAACGCGCACTACTCCGAAGTCGCGGACAAGGTGCTGGCCGAACGGCGGAAGGCGGGCATCCTCACCGACTGGGACGCCCTGGCGAAGGCCGACGGGGTGGGGGCGAAAGTCGTCAACGCCCTGCGGTCGCAGGCCCGGCTCGGCGACTTTTCGATCATCGGCGTCGAGAACGTCGGCCCGCAGATCGGCAAAGAGCTGCGCAAGCAGGGCTTCTGGGCGGTCGCCTTCTCGCTGCTCGGCATGCTGCTCTACATCGCGTTCCGCTTCGAGCTGCGGTTCGGCATCGGCGCGGTGATGGCGAGCCTGCACGACATCATCGTCACGATCGGGCTGTTCGCGCTGTTCAAGCACGAGTTCAACCTGACCACGGTGGCGGCGTTCCTCACCCTGGTCGGCTATTCGGTCAACGACACGGTCGTCATCTTCGACCGAATCCGCGAGAACATGCGGAAGAACAAGCGCAAGCCGATGATCGAGACGATGAACGAGAGTCTGAACCAGACGCTCTCGCGAACCATCCTGACCTCCGGCCTGACGTTGCTCACGGTGCTCGCGCTGCTGATCTTCGCCGGCCCGGTGCTGCGCGGATTCGCGTTCGTGCTCACCGTCGGCATCATCGTCGGCACCTACTCGTCGATCTATGTCGCGAGCCCGTTCGCCCTGCTCTGGGAGCAGTACTTCGGTTCCGAGGCGAAGGCCCGCAAGGCGGCGGCCAAGCGGGCGGCCTCGACCCCCGCTTAAGCTGTCGCAACCAGTCGGTCCGAAACGGCGGTCCCGGGATCTCGGGGCCGCCGTTTTTCGTTTCGGGTCGGCTTGATCAGCCCTCACCCCTATAATCGTCCCATGGCCCTTGCCGCCAAGAAGCTCCCGCCCCCTCCGGTCGCCGCGCGCCGCGCGGTCCAACTGGAGGACATCATCCGTCAGCTCGGCCTCGCGGGCCGGCCGGTGGACGAGAGCTTCCTGCGCGCGGTCTACGATTTCTCGGTGCGCATGCACGGGGATCAGGTGCGGCGTTCCGGCGAGCCGTTCATGATCCACCCGCTCCAGGTCTCCTTCCTGCTCGCCGAGCTCAAGTTCGATCAGACCTGCGCGGCGGTCGGCCTGCTGCACGACGTGATCGAAGACACCCTGACGACGCGCGAGATCCTGGAGGCGGAGTTCGGACCCGAGGTCGCCGAGCTGGTCGATGGAGTGACCAAGATCGGCCGCCACGAATACGTCCGCCGAGACGACGCGCAGGCCGAGACGTTCCGCAAGATGATCCTCGCCTCGGCCAAGGACATCCGCGTGATCGTGATCAAGCTCGCCGACCGGCTGCACAACATGCAGACGCTCGAACATCTGGCGGTCGAAGCGCGCCAGCGGATCTCGCGCGAGACGCTGGAGATCTACGCCCCGATCGCTCACCGCCTCGGCATGGCGCGGGTCAAAGGGGATCTCGAAGACCTCGCCTTCTACCACCTGTTTCCGCTCCAATTCGCCGAGCTCTACTCGAAGATCGAGGAGAAGAAGAAGCTCGGCGAATCGCTCACCCTGCGGGTGCGCGACCGGCTCTCCCGGACCCTCGAAGCCGCGGGCATCGAGGCCGAGATCAGCTTCCGGATTAAGCGCTACTACTCGATCTACGAGAAGCTCCGCCGCCAGGGGATCGACATCTCCCAGCTCTACGATTACCTGGCGTTTCGCATCGTCACCGGCAGCATGCGCGATACCTACGGCGCGCTCGGGATCGTCCACCAGGGGTGGCGGCCGATCCCCGGGCGGTTTAAAGACTACATCGCGATGCCGAAGCCGAACCTCTACCAGTCGCTCCACACCACGGTGGTGGGCGAAGGGGGTCAGCCGTTCGAGGTGCAGATCCGCACGCGCGACATGGACCTGATCGCGGAGGAAGGGATCGCCGCCCACTGGCGCTACAAAGAGGGCCGGCCGGGCGTGCGTGAGAAGGACGGCGACAACGTGGTCTGGCTGCGCCAGCTGCTCGAATGGCAGCAGGAGGTGCCCGACTCGCGCGCTTTCCTCACCGCGCTCAAAGTCGATCTCTACCCCGACGAGGTCTACGTCTTCAGCCCCAAGGGGGAGGTCTTCGCGTTTCCGCGCGGCGCCACCCCGCTCGATTTCGCCTACCACGTCCACACCGACCTCGGGCATCAATGCTCCGGAGCGCGGGTGAACGGCCGCCTGGTGCCGATAAGGACCGCGCTCCAAAACGGCGATCTGGTCGAGATCCTCTCCACCACCGGCCGCCAGCCGAGCCGCGACTGGCTGTCGTTCGTGGTCACCTCGCGGGCGAAGAGCAAAATCCGCCAGTGGCTGAACATCGAGCAGAAACAGCGCGCGATGGAAATCGGCCGCCGGATCTTCGAGAAGGAGGCGCGGCGCTACAAGCTGAATCCGAAGAAGATCCTGGAGAGCCCGGAACTGGCGAAGTACACCGCGGAAGAGGGAATCGGCAAGCCCGACGACCTACTCGCGCGGATCGGTTTCGGCAAGATCGAAGTCCGCCAGATCCTCACTCGCGTGGTGGGCGACGACCGCCTCACAGAGGTACCCGTCGCCAAGCCGAGCCCGCTACGCCAAGCGGTCGGCCGGCTCCTGCCGTTCGGCAACGGACCGATCCTGGTCAAGGGCCAAGGCGATCTGCTCGCCTATCTCGCCAAGTGCTGCAATCCCCTCCCGGGCGAAGACATCATCGGCTACGTCACACGAGGCCGGGGAGTCTCGGTCCATTCCGCGGACTGTCCGAACGTCCGCAACCTGCTCTACAACCCCGACCGCGAGATCGAGGTCGAATGGGCGCGCCGCAGCGAAGACCGCTACCGCATTGCCCTCACCATGGAAGCCGACAACCAGCCGGGGGTGCTCGCCCGAGTCACCGAGGCGATCACCAAAGCGGAGAGCAACATCTCGCAGATCTCGGCCGAGACCGAAGGGGAGCACGCCCGGGTGGAAGCCGTGGTCGAGCTGCGCGACAGGAAGCACCTGGACAAGCTGCTCCGCATCGTCCGCTCGATCGTCGGCGTACGCCGGGTCGAACGCCGAATGACCGGCGCGGGATCGGACGACTCGCTGTAGGGTTTGGGGGATCACCCCGGGCGGAAGACTCTCGCGGGATCCGACGGCGCGGACCCCGCCCAGCGGTTCTTACTTCGCGGGAGCCTGCTCGGGGGTCCAGGTACGGACCGGCGGCTTGGTGATCGCGCCGCTGCGGATGCAACGGGTGCAGACGAGAACCCGGCGGACGGTGCCCTCGACCAGCGCGCGGACGCGCTGAAGATTCGCTTCCAGCGTACGCGGGGTAACGTTGTGGGCGTGGCTGACGTTGCGGCCGAACTTCGTGCCCTTGCCGCAGATCTCACATTGCTTGGCCATGTGCTTCTCCTGATTCGCTGCTACCGGCATGGGAGGAGGCACACTTCGGCGCCCACCCCGAAAGGAACGCGGAGACTAGCAGAAGGTCGCCGGACGGCGCAAGGGATTCCTTCGCCGTCGTTCACTCTTGGGGTCGTCCGCTCAGCAGTCGCAGGTCAAGCCCGTAAGGGGCCGGAACTCGTCCTGGCAAAGGTAGTCCGGGCTACTCCAAACGTCCGTCGTGCCCCCGGCGACCTTGCCCAACTCCACCTGCAGAAGATTCTTCACCGTTTCCTTCGATAAGGCCAGTTTCTTGAGCTTCATAAGTTCTCCTTGAGATATTGGAGTCTACCGCAGGCCGGGCCCCCGCGTGCCGATGTGGGCGAAAGGCGAGCGGCCGCGGCTGGAACGGCGGGGCGTCGAAGGCGACCCAGGCCTGTCGCTCTAGCACGCTCTCGCCGAGGAATCGCTCCCCTTACGTCAAATTTCGGGAGCTTTCCAAAAATCGCATCCGCCGAACGTAGGGTTCCTCCTCCGGGGAGGGGTCGGTTAGAGCCAGGGGAGGAGGGGATGTTCCGCTTCGCGTTCTTCCTTTGGTTCTACGAAGATTTCTCGCCTCGGCTCCGTCGGCTCGATCGCATCCGGGATTGCTGGAAGCGACCGCTTGAGTCCGTCTAATGGCCCAACCCGGAGTGAAAGCGAACGATGCCACCTCCTACGCCACCCGCCCCTCCCGCCCCTCCCGCCTCTCCCGCCTCTACCGCGTCCGTCTCGTGCCGGTATTGCGGCGCGCAAATACCGCAGGGAGCGGTTCGCTGCAACGCCTGCTCACAGCGGCAGGACTGGACCAAGCTCTGCATCAACTGCGGCGGGCTGCTCGCGGACACCTCCCGTTACTGCACGGCTTGCGAGAGCCACCAGGACCTCAATCGGCAGTGTGTGGCCTGCGGCGTCTTCATTCCGGCGCACGCGAAGGTCTGCTCCAAATGCGGCGGCGTCCAGGCGCTGGGCGGCCTGATGGGCATCAGCCAGGTCACGCTGTCGCTTTTGATCGCGCTGCTCTCGATCCTCGGCACCGTCGTTCCGATCCTCCGCGAGGCGTTCACCCCCGACCGCTCCGAGACCCGCCTGCAAGTAGTGGGCATAGAATTGGAGGGCAAATACCAGCTGGTCCTTCTCGCCGACAACTCGGGCAACCTCCCCTCCTACCTTTCGGAGGTGCGCATCCAATTCAGCCAGGCCCCCAATGCAAATCGGTCGTTCGAGTTCGCAGGCAAACAGGACGACCGTCTGATCAACCCGGGGAAACAGAAACTCTTCCGCATCTCCACCGACTTCAGCCGGTCGGAGCTTCAGCTTATAGATCCCAAGAAATTCGAGCGCTTTTTGAGCGGCGGCAGCTTATCGGCGACGGTGATCGGCACAGGCGAAGGTCCGATTCCGGTCACCGTAGATCCCGGCCTTCTGAAGGACTACGTCAGCAAGAGAACCACGTCATGAGGCACACGCGATCCGCTCGCGGGCTCTTCCGCGCCCTCCTTTTCACAACGGCCCTATTGACGGCCGCCCGGACCTCGGCCCAGACCGATTGCGACCCCGACGAGGCGCTCAACCAAGTGGCGGTTCGGTTTCTCGAAGGCAAGGAGAAGATTCCCGGCAAGTTCGACTTGGTGGACACATTGGGCCAGACGTTCCACGTCAGCAAGTCCGGAGAGCTTTGGAAGCAGCAGCGCAGCCCCGCGATCAAGGGCAAACAAAGTATCAAGGCGAAGCTCGACGTCAGTGGCTACAAGGTCGTTTCGGCCGGCGGCTCGAACGAAAAGCTGGGGAATGGCTGCTGGGCGGTCTTCAACTTCAAGGCGAGAAAGACGTCCGCCTACGTCGAGGTTTCACCTACTCCTCCTTCTCCCTTCAGATATCGGAAAAACGGGACCGACGAAGTCCCCGCTTCGCCCAAAAAGGGAAAAGGCTGGAACGTCGTGGGGAAGCTCTTGGAGGGCGACTCCGTGGAGCTCAAGGTCTACGAGACCTCCGACACCGGTCCGGACATCTATCTCTTCAGGATCGACTTCGACTGGGACTTCAAAGGGATCAAGATCGACGATGTCGTCAAAAGGGTGCTGGAAGAGCGCGAGGTTTTCCGCTTCGGCCTGCAAACGGAGTTGCCCAGCGAAATCGACCCGGCGAGCGACCCCTACGTCAAATTCGCCAAGATGACCGACGGCCCGGCCAAAGATCTGGTCCGCGATTACCTGAAAGACCACCTAAAGCTCCGCAGACTGGAAATCCTCGACCGGACGGAGATGCCATGAAATACAGCGCGGTGGTCCTCGTCCTGGCGGCGCTCTTCGCGCCCCCGGCCTCGGGGCAGAACCTTCAAGTCTTCGACATCGAGGACTTCATCGACCCGGCTCTGCTCCAGCTGCTCGGCGAGGGCAAGGAAGCGAAGCCTTTCGGCGCACTGTCCGTGGCCACAGGCGGAGCCCAGAATTTGGAGAGGTGGGGGGAGTCGGTACCCGGTGTCAGCACCTTCGCGTCGCTCGCGGGCGACCTCTACTATCGCGACTGGCAATTGAGCATGGACGCCCTCGGCGTGAGCCCTTCGGAAGAGAAACCTCGCTTCGGCGATCGGTTCGGACTGCAGCTCGGCCGCTACTCGTCCTCCGAGATCACGCTGCACGGCAAGGAGGGGGAAGACGAGAAGGTCTCCCGCCTGCTGATGCGCAAGACCCTCGGCGTCGAATTCGAGAAGCGACCGGGCGGCGATTGGGGCCACGCGCTCATCCTCGCTCTGGATCTCCGCAGGGATGGTCCTCGTACGAGCGTCTTGGACGTCGTCGGCGGCCTTACCTACACCTGGGTAGAGGCGGGTCAAGGAGACGAGGGCCACCCTCGGCAGTACCTCTCCTTCGACTACCGGACGCCGATCGCCGCCTACAAGAGAGGTACGAGGTTCGCCGTCGGGTATGGCGTCGGTGTCGAGTATGTACGCGGGAAGCTACAAGCGGGGGCCATTCGGTTGGAGCTATCCGGAGATTTGCCCATCCCCCCGATCGGCAAGCTGAGGGTCGCCTGGACCCCCGCCTACCAGATCAACCGAAGAGCGCTCTACGACGAGGTGGCGATCCTCTACGTGCCCCCATCCGCCTCCAAGATTTTCTCTCAATGGCCGCCGTGGCGGCATCCATCGTGAGGAGGCAGGCGTAGGGGTAGAACCCTCACCGGCTCTCTCGCTCCGCCGGGACGGCTGGGGCTATCATCTCGGGCTCCGCCGCCTCCGGGGTGCGCTCCGCCGGACGGGGCGGCAGTTTCGTCCCCTGGCCGAGCGCGCGTTCGATCAGGTCGAGGACGCGCTGGTCGATCATCGCGTTGATCCGGTCGAGCCGGTTCCAGACGGCGTGCGCCTGTTCCTCGCGCTGGGCTTCGGCCGGCGGTTCCGGAACCCCCAGGTCGCCCAGCAGGTCGAGCATGCCGACGCCCACCGGCTTGCCCGCCCGCGGCTTGTCGAAGCGCGGAAACAGCACCGCGAAAAAATCCTCGTAGCGGACGTCGATCGCATCGAGGATCGCCAACAGCTCATTGAGCGGCAGACCTTCTCGTTTGGAGAGCAGGTGCGCCGTGAAGCCCCGGTTCTTGTGGATCAGCCGGTCGATGTCGCGCCAGCCGTATCCCGCGGTGCGAATCAGGCGCTCCAACAACATCCGCGCCCGAGTGATCACCGAATCGGCATCGGTCGCCCCTGGGTCCGGCACGGACTCCGGCTCCCGGCGGCGCCGGCCCCGAGGCCCTGTCTTGGCGGCTCCCTTGAGCTTCTCGGAAGAGGATTCGACTGCGGCAACTGCTTTGGCGGGGGCTGAGCCGGACGCAGATTCAATCGGTTTCGGACTCTCGCTCATGAGGGCGAGCATATCCGATCTTGCGGCGCCGCAGACTCAGTGCGCAGTAAAAAGGCGATCCGCAAGCTCCGCGTCCCCAACGTCTCCCGGTCCTTAGCCGTGAAAGTTCACGATTTTGCTCATGTGCAACAGAGTTTTGCAGAGGTACACCGCCGTTTTGCACATGTGCGCTGGAAAATTGCAGAGGTGCCCTAGGGTTTTGCACCTGTGCACCGCGGCAGCGCACATGTGCGCTGGAACTTTGCACCCGTGCAATCCCGCGGCGCACATGTGCACTGCGATTTTGCAGTGGTGCGCCGGCACTTTGCACATGTGCAATCCGCCAGCGCACAGATGCACAGCTGCAGTGCACATGCGCACAGGGAAATTGCAGTGGTGTGCAGACGCTGTGCACCTGTGCACAGCGCTGTGCATCTGCTCCCTGCGGCCTGAGTCCCGCAGCCGGAAAGCGGGGAAACGTTCCCCGGAGTCTCCGCACAAAGAACAGGAAGCAAGGGACTTAGACCGAGGGCCGGCGCCCTCGACACCGGGCCTTTAGCGATGCCGCCGAGCGTCTGTTTCGCCGGGCCAGGCCACCGTGCTCGACGCGGCGCTGCTCAAACGCGTGCTGCGCGACCTCGAACGGGCCGGGCAGGTAACGGGACCAGCACGGCGACAACACGATGCGGGAGACGAGGCGTCCGACTTCGAGTAAAGAGGAAGCTCAAGGCCGCTGTGTCCAGCCGGCAGGGGCGGCGGCTAAATTTGCCGAAAACTTACACTGAGACGGAAGCTAAAGCGGCGCAAGGCCGGAAAACCGGCCGAAACCCCTGGCGCCGGGTTTGCACTTTCGAGAGCGCACGTATCTTGGCTCGACGCCGGATGCGCCTTCGGAGGGAAACCCCATGTTGCTAGGTCTTGCTCTCTTGCTCTTCGTTGCGTGGATTCTCGGTTTCGCCGTCTTCCACGTGGCCGGTGGCCTGATTCACCTTTTGATCGTCATCGCCGTCATCTCGGCCATCGTCCATTTCGTTCGCGGCGGTACACGAACGGCGTAGCCGAGGAGGCCCGACTACTGCCGGGCCACAATCCTTCCTCATGTCGGCAGGGGGATTCACCAGACGGCGTCTGGCGAATCCCCTCACGGCGCGATGTTTATCGAAGCCGCCTCATGAAAAGACCGGAGTGCCCTCGTCGTGCCGTTTCCGTAGCTCTGCGAGCATCTCGCGCTCGGTAAGATCGGCGGCCCAGGACGGCCGGAGCTGGAAGTGGGGTTGATCCTTGAAGGTTTTCCAGTTCCCGCCCCATTCCAGCCCCAGGTCGGCGCCGAGCACACCCACGGCCCTGTACTTGACCGACTCCCTCAGGTACTTAGTCCCCTCGAAGACCCCTACGTCGAACGCGATGCCGAAGTTGTGGTTCGAGAATCCGCCGCGGGAATTGGTGACGATGTCTCCCGGCGCGGTACGACCCTGGGCGAACAGCGCATCCTGCTCGGCGAAGGTTCGGAGGCCGCTGATGATTTTGATGCGGATGCCGTTCTGCGCCGCCTTCTGGATCAGGGCGCGCGCCTGGGGCTGAACCTCCGGGAGCAGGGTGGCGATGTTTCTCTCGCTCCGGGGGTCCCCTTCGTCGATGGCTTCGCCGGGCGGTAGTCCGTCGATGGTGGGCTTGACGATCAGGGCGTAGATGGCACCCCAGGTTTGCGGCCCGGCCCGACCGTCCACCTCGACGCCGAGCTTCTTCTGGACTGCGGCAATCATCTCTTCGATCTTCATCGAGAAGCTCCTTTGGCAGGCGGAGTCGCGGCTCCATGCCGTTCGACGGACGCTGAGGGAAATTTTCTCCGTAGTCCTCCCTACTTGACAAGCCGCGGCGAAAATGAGCTACTGACCACCCGGTCAGTTGACTGACCGGTCCGTCAAAATGATCTCCGAGACCTCGCAGCGCCGCACCAAGAGAGACGTCCTCGCCGAATTTCGCCATGCCGAAATCCTCGGGGCGGCGCGCGGCGTGTTCGCCGAAAAGGGCTTTGCCGGGGCCTCGGTGGACGAGATCGCCCAGGCGGCCGGGGTCGCCAAGGGGACGATCTACCTCTACTACCCGTCGAAGCGCGACATCTACTTCGCCGCGTTGCGCGAAGGGCTCACGGCGCTCGCCGCCCGGACGCGCGAGAACGTCCAGGGCGCGGAGACGCTCCTCGAGAAAATCCGCGCCTACGTCGAGACCAAGGTTCGGTACTGCGACGAGCACCGCGATTTTTTCCGGATCTACTTCGCCGAGCTGGGCAACATGATGTCCCAGCACGAGACGCGGGAGAGCGGGTTCGAGCAGGTCTTCCTCGACCAGGTGGCGCTGCTCGAAGACGCGGTGCGCCAGGGCGAAAGCCGCGGCGAGGCGCGCGATCTCCCCGCCCGGTCGGTGGCGTTCGCGATCGCGAACCTGACACGCGGGGCGATCACGCAGCGCCTGGTCGGCTGGACGGAAGGGTCGATCGAGCGAGAGGTGGAGCTGCTGGTCGATTTCGCCTGGAAAGGGATTTCCTCACCATGACATCGAGATCGCGACTTTCCCGCGGAGCAGCCGTCTTTGCTCTGTCCGGAGCCGTTTTGTCGTACTGCTGGGCGTTTCCCGGCGTCGCGTCCGCGCAGGCCGGCCGCCCGGCCTTGCCGCCCGCCTTCCTGGGCGGCGTCCCCGACGGCAAAGTCGATCCTCAGCCGCTGCGCCTCACTCTCGCCGACGCGGTGGCGCGGGGGCTCGATCACAACCTCGGCGCGCTGCTCGCGGAGCAGAACGTCGAGGCGGCCGAAGGCACCCGCGCCAAGGTGCTCGCGGACCTTCTGCCACAGGTCTCGGCCGACAGCTTTTTCACCCGGCAGACGCTCTCGCTCGCGGCGTTCGGTTTCAGCTTTCCCGGCTCGCCGACGATCATCGGGCCGTTCCAGGTGCTGGACGCGCGCGCCAAGATCAAACAGACGCTGTTCGATTGGAGCCTGATCGAAAAGAAGCGCGCCGCCTCCTCGACCCTCGAAGCGACGCGCCAGACCTACCAGGACGCGCGCGGCCTCGTGGTCCTGGTGTGCGGCAACCTCTACCTACAGGCGGTGGCGACCGAGAGCCGGGTGGCGGCGGTCGAAGCCCAGGTCGAAGCGGCGCGCTCGATCTACCAGCTGGCCGACGACCGGCACACCGCGGGCTTCGTGCCGGGAATCGATGCGCTCCGCTCGCAGGTTCAGCTGCAATCCCAGCAGCAGCGCCTGATCGCGGCCAAAAACGACCAGGCGAAACAGAAGCTCGCCCTCGCTCGCGCGATCGGGCTGCCCCCCGGGCAGGAGATCGAGCTGGTCGATCGGGTGCCCTATGCCGAGCTGCGCGCGCTGCCGCTTCCCGAGGCGCTTCAGCTCGCGCTTTCCACTCGGGCCGACATCAAGGCCGCCGCGGCGCGGGTCGAAGCGGCGAAAGAGACCCTGCGCTCCGTCCGCGGCGAGAAATTGCCGTCGTTGATCGGATCGGCCGACTACGGCGAGATCGGCAACAACTCCGGCAATCTGAACCACACGTTCAACTACACGCTGCTGCTCAAGATCCCGATCTTTGAAGGCGGCAAGGTCGAGGCCAAAGCGGCCGAGGCGGAAGCGGCCTTGAAACAACGCGAGGCCGAGCTGGCGGATCTTTCCTCGCGCGCCGATTTCGAGGTCCGCTCGGCGCTCCTCGACCTCGAAGCCGCGGCCCAGCGGGTGAATGTCGCGGATGCCACGCGGAATCTCGCCGAGCAGGCGCTCACCCAGGGCAAAGATCGTTTCTCGGCCGGCGCCGCCGGCAGCATCGAGGTCGTGCAGGCCCAGGAGGCCGTGGCGACCGCGGAAGACAGTTACATCTCGAGCCTTTACGACCACAACGCCGCGAAGGCGGCGCTCGCCCTGGCATTGGGCGTCGCCGAGCCGGCGTATCTCAAGTTCTTGCGCGGGGAATCCGGACGATGAGCGACACGACAGAAGATCAACCCGCCGCCAATGGCCGAGGGTTCAACCGTTCCCGCATGGCCCTGGTGGGGGTCTTGGCCCTGGTGATTGCCGTCGTCGGAGGCGCCTTCGTCTGGCGGCATCTCTCCGGGCGCATCTCGACCGACGACGCGCAGGTCGAGGGGGATTCGAGCCCGATCGCCTCCCGCGTCGGCGGCACGATCGCCAAGGTTCTGGTGCGCGAGAACGACAACGTGAAGGCGGGCACCCTGTTGGTCGCGATCGATCCGCGCGACTACGAGATCGCCCTCTCCAAAGCCCAGGCCGATCTGGCCGAGGCGGAGGCGAACGCGCGCGGCGCGCACTCGAACCTGCCGGTCGCCTCGGCCTCCTCGTCGAGCAAGCTGTCGATGACCGCGAGCCAGCTCGCCGGAGCGCAGGCTCGGCTCGCCTCCGCCAAGGCAAAGCTCGAAGAGGCGAAGGCGAATTCCGTGCGCGCCACCCAGGATCTGGAACGTACTCAGACGCTGATCGCCAAGGACGAGATCGCCCGGCGCGACTATGACGCCGCGGTCGCTTCCGCCGCGGCCACGAAAGCCAGCAAAGACGCGGCGGAGGCCGCGGTGAACGAGGCCGAACGGGGAATCGACGCGGCCCGCGCCGCCCTGGCCGACGCCCGCACCGCGCCGCAGCAGATCGAGATGGCGAACGCCAAGGCGGACTCGACCGACGCGAAAATCGCCCAGGCGCGAAGCGCACTGCGCAAAGCGGAGCTCGACCTCGAATATTGCTCGGTGAAGGCGCCGGTCGATGGCGTCGTCACCCGCAAGTCCATCGAGCCGGGCCAGGTGATCGCGGCCGGGCAGCCGCTTCTCTCGCTGGTCTCTCTCGACGACGTCTGGGTCGTCGCGAACTTCAAAGAGAGCCAGCTCGCGAAGCTGCGGGTCGGCCAACGGGTCGAAATCGAGGTCGATGCCTATGGTGGCAAGTCCTGGCCCGGGAAAGTCGAATCGATCTCCGCCGCCACGGGCTCTCGCTTCAGCCTGCTGCCGCCCGAGAACGCGACGGGCAACTTCGTCAAGGTCGTGCAGCGCATCCCGGTGAAGATTTCGATCGAGAAGAACCAGGAAGAGCCGCGCCTGCGCCCCGGGATGTCGGCCGTGCCGACCGTATTCGTCCGCTAGAAGCCGATGGAGCCCCGAACTCTCGCCGCGGCCGGTGGGCCTGACCTTTCCGGCGCTTCGAACGTGCCCAACACGCCCGGCAGGCCGGCTGCGGCGGCGCTGCCGCTGGTCAATCCGTGGATCGTCGCGATCTCCGTGATGCTCGCGACGTTCATGGAGGTTCTCGACACGACGGTCGTGAACGTCTCGCTGCCGCACATCGCGGGCAGCCTTTCGTCCTCGGTCGATGAGGCCACCTGGGCGCTCACCTCGTACCTGGTCGCCAACGCGATCGTCCTGCCGATGACCGGCTGGCTCGCCGGCCGCTTCGGCAGGAAGCGCCTGCTACTCCTTTCCGTCGGCGGTTTCACGATCGCCTCGTTCCTCTGCGGTCTCGCGCCGACGCTGCCGCTGCTGATTTTCTTTCGCGTCGTCCAGGGGTTGACGGGAGGGTGCCTGCAGCCGCTTTCCCAGGCGGTGCTTCTGGAGACCTTTCCGCCCGAATCCCGCGGCAAGGCGATGGCCTTCTGGGGCTTGGGGATCGTCGTGGCGCCGATCATCGGCCCGGTCATGGGCGGCTGGCTGACGGACAACACGTCCTGGCGCTGGGTCTTCTACATCAACGTGCCGGTCGGCCTGCTGGCGCTCCTGATGATCCAGCTGTACCTCCACGATCCGTCGTACCTGCGGAAGGCCAGAGAGAAGATCGACTATTGGGGCTTGGGCTTCCTGGCGCTCGGCGTCGGCGCGCTCCAGATTCTGCTCGACAAGGGACAGGAGGACGACTGGTTCTCCTCCAATTTAATCACCACGCTCGGGGTCGTGGCGGTGATCGGCCTGATCGCCTTCGTGGTCCGGGAGCTGATGACCTCGGCGCCGATCGTCGATCTGCGCGCCCTGAAAAACCGCACCTACGCGACCGGCGTCCTGCTGATGACCGTGATGGGCTTCGGTCTCTACGGCTCGCTCGTGATGGTGCCGATTTTCCTTCAGTCGCTGCTCCGCTATCCGGCGTACCAGGCCGGGTTCGCGATGGCGCCTCGTGGCATCGGGTCGTTCCTTGCCATGCCGATCGTCGGATTGATCCTGAACAAAGTCGGCGCCAAACGACTGCTATTGGCCGGCTTCTATCTCGCCGCGCTCACCCTCTTCTGGCACGGCACGCTCAGCCTGGACGCCGGTTACTGGGACATCTTCTGGCCGCAGTTCATCCAAGGCGTCTCGCTCGGTCTCCTCTTCGTGCCGCTTACCGCCGCCGCGATGAGCCCAATCTCGCGCGAGAAGATGGGCAACGCGACCAGCATCTTCAACCTGATGAGAAACATCGGCGGCTCGATCGGCATCGCGACCGCGACCACGCTTCTGGCCCGCCGGCAACAGGTCCATTTC
Source organism: Thermoanaerobaculia bacterium (assembly GCA_035607435.1). Taxonomy (GTDB): domain Bacteria; phylum Acidobacteriota; class Thermoanaerobaculia; order Multivoradales; family UBA5704; genus DASYKS01. The sequence continues at coordinate 18,774 of DATMZU010000450.1, read as the reverse complement.
TCGATCCTGGGCGGCCATTTCGATCCGTACGATCCAAGATCGACAGCCTTCCTCGACGGCCTCAAGCGCGCCTACATGGCCGCGGGAGCCGATCCCGTCACGGCAGCCCAACGCGCAGCGGCCGGAGCGATCGGCCTCGTCCAACGCCAGGCGGCGATGCTCTCCTTCGTGGACGTCTTCCGCATCCTCGCCTGGTCTTTCGTGATCGTCGGGCCGCTGGTTTTTTTGATGAAGGCGCCGAAAAAAGGCGGCGAGGCGCCGATGGTGCATTGAGGGGAGTGGGGCTAAAGTGCAGGTTAGTGAAAGGTACCTCCAGGTCGAAGCGGCCTCGCCCTTCGTCCTTCCAAGTGAAGCAGGAATCTAGGGCTGGCGAGCCCATTGCTGTAGTCGTACCCACAACAAACGGCACGTAAGTTCAATGCCCTCGAGAACAACCACAAAAATCAATGCGGTTCCGGCGACTCCCAATTCGAACTCACTAAGGTCGGATTTGGCAATCTCTTGCCAAAGCGGCGGGGCGAAGATGAGCGCAAGGAGCAAGGCTAAACCCCAGGCAAATAGATAATGGAAGCCGGTGTAAGCGGCTCTTCTTAACCTTGAGTGTGGCTTTAGGATAATTGGTGACGGTACCAAAGGAACAGACGGAATACTCTCTGTCTCAGTTGCCTGGGATATTTGCCCGTTGTCGGCGGGTATTATCGGTGCTATTTTTTCAAACTTGGGCGTTGGCGTCTCTATCTCGTCGATTTCCTCCGCAACGATAGCAAACAAATCTTTCCTGCGTCGGAACTTTTGGAGCACCTCCCTTACCGCTGTCGACTTCTCCTGAAGCTTCAGTTGTTCCCGCAGCTTAACTAGCAGAGAAGTTTGTGCCTCAAACGTAAGTACTCCATCGCTTTCCACGGCTTCTCGAAGCTCTGAAATGTAAGACGCCGGCATCGCCGGATATGGAGGGAGTGGATCTGGCAGCGGCGGGGAAGGAGGAAGTCCCTGCAGCGCCTTCGCAAGCGAAAAAAGTGCGGTCTTGTCTGGCTTACTATAATTAAGCAGTTGGAGAGACTGAATTGCCACGGGCAGCGAATCTGTTTGGATCTGATCTGCGATAAGGATCGGAAGTATCGACTTCCTGAGTGCTATCGCATACCTCATTTCCCGGAGACACGCTTGAGATTCAAGAGATGCCGGAGATGCAAGGTAAATGAACAGCTCCGATTCTCTGATGCGGCTCAAAATCTGCTTCCACCAGAGCATGCCTCCCGACAATTCTTTATCCATCCAGACTTCGTGGCCTAGTCCGATGATATCCCCTGACAATTCGGTTGCCTGGTCCAGATCGGCTCTCGAATAGTGATGAAGGCGCTCCTCATACGACCTCCGACGCGCGTGGTGGCCCGGCTTGCTGCATCCAGTGTTCTCTAGATGCCTAACTCTACCCTGATCGACAGCGGTGGACAATGCCATGGCCTCCGTACCCTTCGATCCGTTCGAGCCCGAGCCTTCGCCGAAGAAGGGCGGCGAGGCGCCAACGGTGCATTGAGGGGGGGCGCAGGGCGGCTCAAACGACAAGATGAGGAAGTCGCTCTGCGTAGGATGTAGGGTGGCATTTACCACTCTTCCCGACCTGCGGGAGGCCCTAAGACCAGCTCTTCAACCCGATAGTCCTTGGGGATGCGCGCCACCAGCTCTGCCAGGTCAAACCGGGGACGAGGGGTCTTCCGGACAAGGATCAGGCGGTCGCTCACCTCGATCTCGACCTCGTCCCCGACGGCAAGTTCGGCGAGATCGAGAACTTGCTCGGACAACCGAAGCCCCTGGCTGTTGCCCCACTTCTGCAGTCTCGTTCTCATCAGGACATTCCCTTTCGGCTATCCGATGTGTACACGGCCCAAAACGAAGGCGTCAAGCACCAGCCGTATCGATAACCCGAAAGCCAGCCCTCGTGAATCTCCTCCTTCTCGTTCAGAGGCTCGCCGCATCGAGAGCCTCTGCCACCACATCCGTGTCATAAGCCACCTGAGCCCGCAGCCGGCAGCCGTTAGTTAGACAGGTCATTATCCGCCAGGACATTGTCACCCGTGAAGGTACGCGTTACACTCACTCGGTGGCGATCCTCGGATTCCGGCACAAAGGACTGGAAATCTTCTTCAGTACAGGAAAAGCATCCAGGATACAGGCCCAACATGCGGACAGGCTTCGCTTGATCCTGGGCCGTTTGAACGTGGCAACGGATCCGCGGGATATGAACCTGCCGGGCCTCCAGTTGCATCAACTCAAAGGAGACCGTCGGGGGACTTGGGCGGTCAGCGTGAGCGGCAATTGGCGGGTGACCTTTGCGTTCGCTGGGACGGATGTCGAAGGGGTCGATTACGAGGACTATCATTGAGGCCGAAACGATGAGAATGCACAATCCACCCCATCCGGGCGAGGTTTTGCGGTCATTCTGCCTGGAGCCGCTCGGCTTGACGGTGAGCGACGCAGCCAAGGCGCTGGGCGTCAGCCGCAAGACCCTTTCGGGGATCGTCAACGGCCACGTGGGGATCAGCCCCGAAATGGCCGTGCGGCTTTCGCTGGCGTTCGACACGACGGCGGAGAGTTGGCTCAGCCAGCAGACCCAGTACGATCTCTGGCAGGTGGAGAAGAAGCGCGGCACCCTTCAGGTCCAGCGGCTTTCGGCCGCCGCCTGAGGCGAGCGCACCGAAAGGCGACCTCTACGCCGCTATGCCGGTCCACGGCCGGATTTTCTCCAGCACTTCCGCGAGAGCCTCCGCCGCAACTTCCGTGTCGTAGGCCGCCTGGGCTCGCAGCCAGTAGCCGTTGGACAGGCCAAAGAACCGGCACAGGCGCAAGTCGGAGTCGGCCGAGATGGCGCGCTTGCCGCTCACGATTTCGCCGATTCTCTGCGCCGGCACGCCAATCTCTTTGGCGAGGCGGTACTGCGAGATCCCCATCGGAAGAAGAAACTCCTCGCGCAGAAGCTCGCCGGGCGTCACAGGCATAAGCTTTTCCATGATCCTTAGTCCTTAGTGATAGTCCACGATCTCGACGTCCTCGGCGCCAGCGGCTGTCCAGCGGAAGCACACGCGGAACTGGTCGTTGACCCGAATGCTGTATTGCCCGGAACGGTCGCCTTTGAGCGCTTCGAGCCGATTGCCTGGCGGTATCCGCAGGTCTTCGAGGAGACCCGCGATCTGCAACTGCCGAAGCTTTCGCCGAGCTACCGACTCGATGCCGCCGAATCGTCTGACTCGTCGGCCTGCCGCCAGAGCCTCCGTTTCGGAGCATTTGAACGACACGATCACCAACAGAATAGTAACGCGCGGCGTGATTAGCGTCAAACATTCGGCGACAGCGCCCTGAAAAAATTTCCCGCCGAATCCGCTTGCCTCTATAGAGGGCGACTTTTGCCCGACGGAGGCTCAAGCGATGCGATTACGGATCAGCACATTCATTCTCCTGGCGGCCGGCTCGGTGGCCTTGGCCCAGGCTCAGACCGGGGCGCTTGCCGCCGCCGGAATGCTGGACGGCAGCTTCGGCGGGGGAACGGGTCTGGTGACGACCCTGTTCAACCCGGCGAGCCCGATCAACACCGACTACGCGTTCGACCTCGTCGTCCAGCCGGACGGCAAGCTGGTGGTCGCCGGCTGGGCGAGCGACATCAGCGATCCAGCCGATTTCGCGCTGGCGCGCTACAACCCTGACGGCTCCCTCGACTCTTCGTTCGGCGGCACCGGGCTGGTGCGAGCCGGTTTCGGCTCCTTCTCGATCGAAGAGGGTTTCGCGCTGCTGCGCGAGCCGAACGGCAAGCTGGTCGTTGGCGGTTGGGCGGCTTCTTCGCCGCTCGACCCGAGCGTCGATTTCGTGCTCATGCGGTTTCTCCCCAACGGGCAGCCCGACCCGGCCTTCGGGACCGGCGGCAAGGTCAAGACGAATCTCGGCGCGGACGATTGGGTGCTCGTGCTGGCTAGGGCTGCCGACGGCAAGCTCCTGGCCGGAGGCCGATCGGGACCCGTCGGATCGCACAACTTTGCGCTCGCCCGCTTTCTGCCGAACGGCGCGCTCGACACCACGTTCGGGACCGCCGGAAAGGTTGTCACCGACTTTTCCGGGCGGGACGATTCGATCGAGGCGCTGGTTGTTCTTCCCGACGGCAGGATTTTGGCCGCCGGTCCGTCCGGCACCGGCCCGACCGGCGGACCGTTCAAGATGGCGCTCGCGCGCTACACCAAGCTGGGCAAGCCCGACCCCACGTTCGGCACTTCCGGCAAAACCCTGCTGAGCTTCGGCCAGAGCTCCGCCGCGACCGCGCTCGCTTTGCTGGCCGGCGGGAAATTTCTGGTCGGTGGCGGCATCGCGATGTCTGGAGGGGTCGGAGGGGCGGCCAACATGGACTTCGCCGTGCTCCGTTTCAACTCGAACGGCAAGCTCGATCCAACCTTCGGCACCGCCGGCCGCGTAACGACCGATTTCGCGCACAAGTTCGACGGCGTCGATGACCTGCGCGTCCTCGGGAACGGCAAGATCGTGGTGGCCGGCCAGATCGACGAGAGCCATCCCGGCGCCGGGGATGGGGCCATGGGTTTGGCGCGCTACTCCGCCAACGGCCAGCTCGATTCGACCTTCGGCACAGCCGGCAGGGTGCGGACGCATTTTCCCGGGAGCGTCGGATCGAGCGTCGAAGCGATGGAGATTCAGGCCAACGGCCGAATCGTCGTGGTGGGGCCGGTGTTCCCCGCTTTCCCCGCGATCGGCGTGTCGTTCGGCGTGGCGCGCTATCTGAACTGAACAGCCCGATCGGGCAATGACCGCTTGCACCTCTGCCAGGAGAAACCCATGTTCCGATCGATGGCCTTCGCTTCTGCCCTCTGCCTCCTTGCCTCGCCGGCCTTCGGCGGGTGGTCGATGACCCAAGTCCAAACCAGCCAAGCCACGGAGGGTGACGGCGACCTCGCCACCAGCCAAAAGGTGTGGCTGGAAGGGAGCTCCGCGAAGATCGAATTCCTGGCGACCGACAACCCCGTGATGGAGAGCGGCTCGTACCTCCTGCTCCAGGACGGCGGTAAGAAGATCTTCTTGGTGAACCCGAAGCGGAAGAGCTACGCGCGGTTCGACCCCCGGGCTTTGGGGACGGGAATGGCGGCGATGGCCGGATCGGGCTTCGAGATGACGATCGAAGACCCCAAGATGGTCAAGGTGGTGGAAGAGCCGGGGATGGACCTGCTCGGACATCCGACGACGCACTACCGCTTCCACACCACGTACACGTCGGTCCTTTCGATGCCAATGGGCATGAAGACCACGCAGGCCAACGACGTCGTCGAAGACCTCTGGACGGCGCCGTCGATCGAGGTGGGGGAAACCGGCCCAACTCTCTTAGGTCCCGGCGGGGGCGCCGGGATGCCTCAGGAACTGCTCCAACTGGAGCGGAAGGTGAAGGCCGCGATCGTGGGCCTGCCGCTCAAGCAGGTCACGGTGACCGAGACCAAGATCCGCTCGGCGGGCTCAGGCGTGATGGGGATGCTCGCGCGTCGCGTTCCCGGAGGAGGAGGAGGCGGCGGCGACAGCCGGACCACGACGACGGTGGTGATCAAGGACCTGGTCGAGGCGATCCTGCCCGCTTCGACCTTTCAGATTCCCGCCGGCTTCGCGGAGACCGAGATCATGCAGCGAGGACCGGCGATGCCGGACCTCGGCGAGGGGGAACCTTGAGCCGCCGCCGCCTCTCCGGAAACCGCTCGTTCGCGGCGGCATCGGCCTTGGCCTTGGGGATGGGGTGGGCGGGCCTGGTCCCCGCACCGCTCGTCGCGGCCGACGACGAGGTGGCGGCGATCCTTGCCGACGGCGCTCTCTCGGAGACTCGAAACCCTGTGGTCGCCAACTTCCTGCTTGAAGAAGGGGCTCCGCTGCTGACCGAGAGCGAGCGGGCGACCGCGCTCGATCAGTTGAAGACGGCGCTCTCGGCTCAGACCCAATTCATGACTCTGATGATGCAGGGAGCCGGAGGCGTGCTGTCCACTCCCAGTTTTCGCGCCATGCAGGAGGCGGGCAAAAAGGCCGTGAGCGTGAAGGGCCTGGTGACGCTGGGCGTGTTGGGCGTGGGCCCGGCGATGCCGACGCCACAAGCTGGGCAAATGGAGCGCGAGATCCGCCAGGCGATGACCGATCCTTGGGTGCGCGGCATCGCCGCCGCCCAGGCGCTTGAGAAGGCCGGCGAAGATCAAGGAGCGGCCCGCTTCTACGTCAACTGCCTCCAGCTGCTGCAGGCGGAATGGGTGCCGGACGCCTGCCTCGACGGCCTTGTGGACTTAGGCCCGGCCCGCGCCGAGAAGGTCTTCGTCTGGATGCTCGACAACGCCGAGACGCTGTCGATGACCAACATGGCCGGAGTGGGCCGCTTCGGCGGCCTTGGCGGCCTTGGCGGCGAAACCGAGAAGAAGCCGAAAGACCTGCCACCCGACCCCGGGATCGTGCAGCTGCGCAACGCCGCGCTCGAAGGCCTGGGAGCGCTCGTCGGCTCGGGCGAGCTTTCTCCCGAGGCGAAGGAGCGCGCCCTCGCCCGGCTGCTGGCCTATGCCGTCGGCAAACAGAACGAGCCCTACCAGCGGGGGGTTGCCGAGGGGCTCGGCCGCTCGCGCGATCCGCGTGCTTTGGAGGCGTTGCGCCGCCTGGCCAAGAACCGGCGCAACCCGGAAGCCAAGCAGGCCGCCCTGCGCGGTCTGGTCGTCGGATTTCACGACCAGGCGGCGACCCGACAGCTGCGCGGCGAGCTGGACGACCACGATCCCGAGGAGCAGATTCGCGCGGCGCAGGCGCTCTACGAGTCGGGCGACGAAGCCGCGTTCCGCTGGGCGGTGGAGGTGATCGGCAAGCGCCGCGTGATGGAAGCGAAGAAGCCGGACATCCGCGCCCGGGTCGTGCGCGATCTCGTCGAGCTGGGCGGAACGCGCGCGCGGAGCGCCCTGGCTCAGGCCCTCGCCGAGGGACCCCCGAATGACTGGCTCACCGCCTGGGTGCGGGTCGGTCTTCTGGAGCTCGGCGACGCCTCGCAGTTGCCGGCGATCGAGGCGGCTCTCGCCAAGGAGGATTGGGCGCTCGATCCGCGGGGTTTCCTTTCGGTCTGGCGCGCGATCAAGCCCATCCTCTACGCAGTGGCCACGTCGGTGGCGACCGCCGGTCTCGCCGCGCCGAGCACGCTCAAACAGATTCGCCAGGCGGTGCAATTGATCGGCAATCTGGCGCAGGGCGAGCGCTCGCGATTCCTCGCCAAGGCGAACCAGCGGGAGGCGGCGATCGCCCAGTTGCGCTGGCAGACCGCCGACGCGCTGGCGGCCAGCCAACCGCCTGGAGCGGCGCGCGTCCTGGAGGGGCTGCTCGCTACCCCTGAGCCCGCGGTTCGCCTGTCGGCCGCCCTGGCTCTCGTACGGCTCGATCAGCCGGAGGCGATCTCAGGGCTCACGAAAGCCTTCGACCTCGACTATGGGGTCGAGAACGGAGTGCCGCGCACGCCGGAGGTTCGTGCCTCCCTGCTGCGCGCCGCAAGGCTGCGCTTTCCCGCCGACCCTCGCACCGCGCAGCTCTTCGCTCGCGCCGGCAAGGATGGCGATCCCGCGGTGCGCTTGATCGCCCGGGTCGGCAAGCGCAAGGCGGCCTGAAGCATCGACGGCAAGGCCGGCGAAAAAAAGGTTCGCCAAATCCGCATATCGAAGTGAAGGCGGCCTTTCGCCGTCGCTCACGGAGACACCGACCATGGTTGACAAGAAAAAGAATCGATGCCCCGGGCTGCCCGCCTTGATGCTCCTGGCGGTCGGCCTCCTGACGGGTTCCTTAAGTCCCGCCCGCGCCACCAGCCTGGATGGCGCCGGCCGGATCGTCATCGTGCCGTATGTAGTCAGCGGATTGGATCGCGAGTCGATGATCTACTTTACCAACCCCAGCTCGCTCGCCATCCGGATCTTCGGGTCGTACGTCGGGGCGGACGGCACACCGATGGCGGCTTCTGCGGTCGGGGTCCGGATCTGCGGCAGCGTGTCGCTGCGCGCCTTCGAGGCGCGCCAGGTGCTTCTTTCGCAGCTTTGCCCGCTCGGAACCCCCGACATCGAGAACTTCGGCTATCTGGAGCTGAGCGTCTTCGGCGGGTTCGACACGAACCCCTTCTTCGCCAGCGGCGTCGTCAGCACGCGGAGCGGCGATCGGTTTACCGTCGAGGGAGTGCCGGTCGGCGCCCTGGACCCCGGAACCGTCAGCCCATTCCGCAGGAGCACGCTGCGCGTCCTCGGCCTGGAGGGAACGGTCCCCAATCCGCCGACCGCCCTGGTCGAAAAAGTGCCGCATTGCTACCTCGGCGCGCGCGGCGAGGACAAGGACGTCTCGGTCCAACTGATGGACTACACGAGCGGCAGCGCCCGGGCGGTGGGAAATCCGATCACCGTCCGCCTCCGGCGGTGGACGATGGTGAAGCTTGGCAACCTTCTCGCGTTGGCGAACCTGCCGCCGCAGGGGTATTCCAACTTGACCGCCGAGTTCTACGCCCTCCCGCCGACCGAAGGGGCGGATCTGGTCGCCGGTTGCAGCGTCGAGACTCTCGCGACCCGGACGGAGGACTTCCGCATCGCGACGACCCCGGAGCCCAAGGATCGCTCGCGTTCGCGCTCGCCCGTCCGGGGCGATACCCGGCTGTTCGTCGGTTCGGCCAAGGTGGCGATCCTCATGAACCAAGGCACGAAGGTCCGGTTGGCCTTCTACCTGCGGCATGAGGACCGTGCGCGCTGCTGGATCGTGCCGTCGGTGCTCGTCCCCCAAGAGAACCCCGCTCCTTGGCAGGAGCTGCGTGTGCTCTCCCCCGACGGCGTCGTGGTGGCCGGGGGATCCGGAATCAGCGACACCGGCACCTTCGCCACGGGGCTCAAAAACCAGGTGAGCCAGGGGGTGAACGGCCGCTGGATGGTGGAGGTCTCGTGGCGAGGAACCCCCGCCACCGGCTATCCCAACTCCGGGCTCACGCCCGGCGCCTTCGGCGTGCTCTGCGAAAGCACCAGCGGAATCTCCGCCATGCTGCCGCTCAACTCGGCGACCGACGACTTCTAACGCGAGGACGACCCATGAAAACTCTTCTTCCCCCGCTCGCCTGCCTCGCGTTTCTCTCGGCTCTTTCCCCTGCCGGCGCCATGAGCTCCGACAACTCCGGAACGACGATCGTTCTCCCCTTCGTCGTCAACGCGCCGAGCGTCACCCAAACCCAGGTCTTCGTCGAGAACCACTACGCCACCGCCGTCAGTCTGATCGCCTGGTACGTCGGCGAGCGGACGTCGGCCAACCCGACCCTGCTCACCTGTAGCGAGAGCAGCACGAATCCGGTGCCCCAGACCTTCGTCCTCACCGTGCCCGTCGATGGCGTCCTGCGATTCAACCTGCGGGATCTGCTCGAACAGAAGTGCCGAGGATCCCGGCCGGCGGGGTCGATCGGCGATCGCGGGACGCTCACCCTGTTCGTGAACCGGGGCGCCTCTTCGGTGCGGATCTCGGCGATCGCTCGGATCGAGTCGATTCCCGGCGGTGCCGGTCCGGCGGTCGGCTTCAGCGTACCCGGCCTGCCGCTCGGCGCGCTCGAAGGCTCGACCCAGATCGTCACCGGCGTCCAAAACGGCGCCACCGGTCCGGTGAAGCTGCGGACCGACTGCCTGATCGGGACCTTCCACGACGTCGGCGGCTCCGGAAACATTTATCGGGTCTCGGTCAAGGATTCGAGAGGCAGCGTGATGGGCAGCACGTTGGTCTCGCTGGGACCCTGGTCGGCCGAGCTTTTGGCCGACGTGTTCTCCCTCGTAGGCGTCGGGGGGATGGTTCTCGACGGAGCCAGAGTCGAGGTCGAGCCCACCGCCAACTCTTCCAATCCGTCGATGGTCGCCACCTGCCGGGTGATCGGCGGCTCGACGACCAACTACCTCATGGGCAAGGTGTACGAGCCCAAGGATCTCCTGCGGCAACGACGGGTGAGCGCAAATTCGACTCCGGGCTGGGGCAATTTCCTCTTCGTTCCCGGTTTCGGTCCCGCCTTGCACGCCATCTTTCTGCGTCATCCGGATCTGGTTCAGTGTTCCGTGGACAGCCCCCAGCTCGCCCTCGAAGTGGTCGCTCCCGACGGCACGGTGATCACCGGCGGCTTTCAATCCACCGGCGAGTTCACCACCCGCGAGAGGCAGTCGATCAACAACGGGGTCGCCGACGCCTGGATTCTTAGAGTCACCGAGAACCAGGGAAACCCGCCGCCCCTGGGGTCGCCACCCATCGCCTATCGCCTGACCTGCACGAGCGGCAACGGCATGTCGCAGATCGACAAGATCAAGGGGTAGTAGCCGTAGGTGCCGGGCACCGCTCTCGAGCTTGCGTGGAAAATTCTCGAGAGCGGCCCGGCTGCCGATCGACTCGGCCGTCAGGCAGCCGCCGACGCTAGGGAGGCTGACTCCCGGAGGCGACCTTCCGCTCCAGCTCCGCGAGCGCGTCTCGGTTGCCGGCGAGGTCGGGGCTTTCGGCGAGCAGCTTTCGCCGGATCGCCAGCGCCTCGGCGAGCGCGGTGTCGGCGGCCTGACGATCGCTGCTCCGTGCCTCGACCTTGGCGCTCTCGACCAGGGCGCTCGCCAGGGCGTCTCTCCACTTCACGTTCTGAGAATCCCGGGCGATCAAGCCGCGGAGAAGAAGGACGGCCAAGCCGATCTCGCGCTTCGCCTCAGCGGTGCGACCGAGGGCTCCAAGCGCCTTGCCTACCTCCATGCGCGACTCGGCTGCGTCCTCGGCGGCCCGGGCATCGCCCGGCTCCTCGGCGAGCAGCCGCTCCCGTAGACGGCTCGCCTCCTGGTGCAGGGCCAATTCCCGGGCGGCGGAGCCCCACAGTCTCTGGTCGACCGCCAGGCGGCTCAAATCGGTGCCGAGGTCGCGTTGGATCTCCAGATCGTCGGGCTGCCGCGCGGCGAGCGCGCGATCGACGGCGAGCGAGGCGGCGTGGTGGGCGAGGGCCTGCTGGCCGTTTCCCAGCGCGGAGGCCACATCGCCCAAGCGCTGTTCGACGACTCCTACCTGCCGCGCCGCCGGCAGGGAGGCCGGATCGCCGGCCGAGGTGGCGCGACAGGTCGCGAGCGCCTCGCGAAAGCGGTCGTTGGCGGCGGGCAAGTCGCCCCTCTCCCAATAATCGTCGCCCACCGCGACCTGGGCCTGCGCCAGGGCGAGGCGCAAGGGGGTGGACGGCGCCTCGGCGACGCGGCGCCGGAGCAGGCCTAGAGCTTCGCGATGGTGGGCGAGCGCGGCCCTGGTTTCGCCCCGCGCCGCGAGCACCGAGCCGATTCGGAGCAGCAGCCGCGCTTCGCTCTCGTGGCTTTTCTTGGCGGTCTCTCGATCGGCCGACGCGGACGCCCGGCTGCGGCGGATCAGTGCGAGCGCGCGCTGCAAGCTCGCGAGAGCATTGCCGGTACGCCCCTCGCTCGACCAGCCCGGCATGCCTTGGATCTCGGCAACTCGTTCGTAGGCCACCGAAAGTTCGTCGAGCAGCGCCGGTTCGTCTCGGGCCTCGGCGGCGAGGTCGTCCAGGTAACGTAGAGCGGTGTCCACCAGCAGACGCCGGGCGGGCATCGCGCCGGGGACGCTTTCGAGCTTGTCGTGGATATCGAGCAGCGCGACATTGGCGATCCGCCGCACGTCTGCAAACCGGCGATCCGCCCGCTGGCGCTGGATCTCCGCAAGATGCGCCTGGCGCAGGCTGACCACGCTGCCCACGAGGAGACCCACCGTCGCGACGGTAGCCCCGGCAAAGGCGGCGCGATGACGGCGGATCAGCTTGCCGAACCGATAGCGGAGCGATGGCGGATGCGCCAGGACCGGACGGCCGGAGAGATGGCGGTCGAGATCCGCCGCCAGCTCGCCCACCGTGCCGTAGCGATGGTCGATCTCCGGCGCCAGGGCGCGCGCGACGATCTGTTGCAGATCGCCCCGCAACGCCCGCCGATCGACGCCGCTCTTCTCGCTCTCGCCGCGGAAGGGCTGCGACGGTTGCGGTCGCCGGCCCGAGAGGAGAACGTGCAGCAGCACGCCGAGAGAGTAGACATCCGAAGCGGTGGTGAGGGCGTCGCCCCGCACCTGTTCCGGACTTGCCCATTCGGGGGTGAGCGGCCGAGCCCCGCCGAGCGCCGTCCAGTCCTCCCCGGCCTCCTCGGCGGACGACGCTTCGAGCAGCTTGGCGATGCCGAAATCGAGCAGCTTCGGCGTACCCGTCTCATCGACCAGGACGTTGCCGGGCTTGATGTCGCGATGGAGGACGAGCTTCCGGTGCGCGAAATCGACCGCGCCGCAGACCACCAGGAAGAGCCGGAGGCGCGCCTCGACGGGGAGAGCCCGCCGCTCGCAGTAGCGGTCGATCGGCTCTCCCGCCACGTGCTCCAGGACGAGATAGGGAACCCCGTCGGGAGTGGCGCCGCCGTCGATCAGGTGGGCGATGTGGGGGTGCACGAGCCCGGCAAGAATCCGCCGCTCGGCGAGGAACCGCCGCCGCAGCAGGTCCGACGCCAGCTCGGCACGCACCAGCTTGACCGCCACCGTCTGCTCGAAGGCGCCGTCGTCGCGCCGGCCGAGGAAGACGCTGCCCATGCCGCCGCGTCCGATCTCCCCCATGAGACGCCAGGGGCCGACGCGTTCCGGAAGCGCCGCCGTGGCGAGGGTTTCCTCCTCCGTGTCCAGTCCGAGCACCGCGGGCTGCTCCAGCCACGCCGCGGCGTCCGCTTCCTCCGCCGAGAGCCAGGCCGCCAGCTCGGCCCCGAGCGCGGCGTCCTCGGCGGAGATGCGCTGGAGGGCCTCCTCCCGCCGATCGCGGTCCGCTCCGAGCAGCGCCTGAAACTCCTCTTTGAGGCGAGCGAATCGAACGCCGTCCAACGGCCCGTTCACGGCCTCCTTCACGGGAGGCCGCCCAGCTCGGCGGCGAGAAAAGCCTTCGCGGCGGCCCACTCGCGCCAGGCGGCCGCGGGGGAGATCGCGAGCGTCTCCGCCACTTCCTCCAGCGTCAGGCCGACGAAGAAGCGCAGCTCCACGACCGAAACCATCCGGGGATCGACCTCCCCGAGCCTCTGAAGCGCCTCGTGGACCGCGATCACCCGATCCGCCTGATCGCCCTCCGCCCACGCGGCCGCCGGTCCGACACCCGTTCCCACCTCGTCGAGCGGTAGGTGCTCACGGCCGCCGCTGCGCTTTTGCGCCGCCCGCTCGCGCGCCCGATCGACCAGGATGTAGCGCATCGCCTGCGCCGCGACGGCGAAGAAATGCGACCGCGATTGAAACGGAACGCGGGAACCGTCGATCAGCCGAAGGTACGCCTCGTTGACCAGGGAGGTCGTCTGCAGGGTCTCGGCCGGCCCCTCGCCACGCAGTCGCCGCGAGGCGATCCGGCGCAGCTCCGCATAGACCAGAGGCACCAGACGGTCGAGGGCGCGGCGGTCTCCTCCGCTGAAGGCCACCAGGAGCTCGGTGACCCCCTCCTTGTCGGCAAAGAGAGGCTCTTCCTCTGAAGGCACGCGGAGATTTTAGAGGATTCGGCGAGCGAACGGCTTGGCAGGGGTTGCCTCCGGCCTGTGCTACCTTAACCGCCTTCGCCATGATCGACCTCTCCAAGCTCGCGGAGCCGGGCTCCCCTGAAGAGATGGTGGTGCGCCGGTTGGATCTCGGGCGCCTGCCTCGTCACGTGGCGATCATCATGGACGGCAACGGCCGCTGGGCGCAGCAGCGCGGCCTGCCGCGGGTGGAAGGGCATCGGGCGGGGGTCGAGTCGGTGCGGGTCTCGGTCGAGACCGCGGCGCGGCTGGAGCTGGAGGCGATCACCCTCTACGCCTTCTCGGTCGAGAACTGGAAACGTCCCCGGTTCGAGGTCTGGACCCTGATGAACCTGCTCAAAGAGTACGTCCGCAAAGAGACCGCGAACCTGATCGAGAACAACATCCGGCTCCACGTGCTCGGCCGTTGGCGGGATCTGGACGCGACCGTGGTGCGCGAGCTGGAACGGGCGCTCGACGCCACGTCCGGCTGCACCGGGACCTGCTTCAACATCGCGCTCAACTACTCCGGCCGGGCCGAGATCGTCGATGCCTGCCGCAACATCGTGGCCGACTGGGCCGCGGGCAAGCGGGCCGACATCGACGAAGAGACGATCGGCCGCTACCTCTACACCTCGGGCCAGGCCGATCCGGACCTGCTGATCCGCACCTCGGGCGAGCTGCGGGTGAGCAATTTTCTGCTCTGGCAGATCGCCTATACCGAGATCTGGGTGACCGAGACCCTCTGGCCCGACTTCCGCCGCGCCGACCTGTACGCCGCGATCCTCGATTACCAAACCCGTGACCGGCGCTTCGGCGGGGTCAAGGCCGAAGAGCCCCCGGGCCTGTTTGCCAAGGGCGTCAAGGGAAGGCGCTCCGCGCTTTGAACACCCACCGCCGTCCCGTCGTGTTCTCACTTCCCGAGATTCGATCGTGAAACGACTGCTCACCGCTCTGGTCGGCGTGCCGCTGGCGCTGTGGGCGAACTTCGCCCTGCCCGAGCCGCTGTTCTTCGCGTTGATCCTGATCGTGATGATCGGCTGCGCCATCGAGTACCTGCGCATCGTGCGCTCGCTCGCGCCGGGCGCGCCGCTCTGGCTGCTCTATGTTTTTCTCCCCGCCGTAGCGGTCGGCCTCTGGCTGGCGGCCTCCGGCAGGGTCGCCGATTCGCCGTACCATCTGCTCGTCCTTGCGGCGTTGCTCGGCATCGTCCTGCCGACCGCTTTGCTGGCGGCGCGGATTCCCCTGGCCGAAACCCTGCCGGCGCTCGCGATCGTCGGTTTCGGCACGGTCTACCTGGCGCTGCCGGCCGTGGCGTTCGCACGGATTCAAGGCACCGATCCGTGGCTCACCTTCCTGCTGGTCGCGATCATCTGGCTCGGCGACACCGGGGCGTTCTACATCGGCTCGCGCTGGGGTAAGCACAAGCTCGCGCCGACGATCAGCCCGAAGAAGAGCTGGGAAGGGGCGATCGCCGGCTTCGTGACCAGCCTGATCGCCACCGGCGTCTGGAGCTTCTGCCAGCACGGCACGATCGATCTGCGGATTCTCGCGCTCGGAGCGATCACCGCGGTCGCCGGCCAGGTCGGCGATCTGGTCGAATCGATGTTCAAGCGGGAGGCCAAGGTGAAGGATTCCGGCAACCTCCTGCCCGGCCACGGCGGACTGCTCGACCGGATGGACTCCGCCCTGTTCGCCGCACCCGCCCTGCTGATCTGCGCCTGGCTAATCGGGTTCGAGGTGATCGTCCGCCGGTAGCGGATTTCCGCGACGGGATATCCTTCCCTCGTGGCGCAGCAACTCGATCTCTTCGGCCCCGGTTCTCTCGATCCGGTTCCGGTCCTTCCCTCGGCACCCGCGGTCATTTCGCGCGGCCGGCTGCTCGCGGCGCGAGGTGCTCTCGCGACCGAAGCGGTGCTTTTCTCCGAGGTCGAAGCTCTCTTTTCCGCGGCCCAGCGCAATCCCGCTTTGCTCGCCCGGCCGGTGCGGATCGTGGTGCCGTCCAAGAGTTTGCGACTCCATGTGGCTTCGGCCCTTGCCCGCCACCGCGGGCGCGGCACCGCGGGTCTGATCGTTCAGACGCTTCACGCGCTGGCGCTCGAAGTTCTGGAGCACGCGGGCGAGCCGGCCGGTTCCGGAGGCGGCGCGCTGTTCGAGGTTCTGGCGCGCCGGGCCGCGCGCGCTCAACCGGCGCTCTTTCGTGGGCTCGATGACCTGATCGAAGGGTACGGGGCGGCGGCCGCGACGATCCGTGACCTGCTCGACGCGGGGCTCGATCCGGTCCATGCCGAGGCGCTCGACGAGTTGCTCGCCGCCGAAGGCAAGGCGGTCGCCACGGCGATGGACCTGGAGCGCGCCTGCGCCCTGGTCCGCGCGGCGGCGGCGTCTCAATCGGAGCTGGAGCGGCTGGGCGGCGGCCGCATCGCCGATCTTTTGCGCCGAGCGACGCAGGTTCTCCTCTCCCGGCCCGAGGCCCTGCCGGCCCGGGCGGTGATCGTTCACGGTTTCGCCGACGCGACGGGGCTTGCCACCGACCTGATCGAAGCCCTGGTCCGAGCTTCGGACGCCACGGTCCTGATCGACCGGCCCCCCGATCCCTCGTTCCAGAAAGCCGGCGAATCCGGCACTGGGGAGGTCCGCCTGGAGCGCGCGTTCACCGATCGCTGGGCCGGGCGGATCGCTCTGGCGACCGGGCCGGCGCTCTCGAAAGGGCCGGAGCCCGCCCCACCGCGGCGCGAAGCGTTCACGGCGACGGGAACCGACGCGGAAGTGCGCGAGGCGGCCCTGCGATTGCGCGCCCTGCTCGACGGAGGGGTGGCGCCCGAGCGGATGGGGGTGGTGGCGCGCAATCTCGGGCCGTATCGCTTCGCCGTGCGGCGCCACTTCGAACGGCTGGGCGTCCCCTATTCGGGCCTCGCGGCGACCGGCGGCAAGACCCCCATGGGCCGGCGCCTCGCCGCGCTCGAAGACCTTCTTCGCCGGGGGGGTGACACGCCGGTCTCGCGCTGGCTGGACGCCGCGATCGGCTTGCCGGGTGGCGCCGGGCGCCCCGGTTTCGAGCTGCGTCTTGCATTCGCGGCGCTCGGTGCCGGCCGCTTGCGCGACGCGGCGGAGATCGAGCTGGCCGGACTGCTCGATCCGTGGGGAAAATACGCCCTGCCGATCCGCCAGGGCTTTACTGCGGGAACCGATCGCGACCCCGAGCCCGAAGGGGTGGAGGAAGGCGAGGGGCTGGAGCCGATCCCGCCCGAAGCCGCGGCGCCGGGAGAGTCCGGCGCGGAGAAGGAGGGAAACGCGGGGAACGTCCGCGCGCCGCGGCGGAGAATCCCCGGCAAGCGGCTCGCCGCCGCAATCGCCGCGGCGAAGCGGGCGAGCGAGAAGCTGGAAAATTGGCCCGAGGCGGCTCCGGCGGCGGTGCACCTTCAGCGGCTGCGCTCGTTGCTCGCGGGGGATCTGGGGTGGAGCCCCAAAGCGGGAGAGGGCGGCAACGCCGTACCCGATACTGAAATCGGGAGAGCCTACGCCGCCCTGGAAGCGCTGGCGGGTGAGGTGCCGAGCGATTTTCCACTCACGGCGGAAGAATTCGGCGCGATGGTCGGCGAGGCGTTTTCGCGGCTCGGCACCGGGGGGTTCGGCGGCAACGGCGGTGGGGGGGTCCAGGTGCTTTCGGTCACCGAGGCGCGCGGGCGGACGTTCGATCACCTGTTCGTCTTAGGCCTCGCCCGCGACGCGTTTCCCCGACCGGTGCGGGAAGACCCGTTGCTGCCCGATTCGTTGCGCCGCGTGCTGCGCCGCCTGCTGCCCGACCTCGCGGAAAAACGCGCCGGTTTCGATGAGGAGCGGCACCTGTTCGCCCAGCTTCTTTCGGCCGCCCCGCAGGTCACCCTGTCGTGGCAGAGCGCGGACGACGACGGCCGTCCCCGCGCCGCTTCGCCGCTGGTCGAACGGATCGTCTTTGAAGCCGGGGGCGTGGTCCATGCGCCGGGATTGTTCGCCGCGCCCGTTCCCGCGGTGCCGGCCGGCCCGCGCTCCTCGGCGCTGCTGCGTCCCGCCTGGGAGCACTCGACGCTGGCGGCCCTCCATGGCTCGCGAATCCACTTTTCTGAGGTTCTGCCCGCGGCGCTTGCCGAGCTGGCGCTGACGCCGGAGATCGGAGCTTTCCGGCCCGAGGCCACCGCGCAGGCCCGCCTGGCGGCGCTCGCCGAGCTGGACCCCGATCTGCGGACCCCCGAGGGGCGCGCGGCGAATCATCGCCTCGGCCCCTGGTTCGGCTTCGTCGGCGCGCTCGGCGCCGATCCCCGCTCGAAAGAGCTCGACCCGCGCCGCCGCGATCTGGCCGTCACCCACCTCGAACGGCTGGACGGCTGCCCGTGGCAATTCTTCCTTTCCCGCCTGCTGGCGATCGAGCCGACCCCCGATCCATTGCAGGCGCTCCCCGGTCTCGACGCCCGCCTGCTCGGCAATCTGATCCATGCGGTGCTCGACACCCTCGCCAAGAGAGTGACCTCCGGGCCATCGGCGGATTGGCCGACGGACGAAGAGATCGAGCCAATTCTCCGCGACGAGGCGGCAAAGATGGTGGCGCTCGAAGGAATCGCCCTCTCGGGACTCGGCCGCGCGCTCGCCGAGCGGGCACGGCCGTACCTCGCCGCGGCGCGCGAGCCTTGGCGGAACGAGCTGATCACAACGGAGGTGAAAGGTGGCGTCGAGGTGGTCGATCCCGTGACCGGCGGCCTACGCACCCTGACGTTTCGCGCCGACCGCGAGGATCGCCTGCCGGATGGCGCGCCGCTGTACACGGACTGGAAGACCGGCCGGCCGCTGTCGCTCAAGAAACGTCCGGAGACTCGCCGCGCGGATCTGATCGCGAAGATCGGTTCCGGCGCGCTGCTCCAGGCGGTCGCCTATCGCCGCTCGGCGGGACCCGGAGCGATCGGCCGCTACTACTACCTGAAGCCGGAGGCCGAAGTCCGCGAGTTCGCGGTCGAGCAAGACCCGCAGACCGACGCGGCCTTCGACCGCGCGGTGTCCGCCGGTCTCGCAGCCCACGCGGCGGGAAGCTTCTTCCCCCGCCTGGTCGATCCCGCGGGCCAGAAAGAGCCGCGCCGCTGCGAATACTGCGAGGTGGCCGAGGCCTGCCTGCGCGGCGACTCCGGCGCTCGGCGACGGCTGTTCGAATGGTCGGCGCGCGGCGAAGCGGAAGGCGCCACCGATC
>DATMZU010000426.1:0-24073 GCA_035607435.1 Thermoanaerobaculia bacterium | reverse complement strand
TCGAGGCGCGATTGAAATCCCTTTCTCCGGTGAGCAGGACCAGCCGGCTGCGCTCGCGGGCGAGGCGCAGCAGGTCGGAGGGCGGCTTGTGGAACGGCGCCGGCCAGCTCGCGCCCGGTTTGTCGGAGACGGGCAGGTCGCGGTACCAATCGACTCCCATCATCATCAGCGCGCCGCGGAAGACGTCGGGATAGAGCAGGGCGAGGGCGCTCGCGGCGCGACCGCCCCCGGAGTGGCCGGCGGCGTAGAGTCGGGTCGGATCGATTCGATAGAGGCGCTGGATCTGGTCGGCGGCGTCGAGCGCCAATCCCCAGCGGTCCAGGCGCGGGCGATCGTTGCCGGCCCGATCGGCGCCCACCCAGATCATGCGGTGGGCGGCAAGGACGCTCGCGAACGTCGGACCGAGCCTGCTCGACAGGCCTCCCCATTCCCAAGGGGAGACCCAAACCAACAGCCCCCAACCGGCGGCCGGCGGCTCGCCGTCCGGCACCACCACCTCGAAGCTCTCGTCGCCGAGCCGGTAGGCGAGCGCCTGAGGGACGTCCTTCAACTCTTTGGCGCGATCGAGGCTCGCCCGGCGCAGCACCTCGGAAAGAGCGCTCCGCGGCGAACGCTCCTCTAAGGCCAACTTGTAGCTCCCGGGCCGGCCGGCGCGGGGAGCTTCCGCCGGAGCGGCGAGCCGGGCCGCCAGCTCGGGCGGCAGCTCCTGATGGCTTACCTCTTCGGTGGGCGGTCCGATCGCACCGCTCGCGAGCGCCGCCAGAAATGCATCCGCCTCGGCGGGGCGTCCCATCTCGGTGAGCAACAGGCTCAACAGTTGCCGCAGCTCGGCGTCCGAAGGGGCGATCTTCAGCCCGTCCTCGACCGCGCCGACCGCCCGTTCGAGGTCGCCTTCGAGATACCAGGTCCGGGCGATCGCGCGGAGCACCTCCGGACGCTGCGCCAGAGGCAACGTCCGCAGCGCCTTTTCATACTCCCCGCGCGCCTCGGCGGCATGCCCTTGGGCGAGAAGCGCATTCGCCTTGGCGAGCCACGAATAGATGGTATGAGGAACCTCGGCGCCCCCCGGCGTCGCCTCGGAAAGCGGCCGGAGCTTCAAGCGGACCCACTTCCCCGGCCCCTCCTCGGGTACGTCGACCCACCCCTCCGCATCGATCCACCCGACGGCCTGCACGGTGAGGCGCCAGCGCCCCGGCGCCAGACCCAGTAGAGCCCATTTTCCGGCGGCGTCGGTGGTAGCGGCCGGCGGACCCGAACCGATCCCTTCGCCGATGCGAAGCGTCACCTTCGCCCCGGCGAGCGCCTTGCCGTCGGCGTCGAGCACCTGGCCGTTTGCCCGCCCCAGGCCCGCGACGACCGGCTTTTTCTCTTCCGCCCTCCCCGCGATGCCGAGCATCAGCAGCAGGGCGAAGATCGCGGCACCCAGCAGGCGACCGGTGCCAACCTTGAAGGCGGCGATTTTGCCGGTCTTTTCGTCTTGGATCTCGGCGGTGGTCACGGAGCCCCCCAAGGACATACGTTGCACGATTTTAGGGTAGGGCGCCGGTCGGTCGGGTCAATCGGACGGGTCCCAAGGTCCAGGGTATTGCATTGTTTACTCGGCACTGACACCTAAGGATGGACGCCTAGACCTTGCGTATCGGCCCCGGATAGCCGGCCAAGGTGGCGTCAGCGGTGACCAGGGTGATGCCCTCGCTCAGCGCTTGGGCCAACAGCAGACGGTCGAAGGGGTCCTTGTGCATTGGAGGAAGGCCGTCGACGCTCACGGCGTGCTGGCTTGAGATGACCAGCTCCTGATACCCGTTATCGAGCAGGCCCCGGCGCAAGAGGCGCGGCTCGACGCGAAAATCATCCCGGCCGAGGGAGCGCTTGATCGCGATCTCCCAGAGGCTCGCGGCGCTGAAGAGTAGTTCGTGATCCGGATCGTTGAGGAGCTGTCTTGCCGCCGCGGAGAGCTTCTCGGGTTCGCCTGCCGCCCAAAGGAGGATGTGCGTGTCGAGTAGGAGCTTCACGTTCCGATCCCGAAGAGGGCGGCGATTTCGGCCTCGCCCATCCGGTCGAAGTCGTCGGGGACGGCGATTTCGCCAGCTAGGAAGCCCAGGCGCCGCGGTGCCCTGGGCGCTTCCAGCGCCGCCACTTTCACCAGCGGCTTGCCTGCCTTGGCGATGACGAACGGCTCCCCATTGGCGGCCTGCTCCACCAGCTTTGAGAGCTGGGTTTTGGCTTCATGGATGTTGACCGTGGTCATGGCGCCCCCAGTGGACTAAGTCGACAGGACTAAGCTTAGGCGGCCGATCGCTCTTCGTCAATCTCCAGCCTGGCCTATATGATCCGGGAATGTGAGCGAAGGGATCGCGGCGGCGAGGCTGGAAGGGGGTGCCGTTCGGGTGGATCAGACGGCGGAGCAAGTCCATTCGGCGACCGAACCTACCGGATTCAGCCGCAGAATCCCTGGAAGCGACGGCCGGATGCAGTGGAAGCGGTCGCAGATTCCAGTGGAAGCGACGATCGATTCCAGTGGAAGCGACGATCGAATCCAGTGGAAGCGGTCGCAGATTCCACCGGAAGCGACGACCGCTTGCAATGAAGCGGGCGCAGTTTCCACTGGAAGCGACGACAGAATGCAGTGGAAGCGACGGCCGAATCCAGTGGAAGCGATGGCCGATTCCAGTGGAAGCGACGGCCGAATGCAGCGATCGGACGGCGGAATCCAGCTCTACCAACCGAGCGCGGGATCGTTGTTGCGCTCCATCCAGGCCCGAAGACGGCCGCGCAGATCCTGCAACACCCTCTGCGCCGCGGGCTCGGCGACCAAATTGTGCACCTCGGCCGGGTCGGCTTTGAGATCGTAGAGCTCGTCGCGCTTTGAGCGGTCTTTCCAGACGATCAGCTTGTGCCGCGGGGTGCGCACGACGCGGTAGGCGAGGCCGCCGAATTTTTCGCTTTTCTCGTCCGCCCACTCGGCGAACGCTTCGCCGATCCTAACCTCGCCGGCGATCGCCGCCTGGAGGTTCCGTCCCGGCCAGGCGTCCGGCACCGGGACCCCGGCGAGGGCGAGCAGCGTCGGCGGAAGGTCCATGCTGGAGACCGGCAGGTCGGAGGCGACCGCCTTCGGCAGTCCGGGTCCCCTCAAGAGGAAAGGGACCCGCAGGGAACTTTCGTACGGCACCTGCTTGCCGTCGGCGCCCGAGCCGGGACCGCCTAAGCCCCGCTCGCCCATCATGTAGCCGTTGTCGCCCAGGAACACCACGACCGTCCGCTCGGCGAGCCCCGTTTCTTGGAGCGCGGCGAGCACGCGCCCGAGCTGTTCGTCGAGATGGCTCACCGCCTCGTCGTAGTGGCGCCAGTCGTTGGCCGCCACGTCGCGCGGGAAACCGGGCGGCTTCAGCTCGTCCTCGCTGCGCCTGGCGTAAAGGGCCTGGATTCGCTCCGGGTTCGGCTCGTAGGGAGTGTGAGGGGCGGTAAACCCGAGCCAGAGCAGGAACGGGCCGGACTGGGCGTCCTGGCTGCGGAGAAAACCTACCGCGTCGTCGGCGAAGATCTCCTGGGTGAAGCCGGGCACCTTCTCGTGCTCCGGCTCCGCCTCGGCGGCCCGCCCCCGCACCAGGTCGGGGTCCAGAAACTCGGAGCCGCCTTCCGGCAGCCAGGTCCGCACGTCATCGAATCCGCACTTCCCGGGCGGAGTCGGGAGATGCCATTTGCCGACCAACACGGTGCGGTAGCCGGCCTCCCGCAGCAGGCTCGACACGGTAGGGCGCCGGCAGAGGGTGTCGGCGACGCCGGGCTCTTGGTAGCGGGTCGAATAGACGCCATGAGCAAAAGCCGGCAAGCCGGTGATCAGGCTCGCGCGCACCGGGTGACATTGAGACACCGAGACGGTGGCCTGGCGAAAATAGACCCCCTCGCGCGCCATCCGGTCCATCACCGGCGTGACGATCCCGGGGTTCCCCGCCACGCCGAGCGTGTCCCACCGCTGATCGTCAGAAAGCACGACCAGGAGGTTCGGCCGCGTAGCGGCCGGGGTCGGCGCCGCCTTCTTGATGTACGGCTGCGGATCGCACCGCACAAACCCGGCGCAGCCGAGCGACGGCAGAAGCAGCAGGCTCGCGAGAAGCGCCCGCCCGGTAGATCTGATCCCTGGCATTTCCATGGAGCTTTTTACGCACTTCGGAGGAGAACTGTTGATCCAGAGCGCTCCGAGTGTAGGGGAGTCGAGTGGGTACCCTCATTTTGGAACCACTCAGCCCTACGTCCAAAGTGGGCACGGCCAATAACACGAAAAGGTGCGCTTCCCTCGGCCGGCTGACGCCGTTCTGCTTCACCCGCCGATACGGACTCGGAAACGGCAAAAACGAGCCCTGGGAAGCCTGCACCTGCTGCATTTCGAATGCAGAGGCCGTGCCAGAGTTTAATGCTTCACACCCGGCTGGGGGGCGCGCCGATGCTGAGGACCTATGGAGTGCGCCGACGCGTCGGCGCTTTTGCCCCTCGTGGTGACGGGGAGACTCGGATTAAAGCGGCGACGCGTCGCCGCACTCCATAAGTTCGCAATGCGTTTCATCGGGCTCGCGTCGGCCGGTGAAGCGGAACGGCATCAGCCGGCCAAGGAAAACGCGTCTGATATTCTGCAATCCGTAAGGAGACGTGGAGAAAGAAATACGGAGGTGCAAACCATGGCACATTACCGCTACCTCATCCTCGGAGGCGGCATGACCGCCGACGCGGCGGTTCGCGGGATTCGCGAGCTGGAAGCCGACGGCACGATCGGTTTGATCGGCGCGGAGGCGGACCCTCCCTATGCCCGGCCTCCCCTCACCAAGGCGCTGTGGAAAGGCGATCCGTTCGAGTCGGTCTGGAAGAAGACCGACGAGGCCGGGGTCGATCTCCATCTCGGGCGGCGCGCGATGGGCATCGATCTCAAATCCAAGTCGGTGATCGACGACCACGGCACGGAGTACGGTTTCGACAAGCTTCTGCTCGCGACCGGCGGTTCGCCGCGCCGACTGTCGTTCGGCGCCGATCAAGTCATCTACTTCCGCACGCTCGACGACTACCGACGGCTCCGCGCGCTGGCCGACCAGGGCAAGAGCTTCGCGGTGATCGGCGGGGGCTTTATCGGCGCGGAGATCGCGGCGGCCTTGGCCCTCCAGGGCTGCAAGGTGACGATGTTCTTCCCGGACGAGGGGATCGGCTCGCGCCTGTTCCCCGCGGATCTCGCGCGGTTCCTGGTCGAGTACTACCGCGAGCATGGCGTCGAGCCGCAGCCGGGGCAGAAGGTGACGGCCGTCCGCCCCAGCGGTTCGCAATTCGTCGTCGAAACCGAGAGCGGGCTCCAAACGACCGTGGACGTGGTGGTCGCGGGCCTCGGCATTCTGCCCAATACGAGCCTCGCCGAAGCGGCGGGTCTCGAAGTGCAGGACGGCATCGTGGTCGATGACCACCTGCGGACGAGCCACGCCGACATCTACGCCGCGGGCGACGTGGCGCGCTTCGCGGCGCCAGCGCTCGGCCGGCTCCGCGTCGAGCACGAGGACAACGCGCTCACCATGGGCCGCGCCGCGGGCCGCGCGATGGCGGGCGACACGACCCCCTATACCCACCTGCCGTTTTTCTACTCCGACCTGTTCGACCTCGGCTACGAAGCGGTCGGCCTCATGGACCCCAAAGGCGAGATGGTCGCCGACTGGAAAGAGCCGTTCCGCGAGGGGGTCGTCTACTACCTCACCGACGGCCGTGTCCGCGGCGTGCTGCTCTGGAACACCTGGGACCAGGTGGACGCCGCGCGGAAATTGATCGCCCAACCCGGCCCGTTCGGCGAAAGCGACCTCAAGGGCAGGCTGCCGGGGTAGAGACGCGCCAGTACCCAACCACTACGGGGCTCACTGTTTCGGCCTACCCCTCAATCGCCGTCGGCCGTGCGGTTCCAGTCGGTATGGACGTGGACCTCCTTCTCGGGATGGTCGGCCGCCCGCTCGATGCCTGAGATGACTTCGGCCTCGTAGTCCTGGCCCGTCTCGACGAGTTCCTCGACGCTCTCGTCGGCATCTTCCGCAGTCGAAGAAAGGCCCTGCGTGTCGCCGGACTGTCCGCCGCTGTCGGACCCCACCTGGCCTGGGTCGTCGCCCAGCTCGTCCGGTTTCGCTTCGCTGTCTCGTCTCGTCATGTCCGATCTTCCTTTCCAGGTTGAGGGGCCGGCTCTCCGAGCCCGCTCCAAGCTCCTTGCATTGGAGCGGCCAACCTCACGGACACGGCGGAAGGGGTGGCACAGCGCCTGCACCTTAGGGTCTATGATCGAAAGATAGCGACGATGAATCTGAGACGGCGAGGGAGCAAGATGTGGATCTACGTTGCCGGCGGCGCGGTGGCGATGGCGGCGATCGTCATTCTCGTGCTGAATTTGTCCACCGGGGAAAAGAAGGTCACGAAGCCGATGCCGGGGCTGTACGCCATCGACGATCCGCAGTTCCTGCGCACGATGGGATCGCTGTTCGGGCCGCCTTTGCTCGACGGCAATAGCGCCGTGGACTTTCAGAACGGCGACGAGATCTTTCCCGCCATGCTCGCCGCCATCCGGGGCGCCCAGAAGTCGGTCTGCCTGGAGTCCTACATCTATTGGTCCGGGAAGATCGGCAAAGAGTTCGCCGACGCCCTCACCGAGCGGGCTCGCGCCGGAGTCAAGGTTCACGTACTGCTCGACTGGGTGGGCTCCGGCAAGATAGACGACCACTACCTGCAACAAATGCAGGAGGCGGGCGCCGAGGTGGAGCGCTACCAGCCGCTGCGCTGGTACAACGTGGCCCGCACCAACAACCGTACTCACCGCAAACTGCTGGTCGTCGATGGCCACATCGGTTTCACCGGCGGAGTGGGCATCGCGGACGAGTGGCGCGGCAACGCCCGCAATCCGAAGGAATGGCGCGACTCGCACTACCGCTTCGAGGGGCCGGCCGTGGCGCAGATGCAGGCGGCGTTCCTGGACAATTGGATCGAGACGCGCTCGGAGGTGCTGGACGGCCCCGCCTACTTCGCCCAAGTCCCCCCCGCGGGGCCGGTCATCGTGCAGGTCTCGCTCAGTTCCAAAGGGGGCGGCGCCGAAAGCGTCCGGCTCATGTACCTGCTCTCCATCGCGGCGGCGCGGCACAGCATCCTGCTCGCCAACTCCTACTTCGTTCCCGACGACCTCGCGGTGGACGAGCTGTTGGCGGCGCGGAAGCGGGGGGTGCGGGTGCAAATCGTCGTCCCCGGTGAGCACATCGACACGAAGCTCGTCCGCCACGCCTCGCATTCGCGCTGGCGCCCGCTGCTCGAAGCCGGGGTCGAGATTTACGAGTACGCGCCTACCATGTTCCACTGCAAGTACATGATCGTCGACTCGTTATGGACGACGGTCGGATCGACGAATTTCGACAGCCGCTCCTTCCGGCTCAACGACGAGGCGAACGCCAATGTCTACGACCATGGCTTCGCGGAGGAGCAGGAGAAGGTGTTCGCCGACGACCTGGCGCATTCGCGGCAGATGACGCTCGCGCAGTTCGATCAGCGGCCCTGGCGCGAGAAAGCGATCGATCACCTGGCGGGCTTGCTGCGAGCCCAGCTCTAACTTAGCGCTTACCTTCCGGAATCCGGCAGGTCGCGGACTCCGGCACCCGCGCCAATCGTTCGATCTCGGCCTGCGGCGTGGCCGCGAGGAAGTCCGTGCCGCGGTACGCGATTTCGAGAATCTTGCGGTTCACGCGACGATCGTAAGGGACCAACCGTTTCGCCACGTCGCCCGCGGCGTCGGCGGCCAGATCGAGCATCCGGACCGGCTGAGAGCAGCGGAAATCGAGGTCCGCGAAATTCAAGTCGCGAATCTTGCGTTGGTTCCAGGTCCGGAAATGAACCCGTAGGCGATCGAGCTCATAGACCAGGTTCCAACGCGTGGAGGGCTGGGCGGCCTGATCCAGGGTTTCGAACGCATAAGCGATGGCGTCCTTCTTGGCACTTGGGGACGCCGCAAAGTCGCGGACCCGGTCCGCGGTGCGGGCGAAGCGTGAGAGCGATTGACCGTCCTGGGGCGCGGGCCTTCCGCCGAGGTCGCGGTCGTAGCGCAGCGAGGCCTCATAGGAACTGTTGGTGAGCGCAGCGACCGGAAGCCGCTCGCCGCCGT
Source organism: Thermoanaerobaculia bacterium (assembly GCA_035607435.1). GTDB lineage: Bacteria > Acidobacteriota > Thermoanaerobaculia > Multivoradales > UBA5704 > DASYKS01. The sequence goes on along the minus strand of DATMZU010000426.1, from coordinate 15,924 downwards.
GCGCGACCATCCGGCCATTCAGAAATTCGACGGTCGCCACCTTGCCGGTGCGATCGGCGACCAGGTAATGGAGCGGCGCCCCCACGGAGATCCGGATCTTGGCATCGGACGCGAGCACCTCGGCGACCGTGGCGCTCAGGTCCAACTGATATTGAATCCATTGCAGCACGTCCACGGTAGGGCGCGCATCGGGAGCCGGGTAGCGGCTGCCGTCGAGCCACATCAGCTCGATCGCGAGCCCCGCCTCGTTCATCCCGCCGGAGGGAAAATCGCGCCCGTACTGGTTGAACGTGACGCTGCCGTACTTGGCGGTCCAGCGCGCCGGCCGGTCGCCGCTGTCCGCCGTCCGAGCCAGGCCGCGCGGATTGACGATCAGCAGCCCCTCGCCCACGGTCCAGTCGTAATTCTTGCCGAACACCACGCGGCCGGAGTCGCGCAGACAGAACGTCGTGCAGGCGTGCCCCGGAAGGGCGGCGAAGCCGAACCCAAGGAACAGGGTGAGGATCGCGAGCCGAGAGAGGATGCGGAGAGAGACGCGGGAGCGCGGGGAGGTCGTTCGCATCATCGGGCAAGTTTACTCCCGCCCAAGCACTCGCCGGCTAGCGATCCCGCTCGTCCACCCACCCGGCCACCCGATGGGCGGCTAGGAGGCGGCAGACGGTACGCTGGAGGTCGCTGAGAGCCATGCTCGAAGCCGGGCGGCGCGGCGGAAACCTTCGAGATCCGCTTTGCTCACCTGTGCGCAGCGGCCAACGACAGGTTACGAGCGCGATCCGCTGTTGCGCCAGACGTCAGGTGAGCAGCGGACCTTCCGGGCGAGATTGGGATCGTGCCGTGGTGCTCGATACTGCAAACGCCAATTCTTGCCGAGACGAGACGGAGATAGGTCACAGGTCGGGACCGGATCGACCCCCGCTACGGTCGCGCGTGAGGTCGAGCTCTTGCAGAGGGGAATCCCGGAGAAACTCCGCCAGCGGGATCCGCGGCGTCTTAAGCTCGCGGGCCGCCTCCACCAGCTCCCACAAACGGCTCGGCTTCAAGGGGATCTCATTGATCTCCAGGCCCGGGATCGCGAAGGCGTCTTCGAGCGCCTGGGCGAACAGAGCTCCCACCGGGATCGCTCCCGCTTCGCCGGCTCCTTTGGTGCCTAGGGGGTTGAGCGGCGAGACCGTCTCTTCGTGACCGACGTCGATGCGCGGGACGTCGAGGGCGGTGGGGAGCAGGAAGTCCATGAACGAGGCGTTCATCATCTGGCCGTTGTCGTCGAAGACGAGCTGCTCGTACCAGGCGTTGCCGATCCCTTGGGCGACTCCCCCATGGACCTGGCCGTCGACCAGGAGAGGGTTGAGCACCCGGCCGCAGTCGTGAACCACGACGTATTTTTTGATCTCGACCTGCATCGTCTCAGGATCGACTTCGAGGATCAGCGCGTGGACGCCGCTCGCCGTCGCTCCCCGGTAAGGGCCGAAGTAGGCCGTCGCTTCGAGCCCCGGCTCCGCGCCGGGTTTGACCGCGCCACGCATCGGGTTGGCGAGGGAGGCGAGCTCGGAGAGCGGGATCGAGCGCTCGGGGCTCGCGGTCACCCGCGCCGTTCCGTCGGCCAGCTCGATCTCTGTTTCCGTGACCTCCAGCTTTTCGGCGGCGAGGCGAATCGCCTTTTCGCGCACGCGTTTCGCCGCTTCGTTCACCGCGTTGCCCGCGACCACAGCGCCTCGGCTCGCGAAGGTTCCGGTCCCCCAATGGAATTGGTCGGTGTCTCCCGTGACCACTTCGACGTGGGCGACCGGCACGCCGAGCTGTTCGGCCGCGACTTGGGCGAGCACGGTGAAATGCCCTTGGCCCTGGGTTCCCACTCCCGTCACCACGGTGACTTTGCCGTTCGTCTGCACCTGCACCCTGGCGCCTTCGAACGGGCCGATCCCCGTCCCCTCGACGTAGGCGACGACTCCTATCCCGGCGGTCTTTCCTTCGGCGCGCAGGCGCGGCTGCTCTTCGGCCAGAAAGGTTTCGTAACCGATCATCGCCAGCGCCTTGTCGAGCACCGGCGCGTAGTTGCCGCTGTCGTAATAGAGCGGCGCGAAATCCTGGTAGATGATGACGTGGTCGTGCGGGAACTGGTCGGGGGTGAGGTAGTTCTTCCGCCGGATCTCGATGCGATCGATTCCCAGCTCGCGCGCCGCGAGGTCGAGCAGCCGTTCGATGACGAACACCCCATGCTGGCGCCCCGCGCCGCGATAGGGGGTGACGATCGGCTTGTTGGTGAAGATCGCGCGGAACTCGCTGTCGTAGGCCGGAATGTCGTACGGCCCCATCAGCGTGCATTGGCTGTTGAGCGGCACGGTGAGGCCATACGGATCGTAGGCGCCGGTGTCGTGGAGGAAAGAGTCTCTCACCCCGAGGATGCGGCCGTCCTTCGTCATCGCGATCTCGGCGTCGTGGATCTGGCCGCGCTCTTGGGTCGTCGCGACGAAGTTTTCCGCCCGGTCCTCGATCCATTTGATCGGCCGTTCGAGGCGGATCGAGATCCAGGGGATCAACACCTCTTCCGGATAGAACATCATGATCTTCGGCCCGAACCCGCCGCCGATAAACGGCGCCACCACCCGCACCTGATGCTCCGACAGGCCGAGCATCGCGGCGAGGCCGTTGCGGATCGGGATCGGCGCCTGGGTGGTGTCCCAGACCGTCAATCGTTCGGCGCGCGCGTCCCATTGCGCCACCACCCCGCGGTTTTCGATCGCCGCGGAAGCCCCTCGATCGTAGGAGAAGCGGCGCTTGAGGACGAAATCGGCCGCCGCGCGCGCCGCCGTGTAATCGCCCTTCTTCTGAGGCACATAGGCCGCGACGTTGCTTCCCACGTCCTCGTGGACCAGCGGCGCGTCGGGTGCCAACGCCCGCTCCAGATCGACCACCGCGGGGAGCGGCTCGTACTCGACCTCGATGTCTTCGAGCGCGTCTTCGGCCAGATAGCGGGAGACGGCGACCACGACGGCGATCGGCTCTCCCAATTGGCGGATTTTGCCCTTGGCGAGGGGCACCTGCGTGCGCTCGTGAAACGTCATGCCGGGGACGGGAGGCGGCGGCACGAGCAGCGGGCCGTGGCGCCAATAGTCGCCGAGATCCTCCGCGGTATAGACGGCGAGCACCCCTTCCCGGGCGAGAGCGCGGGAGGTGTCGATCCCCAGCAGCCGCGCATGGGCGTGCGGACTGCGCAGAAACGCCACGTGCGCCATCCCGGGCAGGTCGAGGTCATCGACGAACAGGGCACGGCCGGCCAAGAGCCGGGCGTCTTCGTTGCGGGGGACTCGTTCCCCGAGGACCTGTGCTTCCATCGTCTTCCTCCCGAGCGGTGCCCGTCCGGCCCCAAGCCTACCGCGTCTCGACCCTCCGCCGGGCTACGCGCCGTCGCGAACCGGCGCCAGATCGAGCGGCGGCGTCCCGCGCATCAGGATCGAATAGAGCACGTACGCGACGCCGAAGCCGACGAACCAGGCATAGTCGTAGAGCGCCCGAAGGCTCGGCACGAACAGGCCGATCAACGCCGCGACCACTCCGGCCGCGAGCGCCACGAACGCCTTGCCGTTCCAGCGGCCGTAGATTCCGTCCGCGACGTAGAGATCGGCGAGCGAAAGATTCGCCTTCCGCACCCGCCAATAGTCGGCGATGACGATCCCGGCGATCGGCCCTAGGAAGCCGGAGTAGCCGACCAGCCAGCCGAAGATGTAGGTGCCGAAATCGGAGAGCAGGCGCCAGGGCTGGATCAGAATCCCGAGCGCGCCGGTGATCAGGCCGCCGATCGCGAAGCTCACCTTCGAGGGCCAGAGGTTGGCGAAACCGTTGGCGGGGGCCACGACGTTTGCCGCCACGTTGGTCGTGAGCGTGGCGATCAGGAGCGCGAACAGCGAGATGCAGATGACCAGCGGGCTCCCCACGCGGGACAAGAGAGCGACTGGATCCCAGATCGCCTGGCCGAAGATGATCGCCGAGGCGGAGGTCACTGCAACTCCAATGAACGAGAACAGCACCATCGTGGTCGGCAGGCCGAGCATCTGGCCTCTCACCTGCGCCCGTTGGTCGCGGGCGTAGCGCGACAGGTCCGGAATGTTGAGCGCGAGCGTCGCCCAGAAGCCGACCATCGCGGTGAGCGACGGGACGAAGAAACGGAAGAACGCGCCGGTGTCGGCAAAGCGGCTCGGCTGCGCGAGGATCGGCCCGAATCCGCCCGCCCGCGAGACCGCCCAGGCGAGGAGAGCGAGCCCGGCGACGATCAGGAACGGCGCGGCCCACGCCTCCAGTGCCTTGATCGAGTCGCTGCCGCGGACGACGATGTACATGTTCCAGAGCCAGAACGCGCCGAAGGCGATCCAAACCGCCCCCGGAATCCGCGCCCAGCCGCCCCAAGCGGCGGTGAGCATCGCGTGGATCGCCTGGCCTCCGATCCAGGTCTGGATGCCGAACCAGCCGCAGGCAACCAGGCCGCGCAGCAGCGCCGGGACGTGGGCGCCGGAGGTGCCGAACGAAGCGCGGGCGAGCACCGGAAAGGGAATCCCGAACCGGGTCCCGGCGTGGGCGATCAACACCATCGGCACCAGGACGATCAAATTGCCGAGCAGGATCGTCGCCATCGCCTGCCACCAGCTCATCCCACCATCGACCATGCCGGCCGCCAGCATGTAGGTCGGCACGCAGACCGCGAGCCCAATCCAAAGCGACGCGATGTGGTAAGTCGACCAAGTCCGCTGCGCCACCGAAGTGGGCGCCAGGTCGGCATTCGAAAACCGGGGATCGGAGGGCGGCGCGGCCAGCTCATAGAGATCGCCGCGGACCCGCCGCATCTCCCCGAGGCGCGGCCCAAGGCGCGGCGCGGGAGTGGAACCACCAGGGCTCTGAGGCATGATGGCGGATATCTTAGAACGGGTGGTGGGGATGGTGGAAACGCATCGGAGAGGAATTCACCCGCCTTGGTCTTACCGGGCAATGCTCGGCTCCGGCGCAGGGGCTGGACGCAAATCCAATAATTTGTACCGACGGATGTCGAGGTGCTGGCAGAGCCTGAAGGACTGCCGACGAAACCAAGAGTTGTAGAATCAGGAACAATTCCAGTTTTAGGCCGCGCCTGACTGTGAACATTTTGTAAATCATGAAAGATGGAGTGCCTAGTGTTAGAGAATATCGCGGTTTCCAAACACAAAATTCTCGAGCGAACCCTCCTCCGCGACCTGGGCAGAGTGAACATCATCTGCGGGCGTAATGACTCAGGAAAGTCGACTCTTGTCGAAGCCATTTGCAGGCCAAATGGAATTGCTCCCGGGAGAGACCTATCAAAAACCGATGCTCAGCTGATTTTCGACCAGACCTCTCCCTACATGGGTTGGTCTGACTCAACTCCCAATCGGCCAGAAAACATCGCACTTCTGGGTCTCATAGAACAGATCGCAACTGGACGTCATCTTTGGTTTCGCGACGAGTCGGAGGAATTTGCGTTAACTATTCAGGACAGCTTCTGGGCCAAAACTTCCAACAAATGCTTTCGCAAGAAGCAGAGTCGCCGCGGCTTTTCAGGAACTTTTACCTGCCGATCACATGCCATTGCTAATTCCGGCAAAACGCCGACTTGAGGGTGTCAAGAAACAAGATGTTACGCTCGATCCGAAGCCTGACGGCATCGGCCTCCTTGATCGACTGCACTACTTAAAGAACCAACTTCCGAGGACGGACGATGCCAAATTGTTGAGATCCTTGAAGGCTTCTTTCGCCGCCGTAACCGAAGGCTACTTGTTTGAGACCTCTTTGAATAGGACAGGCGACCTCTCCCTCAGCTTCTCGCGCGACGACCTGCTGTGGCTTCCCGCTGCGGACTGCGGTCTCGGCCTCCAGGATCTACTCTTGATTTTGTATTTTTGCCTTGAGCCGAGGTCTGACTTAATCGCCATAGAAGAGCCAGAATGCCACCTACATCCGGACGCACAGCGACGCCTTTTGGCACACATCCGGGAGATGAACAACAAACAATATTTCCTGACAACGCATTCGAACGTATTTTTAGACAACTTGTACACAGACAGCGTGTTCATTACGAAGGCCTCAGGCTCGATCTTGGTCGAGGAAGCGACGAGTCGCGCTTCTATGCTTGGCGATCTCGGCTATAGCGTGGCTGACAACCTAATCGCGGATGTAGTCGTTCTGGTGGAAGGCCCCACAGACGTTCCTGCGATCGAGGTATTCGCAAAGAAGAAGGGTCTGCTTGACCGGTACGCCATCAAAGTATGGCCCCTGGGTGGCGATATCATGGATCAACTCGACCTCTCGGTCATGACGGCTGCATACAGAACTATTGCACTTATTGACCAGGACCCCAACAGCGACAAGATTCGACGACGCTTCATCAGCAGGTGCACAGATCAGGGGATCCCGGTCGTTCGGCTTGAACGAAACGCCATAGAGAACTACTTCTCGATTCGGTCGCTTCGAGCCGTGTTCGGAACCCAGGTTCCCGGCGAGATTCAAGAAATCGCTCCGAACAAATCTGTCGAGAGTCAGTTGGGCTTCTCCCCGAAGAAGAAAAACCGAGCTTTGGCCGAGGAGATGAGCCTGGACGAAATAGAAGGGACGGATTTCGCGGGATTTTTCGAGGAGCTGGAGCGTTTAGCCAGTGGAGAAAAGGACGGTTGATCTCCGGCTGAGGGCCGCAGCGTTCACCATCTGCAGCGCCCCAGTGAGGATCTTTGTCACGCGTGGGCGTTTTCGGCCAACCCCTTGCGTCGGTCTATACAGACGTCTATACTTCGACTATGGCACTCCACGCAAAGCTCTTCCAGAACGGCGGCAGCCAAGCAGTTCGTCTGCCGAAAGATTGTCGTTTCCCCGACGGCCTGACCGAGGTTCTCGTCCGTCGTCAGGGACAACAGATCATCCTGGAACCCCTCGATACCTGGCCGGATGAATTTCTTGCAGCCTTGGGCTCCTGGCCGGACGAGATCGAGAGGCCCGTGCAGGAGCCGATTTCGAAGCTCGCGGATCCGTTCGAGTGAGCCTTCTCTTCATGCTGGACACGGACTCCGTGAGCTTTGCCCTGCGCGGGCAGGGCGGCATAGGGGACCATCTGGCAAGGGAACGACCGTCCACGGTTTGTATCAGCTCGATCACCCTCGCTGAGCTTAGCTTCGGCGCATGGAAGCGAAAATCCAACAAGCTTCACGCCTCGATCGATGCGTTCACGGCCGGTATCCAGGTAGTTCCTTTCGACGCAAAGGCGGCACAAAAGTTTGGCTCCCTTGGCGCAGCCCTTGACGCCGCAGGAACTCCCATCGGGCAACTCGACACCATGATCGCAGCTCACGCTCTCGCCCTAGGCGTCACGCTGATCTCGAACAACACTAAGCACTTCGAAATGGTACCGGGCCTCTCCCTCGAGAACTGGTACCCTGCTTAAGACTTGAGCCCTTGCAGTCTCCCAAGGAGAGCCCATGAAGAACGCCCTCGCCCTTACGCTTTTCTCTCTGGTCCTCGGCGGTGCCGCGGCCGGTCAGCCCCCGACTCCTCCTTCGACTCCTCCGGCCACTCCGCCTACTCCAAAGGGCATCCTCGCCCCCCCGCCGGTCCCTGAGCCGCAGAAGATCCCGTTCGATCAAGCGGCGGCGCTCGCCCAGCTGCGAATCCAGATCGCGGGGCACGAGAAGGAGCCGGCGGAGACGGTCTTCAAGAACATCAAGCTCTTGCGCGGGGTTCCGGCGGAAAACGTCCTGCGGATCATGGAATTCGGCTACGCGCGCTCTCTCGGCACCACCTGCGTCAAATGCCACACACCCGCCGATTGGTCCTCCGACGCGAAACCCAACAAGGTGATCACGCGGAGAATGGCGGCGCTCGCGGCCGACGTGTCGAAGACGATCACGGAGTACCCGGAGCGGAAGGACGAAAAGGAGGCGGCGGTCGTCAACTGCACGACCTGCCATCGCGGCCGCTCTCACCCCGCGACGTCGCTCGATCCCGAGCCGCCGCGGACGCCGCAGCCGGGGCATTAATCCCTGGGATTACCGCCGGTACCCGGCGATCATCGTTTCCAGGCGGTCGAGCCCTCGGGCGACCTCTTCGAAGCTGGGGCCGAAGCTCAGCCGGACGTGGTGATGGAAGCGGGAGAGGCGCGGCGCGCGGCGGTGGCCGGGGTTGACGTCGAAGAACTGCCCGGGCACGCAGATCACCCGGTGCTCCAGCGCGGCGCGGAAGAAGCTCATGCCGTCGTTGATCCCCTCCGGCAGATCGGCGACCGAGGCGAACGCGTAGAACGTGCCGTCCGGCTCTTTGTCGATCCGTAGCCCCAGCTCCTGGGCGCGCGAGAGCATCAGCTCGCGCTTGGGCAGGAAAGCGTCGCGGATCGCCTTGGTCTCGGCGAGCACGAGGTCGGGGTCCATCAGCGGAATCGCCGCGCGCTGGAGCGGTTTGGTCCCGCCCCCGTCCAAAAACGAGCCGGCGCTTTCGACCGCCTCGATCACTTGGCGCGGTCCGATCGTCCAGGTCACCCGCCAACCCGGATAGCGCCAGTTCTTGGTCAGGCCGTCCACCAGAACCACCGGATCGCGATCGACGTCCTCGACGTAGCGCGCGGCCGAGACGATCGGCCCCGGCTCGCCTTGCCCTAAACGCCAGACGTAGTGGGAGTAAAACTCGTCGATCAAGAGAGCGCAGTCGAGCGAGCGAGCCGCGGCCACCCAGTCGGACAGCTCGTGGCCGGAGATGACCTTGCCCATGGGATTGCAGGGATTCGAGAGCAACAGCGCCGACAGGCCGCGGCCGGAGACCTCGCTCCGCAGCTCATCGACCGTGAATCGGTAGCCCTGGTCGCGCGAAAGCAGGATCGGGATCGGCGAAACCAGGCGGAAGATGTCGAGCAGCTCTTCGTACGCCGTGTAGTCGGGCAGGAAATGCCCCAAATGGACCTTGTCGAGCGAGGCGACCGCCCGGGTGAGCGCGGCCCGCCCGCCGCCCGAGATCGCCACGTTTTCAGCCTTGTATTGGGACGGCATCCCGCGGCGGAACAGCCGGTTGTAGAGATCCGCGACCGCCTGGCGCAGCTCCCAAATTCCCGGCACCGGGGCGTATTCGTGGTCCCCGGGATCGATCGAAATCTCGCCGATCCGAGCCGGCGCCCCGGGGAGAGGCCCGGTCTCCGGCTGGCCCTGGCCGAGGTTGGCCCATTCCGGATGGCCGGAGCGGTAGCCGTGAAGCGCGGCTTCTTTGGTGACATAGACGACGCCCGTCCGCGGCACCGAGCGGAAGGCGTGAAGGGTCGAAGGGCGAGGCGGCGCGAGCGTGTCGGTTTCCATGATGGCAGGCGGATCATGTCCGATCGGAGGTCTGGCCTACAATGGTGGCCGATCCCCCACTTCCTCAAGAGGGACTCCTGATGAGCGATCTCCTCGAACGCAACAAGAAGAACGTGATGGCGTTCTACGACCTGATGTTCAACCAATGCCAACCCGCCGAGGCCGTGGTCCGGTACGTGGGCGCCACCTACATCCAGCACAACCCGGAGGTCGCCGACGGTCCGGAGGCGTTCATCGCCTACTTCGAGCGGATGGCGCGCGAGTACCCGGGCAAACGAGTCGATTTCAAGCGTGCCCTCGCCGAGGGCGACTTTGTAGTACTCCACTGCCACCAGGAATGGCCGAACGACGATCCCTGGGCGGGAATCGACATCTTCCGCCTGGACGACGACGGCAAGATTCTCGAACATTGGGACGTCCTGCAAAGGGTGCCCAAAGAGTCGGCGAACGGCAATACGATGTTTTAGAGCGGCCCGGCCCGGGCGCCCCGCCGGAGAAACCTCAGGGAGAGCACGATGAGCCAGCTTCGATTTCTCTTCCCCGCGATCTTCGCCGTTCTTGCCCTCTCGGCCTACGCCGCCGAGCCCCATCCGCGCCTCGCGGGAACGTGGAACCCCGATCCGGCGGCCTCGACCCACTCGAAGACGCTCAAGGCCACGGTCGAACCGGGCGCGCCGCCCGCCCCTCCGGCGGCTTCCGCCGCCATCGCAGAGCACCTACCTCCGTTACGAATCGCCGAGAGCGACTCCTCGATCACTCTGGAATTCCTGGAGGATGACGGGAGCGTCATCTCGACGACCCGTCTCGCGACCGACGGTACCGAGAACCGGAACCCCCGCGCGGGAGGAGCCCTGACCCACCGTTCGACCGCCGCCTGGGACGGCGCCGTGCTCCGCATCCGCTGGTCGCTCGAACGGGGCGAGAGCGTGATGATTTCCGGCACCGATGCCTACGAGCTGACCGATCCGGGCTCGCTGCGGGTGACGACGACGACCGAAGACTCGAAATCGAAGAGCGAGAGCGTGATCGTGTATCGGCGGCGGATGGAAGCGAAGTAAGGGGTTCGTTCCAGTCGCCCGGCGCCATGGAAATTCCCGAAGCTGATCGCGTCGTGTCTCAAGCTCCCGGAGCGGTGAGCCTATTGAGCCGTTTATGAGCCATTCCCGCTTCCGCCGCCGGTTGGGCCGTTTGGGCCATTCCTGGGCCGTTTTCCGGCGATCCGATAGTGGGCGGTCCGCCCGGTACCCACGAGAACGACCAGGCCTTTCGCCACCAGATCCTCCAAGTCGCGCTTCGCCGTCGTCCGGCTTGCACCGGTGGTCTCTTGGTACTGCTGATTCGTCATCCGGCGCGCCTGCTGGATGAAATCGACCGCCTTGCGCTCGCGCTCATTGAGTCCAAGCGTGGAGAGGAAGTCCGCCGTCAGCCAGTCCCGCCACAGGGTCATGACGAACTGCCCGCCGTCCTGCCGGAACTCAGGCTCGGATAAGCCGACCTCCCGGCACCGGATAATCATGTCCAGCGTCCCGGTACCGGCCCGTTCGATGTAGTGGGCGAGAAAGAGCGGTTCGCTGATCAACGGGTTGCGGGGTATGGAGGGGTGTGGCACCCGCAACTGCGCGAGGCTCAGGGCGGGTGGGAGCTCGCCGGGATTCCAGACCTCCAGTCGGTCCGCAAAGAGCATTACCTGTACGCTTGCGTTACTCGAGTAGTCGCGATGCGCCACCGCGTTGACGATCGCCTCGGCCACCACTTCGCGGGGCAACTCGTATTCGACCGGCGCCTGCGGACTCTCGACGCGCGTGCCCACGGAGCGGGTGATCTTGGACATCACGAAGTCCACCGCCTGATCCACCAACTCGAACACCGTGCCCCGGTAGACCTGGTAGGAGGGAATGGGTTTGCGGACCTCGGTGCCGTGGAAGTGCAGGCACTTGACCTCCGAGCTGAGGAGGAAGCGTTGGGGCTTGTTGCCAAAGAGGAGAACGGCCGCGTGGCTGGGCTGGTCGGCGTCGAGCAGGTTCAGATGGGCCAACGCCTCAGCGGGCGGCGTGTCATCGCTTAGAGGGTATTGCCGCTCCCGGCGAGCCATGCCGAGAAACCACTTCACTTTCTCCGGGGAGATATCGGCCAGGGTGGCGTCCGGACAGGCCGCCGCGTCAAAGGATCGAGTGCGGAGCTTGCCGGTTCGCTCCAGGTGTTCGACCAAGCTGGCGTAGAGCGCGGCGGTGAGGTCAGAGGTCCCGGTAAAGCGACGTCGGATGAGCTGCGCACCGGCTTTGCCGATCAGCGATCGCATCTTCGGATGCCGCCGGGTATCGAGCTCTCCCTTGACGAATACGAGCCGGACCTTACCGTGAGCTGTGGCGTGGTCAAACTCTCGTTCCGTGGGCGATACGCCTTCGGCATCCTCGCTCCCGTACTCGTCGCCGAGCAGTACGAGGTAGATAGGGCAGCGAGCCACCTCCGCCAGGTACACGTCATCCGCCCGGCGATCGGAGGCCGGAAGCTCTTCGAAGAGAAAGACATCGAAGAAGCGCCGCAGCAAGGCATCCCCACGCACGAAATCCCGGAGGGTACGCCGCTCGGCCTGCAGTTCTTTCTGCACGCTGCTGACGAAGATGAGGTCGCTCATGGGTCCCTTATCGAAGGCAAGCCAGCGTACTTGTCTCGATTTCTTGATTCTATGCCGAGCATCGGCCCCGGGCGCTCTGGCGTCGTCCCCCGCTTCGATGCCGAGCTGGTGCTCGGCGTTCCCTGGGAAAGGAGTGGTTCCGGGTTGTCGGCGCCTTGGTGTTGGGGCGAACCTCCTGGCGTATCCTGAGCCCCATGAAGATCGCGAAGATCGCGCTGTACCTGCTTCTCGGCCTCGGGGCGCTTTATGTCCTTCAGCGCTCTCTCCAGTCGCATATCGGCGCCGGCCGGCCGAGCGAGCTGGCAGGCGTGATCTTGGCTCCCCCGCCCGGCTTTCGGATCATCGAACGGGGCGAGCTTTCGTCCGGCGCCGCGGCGGCCGAGCTGGAGACCGAGGTCCTCCGAGGGGGTTCCGGCAAAGTCGGCATCCACTTCGAGCGCCAGGGCGCTTCGGTCTATTGGCTCGCCGACTTAGGCGCAGATCTCTTGGAAGAACGCTCCGCCGGGGCCGGCGGCACCCGCCTGGCGACTCTCTGGAAAGGCGGCCTGAGTCGTCGCCTGACCTGGGCTCGCACCCACGGCGGCGATCCGTCCGTTCCGGGCTTGCCGGCTCCGGAACAGAAAAACCTTTACCACTGAGAGTTCGCCGGCCGCGCGATTCGTCCCATCGCTCTTGACTTGGAGCTGGGAGGCGCCTAGCGTTCGGCACACTTTTCGATGCTGAACCGGCGGCGGTTTCTTCTCGGCTGCGCCGTTTTGACGGGCGGCAGCATTCTTTCCCGACGGGGCTTGGCCTCCGCTTTGGCCGCGCCGTCTTCCGCCAAGCCGACGGCGATCGGCGCCGACGACCCGAGAGTCCAGGGGCTGGTCGAACGCGCCACGGTGATCGACATGCTCGGCCTGTTGACTCTCGACTGGAGCCGGCTGCGCTCCTGGCAGAGGAATCCCGCGGCGTTCGGCGACGCCGATTTCAAGCGGCTTCTCGCCTCGGGAGTGGACGTCTTCCACCCCGCGGTCGATCCCAACTCTCCCGAGCCCCACGCCGCGGCGATCCGCTGGGCGTCGGATTGGAACGAGTTGCTGAAGAACCAGGCGCGCTACCTGCTGGCCGTCCTCGACACCGCGGACCTCGACCGCGCCCGGGCCGAGAAGCGGATCGGCATTCTGATCGGTTTCCAAAGCAGCGAGCATTTCCGCACCGTGGACGACGTGGCGCTGTTTTACGGCCTCGGCCAGCGGGTCTCGCAGCTGACCTACAACGACCGGTGCCGCCTGGGCTCCGGCTGCCGCGACCCGCACGACCAGGGGCTCACCGAATTCGGACGGCAGGTCGTCACGGAGATGAACCTGGTGGGCATGGCGATCGATCTCTCGCACTGCTCGGAGAAGACGACGCTCGACGCGATCGCCCGCTCGGAGCGTCCCGTGCTGGTGACGCACTCGAACTGCCGTGCCCTCGCGGCCAACCCGCGCAACAAGTCGGATGCCGTGATCCGGGCGCTCGCCGCCCGCGGCGGAGTGATGGGAATCGCGGCGGTGCGCGCTTTTCTCGGAGCCAACCCCACGATCGACGGCCTGCTCGATCATTTCGTCCACGTGGCCGAGCTGGTGGGCGCCGAGCACGTAGGCGTCGGGAGCGACTGCGACCTCGATCCGTACGATCCGGCGACCGGCCGCGCCCGGGCGGCGTACGACATCCGTGGCCTGCGCAACCCACGCCGCGCCTACGATCTCGCGGCCGGCCTGCTGCGCCGGGGCTTCGGCGAGACGGAAGTCGAGATGGTCCTGGGCGGCAACTTCCGCCGCGTGTTGGGCCAGATCTGGACTCCTTGAGCCGGGCGAACCGCCCGACGGGTCCCGGCGAGTAACGTCTCCCGCCCTCTCCGCGCCTCACCTCCCAACGACGAAAGGGAGGTCGGCTCATGATCAAACAATCCGCGTTTCGGTGGACGTGCCTGTTGTGGACCGGGCTTTGCCCGCTGGTTGCCTTGCAGGCGCAGGAGGTGATTGCCGATACCTTGATCGTGCAAGGCGACCTGTGCGCGGGGACCGACTGTAGCTCGACCGAGAGTTTCGGCCTCGACATCCTGAAGATCAAGCACAACAACACCCACCTGCTGTTCGACGACTCCAGCACCACGGCGGGATTTCCGGCCACCGACTGGCGCTTGACCGCGAACGACTCCTTTTCCGGCGGGGTCAATCGGTTCTCGCTCGAAGACGTCACCGCGGCGACCGTGCCGGTCACCATCCGCGGCGGCGCGCCGACCAACGCGCTGTTCGTGAGCAACATCGGCCGGGTGGGCCTGGGGACCGCCACCCCCGACGCCCGGCTCGACATCGAAACGTCGAGCAGCCCCGAAATGCGCCTGACCGCGACGACCGGCGACTCCTGGCGCTTGCTGAACGACACGCTCGGCTTCAGTTTCATCGAGGTGGGCGCGGCGTTCCGCGCCTCGGTTTTGGACGTCGATGGCAATCTGACGATCCACGGCATGCTGACCGAAGGATCGAGCCGCGACATCAAGACCGACTTCGCGACGCTCGATCCGCGCATCGCCCTCGACCGCGTCCTCGAAATGCCCGTGTCGATCTGGAGCTACAAGACCGAAAGCCCCGGCATCCGCCACCTCGGCCCGATGGCCCAGGACTTCCACCAAGCCTTCGGCCTGGGCGCCGACAACCGCCACATCGCCCCGGGAGACCAGGCGGGCGTCGCTTTCCTGGCGCTCCAAGGGCTGAACCAGATCGTCGAAGAAAAAGACCGGCAGATTGCAGATTTGGCGGCCCGGGTGGCGAAGCTGGAGGGGATGATCGAGAGGCTGGCGGGGAAGGAAGCGGGCGAGGCGCGCTGAAGGGGGCGGTCTATCGCTAGAGCCGGGCCGACGCGTCGGCCCGGGAAAAAGCGGGACGCGTCGCCGCACTCCAAAGAAGTACTCCGGGGAAACATTTCGGCGGGGGCCGTCTAACCGAGCGGAGGTTCTAAGCCATGAAACGCTCGATCGTTCTCGCCCTCACCCTCGGAATTAGCTGTTCCGTTCCTTCTCTGGCCGCCGACTGCCATGTATCGCCGGAAGTGATCCGCTGGCCTCTGGAACTGCCGCACTACGACCACGTCGTGATCGTCGTCGAGGAAAACCGGGGAATCGAGCAGATCTTCCCGAAGGGCCGGCTCTCTCCGTCCACGTATCTCGAACGCCTGCGCCACGAAGGGGCCACTCTCGGCAACCTGTTCGCCGAAGAGCACCACAGCCAGGGCAACTACTTCTGGCTCCTTTCGGGGAGCGATCAGAAAGTGGGGTTCCTGGACTGTGTTCCGAAGCCGAGGACCATCTCTGCCGAGAACCTGGCTCACCTTCTCGGAGAGAGCGACTTCAGAGGTTATTCGGAGGATCTGCCGCGGATCGGCTCCACCGACAAGTTCGCGAAATTCAATGCCTACCACAAGCACCTCTATGCGCGAAAGCATGTTCCGTGGATCAGTTTCCATAACCTCCCCTATGGGAACACGGTCCAGGACTCGGCGAACCTCACGTTCGCGGAGTTTCCGCAAGACCCCGAGGGTTACGCCAAGCTTCCCCACGTCTCGTTCGTGATTCCCAACCAAGACCACGACATGCACAACGACAAATCGCTCCAAGGCGTCGGGGACGGCGTCGCGTGGTTGGAAGAACATCTCGATGGCTACTACCAGTGGGCACGGACCCACAACAGCCTGCTGATCGTCACGTTCGATGAGAACTCCCATGAGGGCGTCTTGGGCGGGCTGACCGATCCGGCGGCCAAGGAACCGGAAGATCGCAACCAGATCGCGACGATCTTCGCCGGGGAGCACGTCAAGCCTGGATTCGTGGAGGAGCAGCGTGTCACCCACGTCAACATCCTGCGGACCTTGGAGTCGATGTACGGCCTGCCCCGATCGGGAGCCCAGCAGGAAAAAGCCTGCGCCGCCGGCATTCTCGACGAC
>DATMZU010000394.1:0-8657 GCA_035607435.1 Thermoanaerobaculia bacterium | reverse complement strand
CTCGCGGGCATTCACGTCATCCTGGTGCCGAAGCTCAACCGGCGCGATCTGATCGAAGTTCCCGCCGCGATCCAGGAAGGGCTCACGTTCCATTTCGTCGAGCACATGGGCGAGGTGTTGGATTTCGCGCTGCTGCCGGCCGTCGTGGAAGCCGGGGCCGCCGAACCGGCCGCGGCGCCCGCCGAAACGCCGGAGGCCTCCCCCGTCGCGGTCCTGCCTCCAGCCGTCGCCGCAAGCACCGCGGGCGAAGCCGTACCGGCCGCGCCGTAGGCCATGTCGCGCGAAGCGACGGCGCCCGAATCCGAAGATCGGTTGATCGGCTGGCTGCGGCGCTTGGTCCACCGCTCGCGGGGCGGCAACCCGATCGGCGACGACGCGGCGTTCTTGAAGCTCGGCGGCGACTGGGCGATCACCACCGACAGCCAGATCGAAGGGATTCATTTCCTTCCCGGGCTCGATCCCGCGCTCGTCGCGCGCCGATTGCTGGCGGTGAATCTTTCGGATCTCGCGGCGAGCGGCGCCGAGCCCGTCTGGGCGTTTCTTGCGCTCGCCGTCCCTCCCGGATTCGACGCGCGCCTTTTCTTCCAGGCGTTCGTGCGGGAGGCGCAAAGCGCTGGCGTAACCCTCGCGGGCGGCGATCTCGCGCGGCTGCCGCAAGGTCTCGTGGCGACTCTCACCCTCCTCGGCCGGCGGCCGAAAGAAGGGCGTTGGCTGAAGCGGAGCGCGGCCCGCGCGGGCGATCTTTTATATCTCGGCGGAACGCTCGGCGAATCGGCCCTCGGACAACGGCTGCTCGCGCGCGGCGCGCGGATCGACGCCCGGAAGCGAGTCGCCTTGCCGCTCGATCTCGCCCTCCCCCGCGCTCTGCTACCGGCCGCCCGGCGGGCGATCGTCCGTCACGTCGAGCCGCAGCCGCAGCTCGCGCTCGGAACGGCGCTGGGGAAGGAAAAGAGGGTGGCGGCGCTCGACGTTTCGGACGGCCTGGCGCGCGACCTCCATCGGCTCTGCGCCGAATCGAAAGTAGGCGCGCAGATCGATGCCGAAGCCTTGCCTTTCTCTCCGCGATTCAGAGAGGTTTGCCGGGCGATCGGAGAAAATCCGCTCGATCTCGCGCTCGGCGGCGGCGAGGACTACGTGTTGTTGTTCAGCCTGCCGGCGCGAGTCGCTCCGCCGAGCCATTTTCCTTGGTCCAAGATCGGATGGTTCACGACCGATCGCACCGTCCGGATTCTCCTCGACGGGACGAACCGAAAGCTGCCGCCCCTCGGTTGGGATCACCTGAGCTGACGGCAGCCGACAAGTACTTCAAGGGAGTTTTGCCGGGACGGGTGATCACACCCGCCCCGAAACGCCTAGCCTGGAGAAAGATCTACTCCAGGAACTTCTGAAGGCTCTGCGCCAGCGTACGCAGTTTCTTTTCGAAGCTCTGCTGCGCTTTCTCAAGCTGCTTGATCCGATCGGACACGCCGCTTTCGATCGCCTCGACCGCACGCCCCGCGATCCGCTTCACCCGCTGGCCCCCGCGGCCGCCCTCTTCCCGCAGCTGGTTGAACACTTCGACCGCGCCGGAATAGAAACGACGGCGGCGACCCTCTCCTTCGTGCGGTAGCCGGTCGAGGAACAACCGGACGTAGCGCACCGCGGTCGGGTAGGAAACACCCGCGAGCTTGCTGATCTCGGTCAGCGTCATCAGCCCCGAAGAAGAAGCCGCCTTGCGACCGCGACGCGCGGGAGCTTCGGCAGGAGCTGCGGCGGCGGGCTTCGCCGCCGCCGGGCGGCCCGGCGGACGGCCGACGGGGCGGCCGGTCTTGCCTACCGCTTTCCGCGGCCGGCCGCGGCGACCGATGTTTTCGTTTTTCAACTCCTCGAAGATCGCGAGCGAGCTTTCCAAATAGCGCTGCTTCCTACCCTTGCCCACCGACGGGATGCGCGACTGATACAGCTTCTTATAACGCTGAAGGGTGGGCATTGAGATGTTCGAGCGCTTCGAAACTTCGGTGAGGGTCAGCAGGCCTTCTTCATTTCCCGCCTCCGGCGCGGGCGCCGGCTTGCTTACAGCTTTCGCTGCTTTCTTCGCTGGTTTTCGGACGACACGCTTTTGGGCCATGAGTGCTTGATTCCTCCGCTTTAGGACTTGCAATTTGAGCAGTCCAATTTTTCTTTAGGGGTTTTTCGCTACGGCGAAGTATCGAGCAGCATCGTCAATATGTCAACCTATGGCTTACAATGCGCTCCATGACCAACGAAAACGAAAGGCGCGAGATCTATCGCGAGGCTCTCGCGGAGATCGATTCTCTTCTCACCGGCATCGACGATTCCGTGGCCGCCATGGCGTCGGTGGCCTCGGCCCTCCATGCGCGTTTGCCCGCCGCCAGCTGGACCGGTTTCTATCGCGTCGTGGCGCCGGAGCTGTTGCGCGTCGGTCCTTATCAAGGGGGCATCGGCTGCCTAGAAATACCTTTTGCGCAAGGCGTTTGCGGTGCCGCGGCGCGCGAGCGGAGGACTCAACTGGTCCCCGATGTTCACGCGTTCCCCGGCCATATCGCCTGCGACGAAGCGGCACGTTCGGAGATCGTGGTGCCGGTTTTCGATCGCGCGGGAGCGCTGGTTGCCGTGCTCGACGTCGACTCGCGGGAGCCCGCGGCTTTCGATCAGATCGATCGGGAAGGGATCGAACCGATCGCCGAACGCGTCGGTCGATGCTGGCCCTGATTTCGATCAGTCAATGCGCAAATGGACGATCAAATACGACAGCGCCTGGCGGCTTAAACCCAGCAGTCGCGCGGCTTTGGAACGCTTGCCGCCTACGGCCGCGAGAGCTTCGCGAATCAGGCGCCGCCTCAGGTCATCGACCTGACGCTGGTAGGAGCCCGTGCTCTTGCCGCCGGGAACCTCGTCGATCTCCAGCAGTTCGGAACCGATCTCGGCGCCGCCCGCCGCGAGTTGGCAGGCGACGCGAACGACGTTTTCCAGCTCGCGCACGTTGCCCGGCCAGGAATGGCCCAGCAGGCGAGCCGCCGCTTCGCGGTCGAGGCGCGGCACCGGAACGATCTTCAAGCGCGCCGCCTCTCTTTCGATCATGCTCGCCGCGAGCAGGAGCACGTCTTCCCCGCGCTCGCGCAATGGCGGCAACGTGACGCTCGCGCCGCGCAATCGAAAGTAAAGATCCTGGCGAAACGTTCCTTCGCGGCTGGCGCGGGCTAGATCGCGATGGGTGGCCGCCACCACCCGCACGTCGACTTTGCGCGGCAAGCTCTCGCCCAGGCGCCGCACCTCGCCCTCCTGCAGCACGCGCAACAACATGCCTTGCGCCACCGGCGGCAGGTCGCCGATCTCATCGAGGAAGACGGTACCTCCCTGCGCGGTTTCAAAGACCCCCAGCCGCTCGCGATCTGCGCCGGTAAAAGCACCGCGAACGTGGCCGAACAGATCAGAAAGCAAAAGCGTCTCGGAAAGCGCGGCGCAATTGACCGTGACATACGGACCGCGATGGCGCCGGCTGCGGCGATGAACTTCGCGCGCGGCGAGCTCTTTCCCGGTGCCGCTTTCGCCGAGCACGAGCACCGCGAGATCGCCTGGGGCGAGCCGCACGATCTTGTCGAACGCCACCTCCAACCCCGGATGGTTGCCGATCCATCCGGCCGGGCGCACGGCGGAAGCGAACGGCGCCCCGGCAAAACCGCCCGAGCCGCTCTTCGGCTCGCCGGCCGGAACCGGCGGCGTCGGGCGGAGCCGGATCTGGGCGGCGAGCGCCGCGGGCGGTTCCTCGGGCGCCGAATCGTTGGCATCGGGGCTCACATCCCGCGCTTCGAGCCGCTCGGCGAAGCGCCCCGCGCCCTGGCGTCGCAGGACTTCGGCGGCACGACGCCGACGCGCGAGAGAGACGATCTCCGGCCCGTCCGAACGGCGCCCCGGATCGAGCGCCGCGATCGATTCGAGGTCGAACACCAGCCGGGCCGCGCGCGCCGGTTCCAGAAGATCGAGCGACGAAGGGTCCGGCTCGGGCAGGTCGTCCAACGCTCCCAAAGGATGCCGCACCCCGAGGGCCGCGGCGAACAGCGGGTACCAGGGCGTGCCGCTCGCGGCGACGAGTGCCGCGTCTCTTCGACCGGCGAGCGCCAGGAGGGCCGGAATCTCCTCCGGTTCGAGCAATCGCGGGGCATGCTCTCCCGCGGTTTCCAGCTCCGTTGCCGCTTCGTCTCTCCGCCCCAGCCAACCGAGAGCGCGCGCCGCGAGCACCGCAAGCTCCCCGAGGCGCCAATCGGCCCGGCGCTCGCGGAGCAGCAATCGGGCGGACTCGATTCGGGCGAGCGCCGTTTCGACCCGGCCGCGGGCAAGATCGAGACGGACCGAAAGCTCGACGTCCTGGATCTGGCCGCGGAGGTTTCCGGCCCGGCGATTTTCGGCCGACGAGGCTTCCAGGATCTCGCGCACGCCCCCGAGCCGGCCGCGGCGTAGGCGGACCTCCGCCAGGTTGTAGAGAGCGAGCGTGGTCCGGCGCGGACCATCGCAACCGGCGAGCAGGCGATGGACATGGAGAAACGCGCGCTCGGCTCCCGCCAGGTCGTCGATCTCGGCGCGCGCCAGGCCGAGATCGTTCCACAGGCCACCGGCCTCGAAACGGGGCAAGCTGCGGCGCCCGGAGCGCAAAGCCGCCGCGAATTGCTCCGCCGCCTCGCGCGAACGACCTGCCGCGAGCGCCACGAGACCGCGCGCCTGATGCAGGCGCCAGGCATCGCGCGGATCGCCTCCCGCGGCCTCGGCCCGCGCGAGGTGGTTTTCTGCGGCCTCGCCGTCGCCGCGATCCCACGCCGCGACCGCGGCGATCAGACACGCTCGGGCGGCGAGAGCCCCTATCGGCCGGAGCGATCCCGACGTGTCGGTCGCGGCGGTCGAATCCAGGGCGCGCGCAACCCAGCGCGCCGAGGCGTCCGGTTCACCGAAGTTCGCAAAGGTCCGGGTCGCCAGCTCCGCCAGCTCGACGGTCAGCTCAGGGCCGGCGGCCACCTTCTCCAGCCGATAGAGTGCCGCCCGGGCGCCCCCCAGCCGGCCGAGGCGAAGCTGGCAGCGGGCGCGGATCATTCGGGCTTCGAGCGCGCGATCCTCCCCCAGCGTTTCGAGCGCCCGCTCGAACCGGCCGAGCGCTTCGAGCGCCCGGGCGAGAGCCAAACGCTCCGCGGCCGATCTGGGGGGATTCCGCTCCCACGCCAGAACCGCGCCGCGGTAGCGGCCGGCGGCGACCAGATCGCCCGGCTCTTCGAACGCCGGTGGCCCGTACCAGAGATCGCGCGCTTCCGGTCCGGAAAGCAGCGCCTCGAGCGCACTCAAGTCGGCAGCCCGGGCGAGCGCCCGACGGCGGAACGGGCCGGGACCGGCGAGCCATAGCCGGTGACCGTTCTGCCCGCCCATATCGCCTGCCCGCTCGCCACCGAGCGCCCGGCGGGCCGCACCGAACGCGGGATCCCAAAGAAACGGCGCCGCGGCGAGCACCTGGCCCACCGCGCCGTCGGCCGGCAGCGGCGCCAGATCGAGCGCCCAAGCCTCTTCCAGCGATCGGGCGGCCCGCCGGGCCGCTCCCCGGCCGCGTACGCCAGTCTCGCCGAAACAGAGCGCCAGTAGATCGCGCAGCAACGCCTGGACCGGGCCGAGTCTTCCCGGGCTCGCGACGAGGCCACCGAGCCGGCCGTCGGCGCTTACCCTGGCGCCCGTCCAGCCCTCCGGCAGATGCCATCCCGGACCCTGTAGGTGCGCGAGCAAAGCGGAGCCCTGCAACACCACGGCAAGCCGTTGGCGGTCGGAAAGGGTCGCCGCTTCGAGCGGCGCACCCGGCACGGGGCGCAGAGTCGAGTGGACAGGCTGCACGGCAAATTTCCTGGAGTCGGAAAAATCGCGCGAAGACTACCACCACACCCCGGACAAAGGTCCCGGGGTCGGCAAGAATGGAGGAGATCCCTGCGAAACAGGTCTGATCTGGGCGGCTCTACCGCGAATCGCGGCCTGGGGGCTTAGATTCGGAGGTCAGCGCATCGAAATCGCGCCAGAACTCGGGGTACGACTTCGCGACCACGCCGGGCTCGGCGATCGTCACCCCCGGGCGCCGGAGGCCGACGAGCGCGAAGCTCATTGCGATCCGGTGGTCGTCGAACGGATCGATCGTCACCGGGTCGGACGGCAGATCCCTGCACCCGGCCCAGACCCCTTCGATCTCCAGACCGTCGGGCAGCTCGGTGACCGGCACGCCGAGCGCGGCCAGGCCCACCGCCATCGCGTGCAGGCGGTCGCTCTCTTTGATCCGCAGATGGGGCACCCCGGTAATCCGAGTGGTGCCGGCGGCAAACGGCGCGAGCGCCGCGAGGGTCGGCACCTGGTCGGGCATCCGCCCCAGGTCGACCGAGATTGCCGTGAGCCGCCCGGTGCCTGAAACGGTCAGCTCGCCGCCGTGCCAGGAGACTTCTGCGCCCATCGCCGCCAGGAGGTCGAGAAACCCGCGGTCCCCCTGCTCCGAACCCTCTTCGAGCCCGAGCAGCCGGACCGGCCCCCCGGTGAGCGCCGCCATCGCGGCCGGGTAGGCGGCGGCCGACCAATCCCCTTCGACCCGCGCGCGATCGAGCCCCGCGGCCAGGCTCGCCGCGGGTTCGACGCGGAACCGGGGGGGAGTCACCCGCTCGATTTGGCCGCCGAAGCGGCGGACCAGCCCGAGCGTGATCTCGATGTAGGGCTCGGAGGTGAGAGCGGAAAGCTCGATCGTCACCGGTTCTTTGGCCCGCAGCCCGGCCATTAGGAGCGCCGAAAGGTACTGGCTGGACGAACCGGCGTCGAGGGCTGTCGTTCCACCCCGGAGGGTTTCGCCGCGGATCGCGAGCGGCCCGTACCCCTCTCGCTCCAGGTACTCCACCTCGCCGCCCAGGCGGCGCACCGCATCGACCAGCGGAGCGATCGGCCGTTCGCGCAGGCGAGGGGTGCCGTCGAGCCGGAATCGTCCGGGGATCGCCGCGAGCGTCGCGACCAGGAAGCGAAACATCGTTCCGGCATTGCCGCAGAAGACTTCGATCGGCTCGGTCTCACTCCGGGGACTCCGGGAGCACCCAGGAGTCAACCGAACCTCTTCTCCCGCCCGCTCCACGGCGAAGCCGCAGCCTTCGAGCGCCGCGAGAAACAACCGCGTGTCGTCGGCATCGAGCGGACGTTCGAGGACCAGCGGCGCGCCCGCGAGCAGGGCGAGGTTCAGGTAGCGATGGGTGACGCTCTTGGACGGCGGCACCTGGAGGGAACCGCTGGCGCGGCGTCCGGCGGGAATCGTCCGGGGCTCGGCGGCCTGCCCGTCAGCCTTGGATGTCGAAGGCGAGGCCGTCATAGCCGATCTCCATCCCTTCCGGCAGGACGACCTCCAGGTGATCGTGGTCGATGTCGTGGGCGATGTGGGTGAAATAGGTCCGGCGCGCGCCGATCCGCTCCGCCGCTGCGACCGCTTCGCCGAGCGAAAAATGGGTCGAATGCGACCGATAGCGCAGCGCGTCGAGGATCAGCGTATCCACCCCCGAGAGCCGCTCGAAACTCTCCTCGGGGATCACGTTGCAGTCGGTAACGTAAGCGAAATCGCCGATCCGGAACCCGAGCACCGCCATCGTTCCGTGCCGGACCGGGATCGGAATCCAGGGGCGGCCGAGCAGCGGGAAGGGCTCCTCGATCGGGATCAGATCGAGCTGCGGCTTGCCGCCCCCTTCTTGCCCCGCCTCGAAGACATAGGCGTAGATCCGGCGGATCGCCGCGAGCGTCTCGGCGGAGGCGAAGCAGGGGATCGCCGCCTTCTGGCGGAAATTGAAGATCCGCACGTCGTCCAGCCCGAAGATGTGGTCGGCGTGGGCGTGGGTGAAAACCACCGCATCGACCCGCGAGACCGGGTGCGCCAAAAGCTGCTCGCGCAGGTCGGTCGAAGCGTCGATCAGCACCGTTCCCTCCGTTCCCTCGATCTTCAACCCCGGCCGGGACCGCCGGTTCTTCGGGCTTTTCGACGTGCAGACCAAGCAACCGCACCCGATCACCGGCACGCCGGTCGAGGTCCCGCTGCCGAGAAGGGTGACGCGCAGAGGCATGAGGTCGGGAAGTGTAGCAGCGCTCCTCGGGCGCGAATCATGTGACAGCCGCGCGACGAATCCTCCGGCCGTTGACTCCCCGGCACACTATTGTCAACATCTCGCGACAGAGACTCTGGCCTGATCCCTTTCCCAGGAGGTTCGAGATGCGCAAATTCCACCGCGCGCCCCTCGTCTGTTTCGCGCTGCTGCTCGGCCTTGGCACCGCCGGCTACGCGCAATCCCAGGCGACCACAGGCGTCATCGAAGGTCGGGTCGTGGACGAAAGCGGCGCGCCGCTCTCCGGCGTGACGGTCACGCTGCTCGATCTCGACACCAACTTCGAGAAGAAGGTATCGACCGACGACGAAGGCCGATTCCGCGGCCTGCTGCTGCCGCTGGGGCCCTACCGGATCACCGCCGCGCTTCAAGGGTTCTCGACCCTGGTGCGCGAGGGGATCGACCTCCAGGTCGGCCAGACGGTCAGCCTGACGTTCGACATGAAAGTCTCCGCGGTCGAAGACCAGATTCTGGTCACCGCCGACGCCCCGGTGGTCGAAACCACCCGCACCGAGGGGGCCACCC
>DATMZU010000249.1:0-13245 GCA_035607435.1 Thermoanaerobaculia bacterium | reverse complement strand
CGACCTGGTAGAGCAGCGGCTGGAAGGTGTGGAAGTTGTTTTTATCGATCAGCAGGACGGAGACGGGGGCGCGGCGTAGCTTCCTGGCGGCGGCGAGCCCGCCGAAACCGGCTCCGACGAGGACGACTCTGGGACGGGTTTCCATCCTCAGAGCATATCGGCTGATCCTCCGCTTCCGAGCCGAATCCAGCGCGAACAGACGGACAGCACCGCCTCCGGCCGCTCGGCGATGACCTGCTCGGCCGCCTCGGCGGTGAACCGGTCGATCTCGGCCGGCTCGATCCCCGCGCCGCGCAACGCATAACGCGTCGCGCTCACCCACGCGAGCGGGTGGTGCGAGCGGAGCGAAACGGTCAAATCCGGATAGCGGGGAGCGTCCAACGGGGGCATCGAATGTCCCTCTCTTCCTACAAGACACCCGAACGGCGAAAAAGTTTCACCTCGGCATGGGATTCGTGAAAGATCTCGGGCTTCACCGGCCGCCACCCTCGACCCAATCGAGCAGCGCCTTGACCGTGCGGTGGCTTTCGATCGGATGGCGGAGCGACGGGCGCGGATTGATTTTGTAGCGGTTGCGCCGGCCCGCTTTGGTCACGGTCACGTATTTTTCCGCCTGGAGATCGGCAAGGATGCGCTGCACGGCGCGCTCGGTGATTCCCACCCGCTCCGCGAGGTCGCGCAGGCGGGCCTCCGGATCGGCCGCGATGGCGAACAGCACGTGGGCGTGGTTGGTGAAAAAGGTCCAGCCGGCCGGAGGCGCTTCAGGCAGCGTCCGGCGGCTGCGCGCGATGGGTTTCGACTTCATGGTTACCTTGGGTTGGGAAACGAACCGGGGGAGGGGTGACGACCACGGCGCGGTGAAGGTTATCCCACGCCCCTTCCGGGTTCCAGCTTTTTTGACCTCGAACGCGCGGCCGGGGGACACTGAAGGCCGGACATGCCTGCCCACCCCGCCCCTCTTTTGCTCGTTCGCTATCGGCTGGCCCTCGGAGACGGCGAGTCCGGCGAGTCGCGCGCGCTGCGCCTCGCCTGTGAGCAGACTTCCGAGCTGTCGCCGGACCTCGTCCCCGCCTCGGCGCAGCCGTTCCTCGGCCGGGTCTTGTCGGTCGAATCCGCCGAATCGGGAGCGGCGCTCGCCACGATCGCCCTGCCGGCCGAGGCCGCCCGGGGGGATCTGGCGCAGCTTCTCGTGCTGCTCTACGGCAATGCGTCGCTTCAGCCGGGTGTCCGCGTGGAATCGATCGAATGGCCGGCGGAGGTGCTCGCGCAGTACCCCGGGCCGGCGTTCGGGATTTCGGGCCTTCGTGAGCTGGCGGGGGTGCGCGGCCGGAGGGCGCTGCTCTGCGGCGCGGCCAAGCCGCTCGGTCTTTCGTCGTCTCAGCTTGCGGACCGGGTGGAAGCGCTCGCCCGGGGCGGGGCGGATCTGATCAAGGACGATCACGGCATCTCCAATCCCCCCTCCTCGCCGTTCGCCGAACGGGTCGCCCGCTGCCAGGAGGCGGTCCACCGGGCGAACCAGGCGACCGGCGGCTCCTCCCTCTACGTGCCGAACCTGGCCGGGCCGGCGGCGGGTTGGGCCGGACGGATCGAGCGCCTGCGGGAGGTCGGCTGCCGGGCGGCCCTGGTGGCGCCGCTGGCGCTCGGCCTGGAGAGCGTGCGCGAGATCGCGGCCTCCTCGAGTCTTGCTCTCTTGGCTCATCCCGCGCTCGCCGGCAGTTTCTTCGCCGCGGATCGTCCCAGCCAGGGCATCGCGCCCGAGATCCTGCTCGGCGACCTGTTTCGCCTGGCCGGGTGCGACGCGGTGATCTACCCGCACCAAGGGGGCCGGTTCCCGTTCCCCGCCGCGCGGTCGGCCGCCCTCTCCGAGCATCTCCGCGGGCCGCTGGGCCACCTTCGCCCGGCGTTTCCGGTCCCGGCCGGAGGCATCGCCTCCGAGCGGGTGCCCGCGCTGCTTCAAGAGTTGGGGCCGGATACGATCTTCCTGATCGGCAGCGCGCTCTATGGCGAGCCCGATCTCGAACGGGCGACCGCCCAAGTCGCGGCGGTTCTGCGGGAGAAACCTCGATGAACGAAGGAGAGTCCGGCGGATCGAAAGTCGTTCGCGGTGTCGATTTCCGGTGGGACGGTGTTCCCGAGCGCCGCTACAAGGAAGAGGACGGCACGTTCCAGGGCGTTCGCCGCCAAACGCTGCTCGGCGAGGGAACCGGCGAAGCGGCGCTCGCCTTCCTCACCCGCTACTTCGAGATCGCCCCCGGCGGCTGGTCAACGCTCGAACGTCACGGCCATCCTCATGCGGTGGTCGTCTTGCGCGGCAAGGGGCATGTCGTTCTGGGCGACGAGACGTTCGCCCTCGCCCCTCACGACTGCGTCTACGTGAGCCCTGAGACCCCGCACCAGTTCCGCGCCGACCAAGGCGAGCCGCTCGGCTTTCTCTGCATCGTCGACCGAGACCGCGACCGGCCCCGGCCAATCGGATAAGAGAGCCCGATTTTCGCCGATCAGGCGCTCCAGTCGAGAATCGCCTCGGTCGGAGGCCCGAGCGGCTCCAAATCCGGATCGCTGCCCGAGATCTCGAGGACCTTGTCCTTGAACCAGCGATCGAACGGACGCTCGGACTCGGCATACGCCTGGGCCGCCAGTTGGGGATCCTCGATCAAGTCGGTGATCGCGATCACCCAAGCGCCGTTCGGCGTTTGCTGCAGGTGCCAGTTCTCGTGCCTCACCCCGAACTGGCGGTAAAACTCCGCAGCCTCCGGGCGGCGAGCCCCGGTAAGCTCGGACGCAAAAGCACGAAGATCCTCCTCCTTGCCGGGCAAAATCGGAAAAGCGCGAACGACGAGAGGCATAGGAATCTCCAAAGCGAGAGACGTACGTTTAGGGGTTCTACCAGCCGGCTGAGCTTCGTCCTCACACTCTGAAGTAACGACCCAGACGCCCATTCTGGCTGCCTGCAAAGGGTTCGCCAAGCCGTAGAGCTCGCCAGGCGACGAACCCGGCCGCGGCTCGCGCGATGGATGGTACTCCGGTCGCTGCGGAACGGCGAAAGCGACCTATGGCCCGCTTTGAGACTCACGTCCGGCTTTTTTGAGGGCCCCAGGTCCTTGAGAAGAGGGTAATCAAAAGCGCCAAGAGATCCCGGCCTGCTTGAGAACGGCATTCGCGGTGAAACGAGACTTGATGTCGCCGTCTACGACGAATCGTCTCTTCGAGAGTGGGCTAAACCAGATCTCGTGATCGCCTTTGCCCTGGCGCTCGAAAAAGCAACCCTGTTCCCGGAGGACCGCTTTAAGCTTGGGCGTAAAGGACGAACCCATCTACGAAGCAAGCCGTATCAGTTCTTCGCGGTGACCGACGATCTCGAACGAGATCTCCGTCGAGTCGTCCCTGGGCAGTACATCGTTCGCTTCGAGCAACTCGGGTACGAGCGTCCGGAGCTTGTGGGCTAATGCCTCAAGACTGGCAGACTCCGTGGCGAGCCCGGGGACGTCTTCGCTCGTGGCCACCCAAACGGTGGCCTCGGGATCCCAAATGGCTTCGATTAGGTAGTGGCTCATGCTCCCTACCAGGATAACATCGCCTCAGGAAGGTGTACAGACAAGGAGTTCTGCCGTGGAAACGATCCCCTTCTCCGCCGCCCGCGCCAACCTAGCAAGAACCCTGGATCAAGCTTGCAATGATCCCTTGATCATCACTCGCCGAGGCAAACGTTCGGTTGTGTTGCTCTCTCTTCAGGACTTCCAGGCACTGGAAGAGACGGCTTACCTCCTGCACAGCCCGAAGAACGCCAGCCGGTTGCTCTCCGCGACAGCTCAACTGGCGTCCTGCGAGGTGTAAACGGAAACTCGCGAAGTTAGATTGAAGGACGTGAGCCGGTAAATGCCTACTCCTTCTCCGTAAAATTTTTCTCTACAGCCGGCCCTCAAACTGTGTCTGCAACTCCGTGTAGTGGGCAATCAACCGAGCTGGGTCGTTGTTCAACCCGGCGAAATTTCAATGCGGACCTTGCGAACTGCGGCGATCGCCGGATCATTCTCGGTCATCTTTGCGATCCGCCAGGATTTCACGGTTCTGAGGCACGCTGGCCAGGGTTGGTTCTGTGTCTGCATCAATCAACGCGATAAAAAACCGTATTATTTGCTCGTCCTCAGTCTTGATCGAGTAAGTCAAAAGCCACAAAGACATTGCGAAGAGGAACCCGAATACCGCCAGGACGAGTGTGTTGCTGAAGACCGAACCATTGGCCTTGCAGAACCAAACGATGGGGGCAAAAATAAGAGGGATCAGCATACCGCGCGAAAGGCGCTGAAGGCCCTCATGATAGAGGTGTTGATGGTTAAGACGATCGATGTTCTTTCCAAAGACAGGAGCCCTTAAGAATCCAAATACATCACCAAGCTCTTCTCTGGTAAGCACCTTCGTCTTCTGTGCTTGATCGGCTTGGCCTCGTTGTTCGGGTTCCCCTTTTTTCTTTTGCTTGCGGGCAATTTGTTGTGCGCTGAGACTGATCAAGTCGATGTCCCGTGCGTCGTATTCTTTGATTAGGGCTCTCTGGACCCTGGGAGAGAGAAGATATTTTTGAAGTTTGAAGACCGGAAGATTTATAAGAATGCCAACTGGGTATGAGACTGCCAACAAGAGGAGGGCCTGCACCGTATCGCTAGCCGAGATGCCGACTGGAAATTCTGGAATTGCACCGCACGGCAGAGCAACGAGGACCAACAAGGTAGTTAGAAGGCCTGAAACAAGGAATTCTATCAGCACGGTGAACTGCATTTCTTACCTCCGTCCTCGCTTCCCGACTTGTTTTTGTCACCATGAGCTGGCTGCAAATCCACGGACTGACCAGAGAGGGTCTTGAAGCGATCCGCTCTCGATCACCGCGTTAAAAGATGCGCCCAGGATATCTAGAGCATCCGCTTGCGTCCGATATTCAGGGCATGCTAAGCGTTGAGGCCAATCGAGTCAATCATAGCTGCCTACCTTGAGCGGAGGCCGAATGCGGAAGTCTGTGGACTGCCAAGGCGCTGGCCCAAAAGGGTCAGTACTCTGAACGTAGGGCGAATTCAACTCGACTAAGATCAGAGCACTGATCTTAGGAGTGACCTTCTGGGCGGCGGCCTGACCACGCCTCCCGAAGTCCGAGGCCCTACCCTCGCACCCCCGCCCCCAGCACCTGCTATCATTCCCGGCCCTATGATCGCCGTTTCCGACCTGGGCAAGTCTTTCGGCCCGCAGACTCTGTTTACCGGCGTCTCGATGCAGTTCAATCCGGGCAACCGTTATGGGTTGGTCGGGGCGAACGGCTCGGGCAAGTCGACGTTTCTTCGCATCCTGACCGGCGAGGACCAGCCGAGCGAGGGCACCCTTTCGCTCCCCAAGCGGCTGCGCCTCGGCGTTTTGCGCCAGGACCATTTCAGCTACGAGCAGATGCCGATCCTCGAGGTCGCCCTGATGGGCAATCGCGAGGTTTGGGAGGCGATGGTCGAGAAGGAGAAGCTGCTCGCGGCTCCCGAGGCCGAGTTCGACCATGAGCGGTATGCCGAGGTCGAAGAGCTGATCCTCCATTCCGACGGCTATACGCTCGAAGCGCGGGCGGGGGAGATCCTGGAGGGGCTGGGGATTCCGACCGAGGTGCACCGGAATGCGCTCTCCACCCTGTCCGGCGGATTCAAGCTGCGCGTCCTGCTCGCCCAGGTGCTCGCCTCGTCGCCGGACGCTTTGCTGCTCGACGAGCCGACGAACCATTTGGACATCCTGTCGATCCGCTGGCTGGAGAAGTTCCTGACCGAGTTTAAGGGGACGACCGTGGTGATCTCGCACGATCACCGGTTCCTGGACAACGTCTGCAACTACATCGTGGACGTCGATTACGAGACGATGATCCTCTACCCGGGCAACTACCAAGCGTTCACGGAGGCCAAGGTCGGCAACCGCGACCGCAAGGAAGCCGAGATCGAGAAGCGGGAAAAGGAGATCGCCAAACACCAGGACTTCATCGACCGGTTCAAGGCGAAGGCGAGCAAGGCGCGCCAGGCGCAGAGCAAGGTCAAGATGATCGAGAAGATCACCATCGACCGCCTGCCGCAGACCTCGCGCCGGTACCCGACCTTCAAGTTCAAGCAGGTCCGGCCGAGCGGCCGGGAAGTGCTGGTGATGGAAGGAATCTCGAAGTCGTACGGCACCAAGCAGGTGCTCAACAACGTCACCCTCCGGGTCGAGCGCGGCGAACGTCTGGCGATTTTGGGACCGAACGGGATCGGCAAATCGACCATGCTCAAGATTGCGGTGGGCGAGGTGACGCCGGACGCGGGCACCGTCCAGTGGGGGTACGAGACCCACCCGGGCTATTTCTCGCAGGATCATGCGGAGCTCAAAGCCTCCGGCAAGCAGAGCGTCGAAGCGTGGCTGTGGGAAGCAGTGCCGGGCGAGACGATCGGCTTCATCCGCGGCAACCTCGGGATGGTGCTGTTCTCGGGCGACGACGTGAAAAAAGGGGTGGGCAACCTCTCCGGCGGCGAATCCGCGCGGCTCACGTTCTGCCGCCTGTCGGTCACCCAGCCGAACGTCCTGGTGCTCGACGAACCGACCAACCACCTCGACCTCGAAGCGATCGACGCCCTGGTCGAGGGGCTCAAGACCTACGACGGCACGCTGGTCTTCGTCTCCCACGACCGCTGGTTCGTCTCGCGCCTGGCGAACCGGATTCTGGAGATCACCCCGAACGGCATTCGCGACTACAAGGGCACTTACGAGGAATACATCGAGGCGATGGGTGACGACCACCTCGATGCCGAGGCGGTGCTCCGGGCGCGCCGGGCGCAGCAGAAGAAGGCGAAAGACACGCCGCGCCTGGACGACAAGGAGCGCGAAAAGCGCCAGCGCCAATTGGGGAAACGGCGCGACGAGCTGACCGCGACGATCGAGAAGTCGGAAAACCGGGTCCACGAGATCAACGAGCTGTTCTGCGATCCGACCTTTTTCGACCGCACCTCGCGCGATCAGGTGAAAAAGCTCGAACAGGAGCAGCACCAGCTGAACGAGAAGATCACGGGGATGATGACCGAGTGGGAGACGGTCGAGGCCGAGTTGGGCGAGCTGGCCGGGTAGGCTAGACTCCCACCCACTTTGACCGAACCCGACAGCGCCGCCCTGCGGCACGTCGATCGACCCGGAGCGGCGCACCGGCGGATCTTGGCTCTCGCCTGGGGGGCCTGGGCGAGCGGTTTCTGCTCGCTGATGCTGTTGTCGTTCCTGCTCCCCGCGGTGCAGAAGGATCTCGCGATCCCCGATTCGGCGGTGGCGGCTCTCACCGGGATCGGCGTCGGAATGACCGGCGTGGGCGGCTTTCTGTTCGGCTGGATCAGCGACCGGTGGGGCCGGCGGGCGTCGTTGGCTCTCGCGATCGGCGCGTTTTCGCTCGGCAACCTCGTTTGCGCCCTGGCGGGAAGCGGCGCGATGCTCTCGCTCGGCCGGGCGCTCGCCGGGCTCGGGATCGGCGGTACCTGGGGGGGCGGGCAGGCGATGATCGGCGAGACGGTGCCCGCGGCGCTGCGTGGCCGGTTCGGCGCGATCGCCCAATCGGGGGCTCCGGTGGGACTGGGGCTCGCGGCGATTCTCGGCTCTTTTCTTGCCCCCTCGATCGGCTGGCGCGTCACCTTCGGCATCCTCGCTCTCCCGGGGCTCGCGCTCCTATTCTTCCGCCATCTGCCGGAATCGGATCTCTGGCTCGCGCACCGGGCCAGGGTTTCGAAGGGAGACGGAGAAACCGGCGAGATCGCCCGGGCGCGCCGGCCGGTGCTGGCACAGCTCGTGGCGCCCGATCAGCTCTCCACGTTCATTCGGGCCTTTCTGCTCACCGCGTTCAACATGAGCGCCTATTGGTTCGCGGTGATCTGGTTGCCGCGCTACCTTCAGAAAGAGCGGGGGCTCACGATCTTCGGCACCGGCTGGTGGACTCTTACGTTCGTCGCCGGTTCTCTGGTCGGCTATCTCTCGTTCGGCTGGGTGTCCGACCGGATCGGCCGGCGGCCCGCGTTCGCGCTCTATTGCGCGGTCACCGCTCTCGGCTTGGCCCTGGTTACTCTGTTCTGGTCAGGCTTCGCGGCGCAACCGGCGATCGGCCTCGCCTGTCTGTTCGTCGCCGGGCTGGGAACCGGCACCTGGTCCTGCTACGGGCCGTATTTCTCCGAACTGTTCCCGACCCGCGTGCGCGGCACCGCGATGGCGGTGATCATGAATTCCACCCGCGGCATCCAGTACCTGACGCCGCTCGCCATCGCCGCCGTCGCACGATGGGCTCCGAGCGCGGGGATGGGCGGCGGGATCTCGCTCGCCGCGGGCTTCGCACTGCTCGCCGGAGCCTGGGTCTGGACGTTGCCGGAGACCGCCGGGGCGGCGATCGAAAACTAGGTTTCAGGATCAAGGGAGGAAGGCGCTTGAGCGATTTGGCTTCGATCGACCCGACCGCGCCGGGTACCGCGGGGAGCGAAGGGACCGAAGGCTTCCGCCGCGCGGTGTCGCGGTGGGAGATCGTCGGCTTTTCGGTCAACGACGTGATCGGGAGCGGCATCTATCTCCTGCCCGCGACGGCCGCACTGTACTTGGGGCCGATGAGCGTTTGGGCGGTGGTCCTCGCCGGTTTTGCGGTCCTGCTCCTGGTGCTTTGCTTCGCCGAGGCCGCGAGCCACTTCGATCGCGCGGGGAGCGGATACATTTACGCCAAGACCGCGTTCGGCGATCTCGCCGGGTTCGAGGTCGGCTGGATGACCTGGCTCGCCCGGCTTTCGTCCGTGGCCGCCCTGTCGGCCGGCTTCGCCCAGGTGCTCGGCGCCAAGGCAGGGGAAGTCGGCTGGTACGCGGCGATCTTCGTGTCGCTCGCCGCGCTCACCCTGATCAACATCATCGGCGTCAAGTCGGGCGTGCGCACCTCGGTGTTCTTCGCCGTGGGCAAGACGCTGCCTCTTGTGGCGTTCATCCTGTTCGGTTTGCCCCAGGTGTCGATGGCGCTCGCCACGCACGGCAACGCGATCGACACCAAGAAGCTCGGCGAGGCGGTGCTGCTTCTGCTGTTCGCCTATGCCGGCTTTGAAAACACCGCGGCGCCCGCGGGGGAGTTCAAGAACCCCAAGCGGGACGTGCCGTTCGCGCTGATCGCCCAGATCGTCATCGTCACGTTGATCTACTCCGCGGTCCAATGGGTGGCGCTCGGAACCCTGCCGGACCTCGCCCATTCGAAAAAGCCGCTGGCCGACGCGGCGCAAATGTTCCTCGGCACCTGGGGCGTGGTGCTGCTCACGATCGGCGGGTCGCTCTCCATCCTGGGCACCAACAACAACACGGTGCTCGCCGGGCCGCGCTACCTTTGGGCGCTCGCCCGCGACGGTTACGGCCCGGCGTATCTCGCGAAGCTCCACCCCCGGTTCCGCACCCCCGCCGCGGCGATCCTCACCCAGACCTTGATCGCCCTGCCGCTCGCCCTTTCCGGAACGTTCACGAGCCTGGCTGCGCTGTCGGTGATCGCCCGGCTTGCGACCTACGTCGGCACGGCGGCCGCCGTGCCGATCCTGCGGCGCAAAATGCCCGCGAACCCGGGCGCGTTTCGCCTTCCTTTCGGACCGACGATTCCCATCCTCGCCTGTATCCTGTGCGCCGTATTCGCGGCGAGCGCCGAGCCGAAGAACCTGATCGCCGGAGCCGTCGCGATTCTCATCGGCGCGCTCATTTTCAAGGCGCGGCGCCCCGTCTCCACCATCCCTTCCTCGGAGGAAGCATGAGCAACAACCCACCCCAGAATTACGCGAATCACGCGCGGTTCGTCCCGCTGTTTCACTTCGTCACGTTCGGCATTCTCGCGATCAACCTGATCGTGCGGATCGTTCAATTTTTCGGCACTCTGACTCATTTCCCTCCCGGCGGCCCTTGGTGGCTGTGGACCCATTCCATCCTCAACGTCGCCGTGGCGGCGGCGCTCGTCCTGCTCGCCTGGTACGCCCGGACGTTTGCGCTGACGGTCCAGAACCGCATCATCCGCCTGGAGGAGCGCCTGCGCCTCGCGCAGTTGCTGCCCGAGGACCTGCGCGGCCGGATCGGCGAGCTGACCGTGGGCCAGTTGGTCGGTCTGCGTTTCGCGAGCGACGGCGAGGTGGCCGATCTCGTCCGCCGGATCCTCGGCGGGGAACTGAAGACCAACGACCAGGTCAAGCGCGCGATCCAGAGCTGGCGGGAGGATCACGTCCGGGCCTGAAGTCGCGCGCACGTCACGCCAACCTTGACCCCACCGGGGCCAGCCGGTAATCTCGTCCATTCGCGCGGTGCGTTTCTTGGGAAACGTGTATCGAGAGGAATCGATGAGTCAGTCAGGCGAAGCGGCGGGGAACGAAATCCGAACGATCGGAGTGATCGGCGCGGGCACCATGGGGCACGGCATTGCGCAGGTTTCGGCGCAGAGCGGCTACCGGGTGATCCTGGTCGATGTGGCGGCGGCCGCCCTCGAACGAGGACTCTCGGCGATCGCCAAAGGGTACGAGCGCCAGGTCGCGAAGTCGAAGCTGACGCCGGAAGAGCGTGACGGAGCGCTCGGGCGCCTCACCGGAAGCAGCGATCTCGGCGAAATCACCGGAGTCGATCTCGCGATCGAAGCGGTGGTCGAGCGGCTGGAAGTGAAGCTCGAAGTGCTGCGCGACCTCGATCGGGTCTGCGCGCCGGGCGCGATCCTCGCCACCAACACCAGCTCGATCTCGATCACCAAGCTCGCCGCCGCGACCGGCCGGCCGGAGCGGGTGATCGGCATGCACTTCATGAATCCGGTGCCGGTGATGCAGCTGATCGAAGTGATCCGCGGCTTGGCGACCGACCAGGCGACCTACGACGCGGTGGCCGACGCGGCGCGCCGGATGGGCAAAACGCCCGTCGAGGTCCACGACGCCCCGGGATTCGTCTCGAACCGCGTGCTGATGCCGATGATCAACGAAGCGATCTATTGCCTCTACGAGGGGGTCGGCACCCCCGAGGCGATCGATCAGGTGATGAAGCTGGGCATGAACCATCCGATGGGGCCGCTCGCGCTCGCCGATCTGATCGGGCTCGATGTTTGCTTGGATATCCTGCGGGTCCTTCTGGACGGTTTCGGCGATCCGAAGTACCGGCCCTGCCCGCTGCTGGTCAAAATGGTCGATGCCGGGCGGCTCGGGCGCAAGACCGGTCGAGGCTTCTACTCGTATGAATGAAACGAACGCCGGGGCCTTGGGCTCCGTCGGCGCGAGAACGAATATGTATTGTCAGGTCTGCGGCGCATTGAACCCCGACGAACGGGAGTACTGCGTCCGCTGTCATCAAAAGCTCCTGGTCCTCTCGGGCACCGTGTTCGAGGAGGAAGAGGAAGGGTACGAAGAGGGTCCCGACGAGGGATTCTCGTTCGACGAGCACCTGCTGGAGCGGATCTCGATCCTCGAAGAGGCGGTGAAGCGCACGGCGGAAACGGTGCGCCAACTGCTCTCCGCCCTCCACAAGCAGGAAAAGAACATCCTGATCAGCCAGACCGGGCTGTCCACCCTGCGCGAGATCCTGGAGCAGAAGAAGATCGTCGGCTGGGACGAGTGGAGCGAGCTGTGGGAGTCGAAGATGGACTACCAGCTGCTCGCTCTGGAAAAGCGCGAGCGCTTCGTCTCGATCAAGGAGCGGATCGCCGCGCTCCACAGCGGCGACAAGCGGAAGGTCTTCCTCCAGCATCTGGACGACGCCGAGTACGCCCTGTTCGGCTTCGATATCGAGCGCGCGGTGGGCGCCCTCGAAGCGGCCTACAAGCTCGATCGGGACAACTACGAGCTGGCGTATTTCCTCGGCGAGACTTGCTTCAACGAAGGGCAGCCGGAAAAGGCGCTGGTCTATTTCGCCCGCGTCCTCGAAGTGAAGCCGGACCATTACGAGGGCCTCGTCTACAGCGGCGTCATCCACTACGAGCAGGGGGGCCACCAGCGCGCCGAAGAGCTGCTCAAGCGCGCGGTGGCGCTCTATCCCGACACGTTCTTGCCCCACTTCAGCCTCGGCGCGGTCCACGCGAGCCTGGGCAACCTAGCCAAGGCGGTGCTGTTCCTGGAGCGCGCGGTCGAGGTCGATCCGGTGCCGCAGGCGCTCTACCTGCTCGGCAGCTGCTTTTACGAGATGGGCAAGCTCGGTCCCGCGATCAAGCAGCTGCAAGAGGCGGTGCGCCACGACCCGGCGTTCGAGGAGGCGTACCACCTGCTCGGCCTCGCCTATCTCGATCGCCATTGGCACGTCAAAGCGCTCGCCGCGTTCCGCCGCGCCCAGCGGCTGAACCCGAAAAAGCTCCAGTACCAGGACATCGTGCGCTTCCTCTCCGGCCAGGCGGGCATGCCGCTGCCCGGCGTGCTCGGCGAGGCGGCCGAGTGGTTCTCCAAAGGCGAAGAGCTGCGCGCCCGCGGCGCCGACAAGCAGGCGCTCGCCTGCTATCGCCGCGCGCTGTCGCTCGAACCGGAGAACCCGACGCTCTTGATGTCGTACGCCATGCTCTGCCTGCATCTCGACCGCAACCAGGAGCTGGAAGCGGCGGCGCGGAAGGTGCTGGAGCAGAACCCGGGCGAGATGCTCCGCGCGACCGCCTACGCCGCGCTGATCGAGGCGCTGCGCGGCCAGGGCAAGTTCCGTGAAGGCAACCGGATCGGCACCCGGCTGCTCGAAGAGGGCGTGTCGAGCTTCTCCAAAACGATCGCCTACTACGAGATGGCCTACAACCTCGCCGAAATGGAAGAGGACTTGGACCAGGCGCTCGACTACGCGCGCCAATCGCTCGAAAACGCGCCCGACGAGCTGAAAGCTTTCCCGCTCGCGGCGCTCGGCTGGGTTCACTACAAGCGGAAGGAATTCGACAAGGCGATCGATTTCCTCGCCCGCTCCTCCGAGCTGGGCACCTCGTCGAACACGCTCACCCATCTCGGCATGGCGCTGCTCGCCTCGGGCGACGAAGAGAAGGCGAAGAACGTGCTCGCCCGCGCCCGAAGCCTCGAAAGCCGCCGCGGCGGCCTGGAAGACCGGATGATGGAGTGCATGCGCGATTCGACGCGCATCCTCGAACGGGTCCGGCGCGGCCAGCGGAAATAGGGGCGGGTTCAGGGCGGCCACGGGGGTGTCCGGCCTCAGGACATAGGTAACACCTCGACCTCAAGACATCGGTAACAGGTTGGGGCAGAGTTGGGGTCCAAGGAGGGCCGCGACGATGCCCTGGCGGGA
>DATMZU010000246.1:0-2641 GCA_035607435.1 Thermoanaerobaculia bacterium | reverse complement strand
ATTTGACCAGCCGGTCTATTCCGCGTTCGGATTCCTCCGCGGGTCCGACAAGGAGCCCGCCGCTAAGGATCATCCTCCTGTGGTAGTGGCAGAAGATAGATATCAGAACCGCTTTCGCTTGGGGTTCCCGGATGGCTCATTGGTTGCCGGTTCTGAGATTCTGATTAAGGTTTATTTCCAAGCACCAGCGCGGCTAGTTCGCGTTTCCATTCCCGACGCTAAGCCGTAACCAGCTCCCGAACCGACCAGGGCTTCCGAGCAATCCCCGCCGCCATCGCCGGAGTGCAACGAAGCGCCGAGTGCATCCACGTGAAGTTGTAGGACGCCACGAAGAGCGCGACCGCGGCGCGGAGGTTGTCGCGCTTGCGACTGAAGCCCGTGGTCAGGCGAGTGAACCGCCGGCCCATCATCCGCACGTGAAGATTGAGGCGTTCGACGTGCGAGGTGCAAACCTTCAGCTCGTCCGGCGCACCAAAAACGACCCGCTTCTCGACCGCTATTATCGACGGCGGAGAGTACCGCCGGTCGCTATCCAATCCGTTGCCGGAGTAGGTTTTGATGATCTGACCATAATTTACAGTCGCGCCGAAGTGCTGCTCGATCGCTCGCGGATAGCCCTCCCAGCCGTCCGTGCTGAGCTGGAAGCTTTCGCCGTTCTCGGGAGTCGTTGCCGTCGCCAACTTCGCGGCGAAGATGTTCGCGTCCGCGGAGGTGCGCCGGCCGACCTGGTGAGCGAGGATGACCTTCGATCCGCGCTCGATTGCTAAAAAGGTGTACGCATCGCCGATCTCGTCGCTTTCGATCTTTTTCCGGTTCTTGGTCTTCTCCTTCATCGCAGTAAATGACCAAATTTCGTCACACTGTACGTCACTGACCGGGACCGCATGCACCAGGCGCCCGAGAAGATCGGCGCACTTCCCGCCGACTACGCGGAGGAGCCTGCAAATCGTGTCCCGGTGGACGCCGGAGATGCGCTCCGCCGAACGGATCGAAGATCCCTCAGTCAGGAGCGAGACGCACAGGGTCGCCTTGTCGAGCGAGAGGCGCATGCGACCGAGCGGCCGGGCCGGGATGATCCCGAGCACCTGGCTGCAGCTCTTGCACTTCCGGCGGGCGTTGCCGGAGCGATCCTTGCCCCATCCGATCGTGCGACCGCCGCAGGACCGGCAAGCGGTCCCTTCGGTGGCGGTCGGGGTGATCTCGGGGGCGTTCATCGCGTTTCTCAATCTCTGGCGTCACGATATCCGTTGGATATCCACATGTCAAGAGGAATCTTGCGCCAGTGGATATCCCTCGGATAAGATCCGCGGCATGAGTGACGAACAGGCGAACCGGAAACACTCTCAAGGGGTCTTGCTCCGCTTCGAGCCGGGGCAACTCGATCTCATAGACCAGGCGGCCGAACACTCGGGCTTGAACAGAACGGGGTGGATGCGCCACTCGCTCTTGCGGGTAGCGCGCGAGGAAGTCGAGGCAATGGGCGGCAAGGGGAAGCGACGCAAGACCGCCTCCCCCTGACCGCCGAGCGGTATCCGGCCGCGCGGCAGGCTCGCCCGAAGCAATCCGGCGAGTTGCCCGCGACCACGCGTGAGCCCTGGAGAATTGGGCCACATGGGGCGCACCTCCTCAGAGGTTGCGGCATGGGCGCCGGGGAGGTATCCTTAGGTGTCTGCTCTCCCCTGGCGCCCAACGCCTGGTTTGAGCCAATCGCCAGCGGGTGCGAACCGCTGGCGATTCATTTTTACAGCGCAAGTCCCTGAAAACAATAGATTCTGCCGGAGATCATTAGGGCGAATTATCGCCCATGGAGGGGAGCAATCCAGGCAATTGTCGCCCACGGAGTCCGAATTGTTCCCCACGCAGGCGGACTTTTCGCCCACCGGCTCGACGGGAGGGCTACTCCGCGTCGGGGTGGCCCCGCAGGAGATTGATCCGCCCTCGACGCCCTTGCAAAGCTTTTAAGAGCGTTAGGTTGCGATCGACTTCGTCAAAACGAATGATTGATGCCTTGTAGGTTTCCGCCACTTCGTCTGGTTCCGTGATTCCCTTGTGCATCAATTGAATCCAGGCCGAGCCGGGGTCGCCTGTCACGTAATAGAGATCTTCCCATTCGGTTTGCAGTGCGAGGATAGCTTCCGCCAGTTCTGGACCTCTGACCGGAAGGCCGAGCCTCCCTGCTTCGCGCTCGTCCCGCTCTTGATCGGCCTCCTCGATCGCTAGGCTCTTGGCTATTCGGCCCTTAAGGTGCTCCGCATGCCATCGGATTTCGGCGACCGCTCTCTCGAGTGCCGGCGGAAGCTTTCCGGCTCTCTTGAGCCGACCGAATCGCTTGCGGAGCCTGTCTACGTGGGTCGAGGTAATGCCGCCAAGGCGGGCCGCGATTTCCGCGGCTGCCGCCCTATCGCTCAGGCCGGGCCGCGCTTCCTGCATCTCCTTCATCCGCAGGAAGACCGCGAAGTCGTCAACCTCCGGCCGGCCCCTCTTCTTCACCAAGTTCGCGCCCCCGATCGGCACGCCCGCAGAGGAGCGCGCGGCAGCCGGTACGGGTGCCGGTGTTCGGGGATCAGCCTAGCCGCGCGTGAGGGGATTCTACGATGCGCGAGACGGCGGGCGGGAGTAGAATCGAGGCAACGGAGGACGC
>DATMZU010000244.1:0-3280 GCA_035607435.1 Thermoanaerobaculia bacterium | reverse complement strand
TGACCTTCCACTACGTCGTCGTCGCCACGAACCTGAGCGCCGGCTCCGCGAACGGCGCGACGGCCACCCTCACCTTGACGGCGACGGTCAACCGCCCGCAGTCGCAGGTGAACCAGGCGACCTCGACCGGTCAGAGCGGCGCCGATACGAAAGGCAGCAACAACACGGCCGCGGTGAGATTGAACGGCATGCCGCTGATCGACATCCAGGTTTCGGAGACGGTCGATAACAGCACGCCGACGGTGAGCCAGAACGTCATCTTCACGGTGACGGCGAAGAACGCCGGACCCGCGACTGCCACGGGGGTGAGCCTCAACAGCAACCTGCCCGCGGGGCTCAGCTTCGTCTCCTCCAGCCCGTCGCAGGGGACCTACACCCCGGGCACCGGAACCTGGAGCGTCGGAACGCTCGCCGCGGGAGCTTCGGCGACCCTCTCGCTCACCATGACGAACACGGTGGCGACGCCGGTCATCCAGACGTTCACCAAGACCGCGGCGACCGAGCAGGATCTGGTCACCGGCAACGACGCGGCGAGCGTGGTCCTCAACCCGGCGGCCACCTTCGCCGACATGGCCTTGACCAAGATCACCACCCAGGAACCGGTGGCCGCGAGCTTGACCTTCCACTACGTCGTCGTCGCCACGAACCTGAGCGCCGGCTCCGCGAACGGCGTCACCGTGACCGACAATCTGCCGGCCGGAGTCACCCTGGTCTCGGCTGTGGCCAGCTCGGGGGGGATCTGCTCGGGAACGACGACCATCTCCTGCGCCTTCGGCACCGTTCTCGGAGGAGACAGCGTCACGATCGATCTGACGGTGACCAAAACGGTCGGAGGCACGGTCGCGAACACGGCCACGGTCGCGGCCAACGAGAGCGATCCGAACATGGCGAACAACACCAACGCCACGACGACCACCCCGGTCACGCTGTTGGACTTCGAGATCGAATGACCGGGTAGGTAGTACGACAGAGTTTCGAAGGGCGCCGCCGGGTTCGAAAGGACCCGGCGGTGCGCGCAACCGGGTGCCATCTTCCACTTCGGCGGCCACGCCGGGAGCAGCGTGCTGCTGTTCGAATCGCCGGACGGAGCGGCCCGCGCGGCCCACGCCGGAGGGTTCGGCGGGGCCTCGCGCTGGGCGGATCCCGGGACGAAGAGTTACGGAACCGGGGCGAAAACCAGGAGCTCGTCTGAGGCGTCTGAGCCGGAAGGCGAATTGCGCGCCGCTTCCAACGGAATGGCCAAGGTATGATTCTGGAACGGCAGACGAATTTCTGATTGTGAAACTCTTCTGGCATCGGCATAAACGCTGTAGAGAGAGGGGAGAAACGTCATGACTCGAAGGAAGTCGCTTCACGCGCTGGTCGGATGGATGAGTTGGGCGTGGGTCGTCGCCGTCGTCCCCGCGGCGGGCCAGACGGCGGCCGCGGCCGCGGAACCGGCGGTGGCCTCGGCCGCCGCGATCTCTTGCGGCCAGATCATTCCGAACTGTACTAATTGCAGTGGCGGCGGCCAGATTCAATGCCTGAAATGCAAAAACGAGTACGGCATCGCGGACAATGGCGAGGCCTGTCAGCAATGTTCTACGGTCACCGCGAACTGCACGACTTGCCTGAACGGCAAATGTACCGGCTGTCCGGGGAACTTCAAGCTCCAGAACGGCAGCTGCGTCAACTGCAATACGATCGATCCTCAATGCACGGCCTGCAACGGCAACTCCTGTAACTCCTGCGCTTCCGGGTATGGCTTGGCGAACGGCGGCGCGAGCTGCCAGGCCTGCAGCTCGATCGACCCACGGTGTACGGCCTGCGCCAACGGAAAGTGCACGGCTTGCCCCGAGGGATACGGCATCGGGGCGGACGGCACCTCCTGCCAGGCTTGCTCCTCGATCGATGCCAATTGCAGGGTCTGCGGCAAGGGCGTCTGCACCTCCTGCGCGTCCGGCTACGGCGTGATCAACGGCGGCAAGGCCTGCCAAGCGTGCTCGGCGCTCGACCCCAACTGCACGAGCTGCGCCGAGGGCAACTGCTTGACGTGCGGCAACGGCTACGCCGCCAACACTCAGTACAAGTGCTTGCCGACGGGCACGCCGTCTTGCAGTTTCTCGGTCCACGGAGTCTGCTGCCAGTGCCAGTACGACTGCCAGGGTTGGAACCCCCCATCCAAGAGCTGCGTCGGCGCCCCTTCGAACGGCTGCGGCGCGTGCAGGAATCGGCAGTGAGAGAGTCGCCGGTCACGCTCATGGCCTTCGAAATCTAAAGATCGCGCCGCCGGGTCCTTTCGGCCCCGGCGGCGGGACCGCCTACTCCGGACAGATGAACGGGTAGTGCCGGTCGTCGATGATCGGCTCGATTCCGAAGAAGTCGTTCAGCACCGATTCCGAGGTGCAATACGCCCCTTCCACCCAGGCCTGATCGTTCGAATACGCCTCGCCGACGATGAAGATGTCGGCATCCGTGCCTGCAATCAGCTGCGAGGGCTTGCGGATCTTGCGCTGGACGTCGCCGATGTCGTAGTGCGGCGCCCATTCGTGGTATCCCGCATTGAACGGCGGCAGCGCCCAATCCATGTATCGGGCCTCCAGGGGCTCCGGCACCGCGCTGTAATCCATATTCGGGCCGAAATGCAGCTCGGCGAGCATTTTGCGCAGCATTTTCACCATCTGCGGTGGCACCTTGCGCGGACCGTCCAGCGGTTGGGTGTCGCGAGAGACCGGCACCTTGCGCTGGCGCTTGGATCCGAGCTCCAACTCGTGCCAGAAGTCGGCGTTGTCCTCGTCGTCGTAGCTGGCGAGAATGCCGTAGATGGGCTTCGCCTTCGGGTCGGGCGCGTTGTTGCCGAAGTACACCACCATCCGCATCGGCGAGTTGGTCACACTCGGTCCGATCGTGTCGTTGCGCGCGGCCGCCGTCAGCTGCTTGATCTGGCCGATCGTGAGCGCTTGCTCGGTGATGCTTTCGATCGCCTGCACGAGATCCGACGCGGCGGCGTAGGGCACGTCGATCAGCGTGGCCATCGCCTGCAACGCGGGGGCCGGGAACTTTTCCGCCTTGAGCGATGCGATCACGTCCGGCGTGATCGTGTAGCCGATGATCTGCGCGGGATAGGGGGCGGGATTGGCGGCATCGGGCGCCCACCAAGGCGAATCGAAGAACATGCCGATCTTGTAGGACGGCTGCATGATCGTCGCTTCGAGATAGAGGTTCACCTTTTCGTGGTTGAGCACGTCCACTTCGCCAGGCTCCGGCGTGCGGAAACGGGTCGCCTGCGCCACCAGGTCGA
>DATMZU010000361.1:0-2746 GCA_035607435.1 Thermoanaerobaculia bacterium | reverse complement strand
ACGTAGGACTGGACCAGGCGCGCGGCGTCCCTGGTGCCGAGAGCGATCGCGTACTCGCGCAGGGCGCCGCGCAGGTGGGGCGGCACGGTCGCCATCATGCCGAAGTCGATGTAGATGATCCGGAACGGCACGCCCGTCTCGGTCTCGGGCAGCGGCCCGCCGGCATCTTCAGGTTCAGGGGCCGGGAGCGGCCGGATGAACAGGTTGCCCGGATGAGGATCGGCGTGAACGAACGACAGCTCGAAGATCTGCCGCATGGTCGAGCGGAACAGCCGGCGCGCGACGGCGGCCGGATCGATTCCGGCGGCGATCAGTCCGGCGCGGTCGTTCACTTTGATCGCGGTGACGTTCTCCGCCGCGAGCACCCGGCGGGAGGAGGCTTCGCGGAAGATCCGCGGCGCGCCGATTCCGGGATCGTCCGCGAACAGCTCGGCGAAGCGCTCCGCGTTATCCGCCTCGGCGGACAGGTCGAGCTCCGCGCGGGTGGTGGTCGAAATCTCCCTGGCGAGCCGTTCGAGGTCCACCCGGCGGCGGATCTTCCGCGACGCGCCGAGCAGGCGGATCGCGAGCGCCGCCGCCGCGAGATCGGTCTCGACCAGGATCTCGATCCCGGGCCGCAGCACTTTGACCACCGCGGCCCGGCCGTCCGCGAGCGTCGCCGGATGGACCTGGGCGAGCGACGCCGCGCCGAGGACTTGGGAGGAGACTTCGGAGAACGGCGAACCGCCGGGAAACTCCTCGGCGATCCGCTTTTCGATCGCGGCGAACGGAGCCGGCGGCACCTCGTCCTGAAGTCCGGCCAGCTCGGCGGCGATCGCGGCGGGGAGGATGTCCACCCGGGTGCTCAGGAACTGGCCGATCTTGATCAGCACGCCGCCCATCTCGGAGGCGAGGCCGCGGTAGCGCCGGGCGATCACCAGCCAGCGCTCGGACGGCGAGCGGCGCAAGGGGGCAAGCGGGGGGAACGTCAGGATCACGTCCCACCAGAAGGCGTGGACGAAGGTCCGCAGGACGAACCGGCGCAGCTTGCGGTAGCGGCGCGGATCGCGGGCCGTGGAAGGGGGTGTCGAGAGGGAAGTTGTAGGGGTCAAGGGCGGAGACTCGTACCGGTGTGGCAGGATTGTCGCCGATGTTCGATCCGCAATCGCAGGCATCAGCTCTTCAAGGTGACGATCCGTCCACTCGGGATGACGGTCTCGTCCTCCGTCCGCTCGCTTCGGT
Organism: Thermoanaerobaculia bacterium; assembly: GCA_035607435.1. GTDB lineage: Bacteria > Acidobacteriota > Thermoanaerobaculia > Multivoradales > UBA5704 > DASYKS01. The sequence continues at coordinate 1,525 of DATMZU010000361.1, read as the reverse complement.
GGAAGATTTTCACGCCTGCGTCGAGTTGCAACGCGCGACGTGGGGCGAGCATTTCAGCGACCTGGTGCCGGCGAGCCTGCTCAAGGTGAGCCAGAAGGTGGGAGGGCTGGCGGTCGGCGCCTTCGACCCGTCCGGGGCGATGCTCGCTTTCCTGTTCGGCCTTTCCGGCGTGGTCGCCGGCCGGCCCGCGCATTGGTCGCACATGCTCGCGGTCGTCCCCGCCGCCCGCGACCGGGGCCTCGGGGTCCGCCTGAAGCGCCATCAGCGCGAAATTTTGCTTGAAGAGGGGGTCGAGGTCGTGCGCTGGACCTTCGACCCGCTGGAAGCGCGAAACGCCCACCTGAATCTCGATCGCCTCGGCGCGGGCGTCGAAAGCTACGTCGAAGAGATGTACGAGGGCGAAGAGGGCTCCGATCTCGCTGAAGGAATCGGCACCGACCGCTTCATCGTCCGCTGGGACCTCGCCTCGGAACGTGCCAAAGAGGCGCTCGCCGGCCGGCTGCCGAAAGATCCCGAGCGCTACGCGGGTTCGCCGATCGTCTCGCCGGTCGAAGCGGTGGATGCTTCGCCCGAGGAAGCTCTCCCCGAAACGCCGCATGTCCGAATTGAAGTTCCGCGCTCGATCCAAGACCTCAAAGCCGTCGATCCCGACCGGGCCGCCGCCTTCCGCGCCTCCACCCGCCGCGCCTTCGAGCACTACCTCGCGGCGGGCTACCGGGTGGATACGCTGCTCGCGGAAGGGGAGCGGCGGTTTTATGGCGTGCAACGGGGCGGGTAGCGGATCGTACCCGCCCCGTTCGATCTCCCTCAGGGCGTGTTGAGGGCGGTGTTCTTGAGCAGGTCGGTCCAGTCGATCGTCGTGGCGAGCACGTTCGCCGCCGAGGGGCCGCCGGTGAAATTCAGATAGGGCGCTTGGTGAAACGCCGCGGGGGGCTCTTCCTCGTGGCCGGGAAAGATCGGCGGCACGAAGACCAGCCCCAAGCCGCCCGTCCGCCCGGTGCAGTCGAGATCCTGGCCGTCCCTACACAGCGGCAGCACTCGCGCCGTCCCGGTGGTGAGTCGACCCGCGGCGTCCCAGCTCATCTTCAGCTCCACGGCCAGCGCCAGACCGTTGGCATGATCGTTCGGTCCCGCGTCTTCCGGGGCGCTGCTTTCGTAATCGTAGACGTTCACCCGGTAGGTACGCGGGTCGGCGCCGCGAAAGATCGCCAGGGTATAGCCGAAAGGCAAGGGAACCCCGTCGCACGGTCGCGGCGGGGCGAGGGTGAGGAAAGCGTCCGACGGCACGATCGTCCGTGCCAGGATCTCGAACACCCGCTGGTCGAAATCCGACAGCACGCCGCCGCACGCCGAGCTCAGGGAGTCGTTCAGGATTCCGGGGCCGCGGCCGGTCGCGGCCTCCCGCGGTCGCGCGCCGGGTCCGGTCGAGCCGAGGGCTACGGCGTTGGTGCTGTTGAGGTAGATCGGTATCCCGGGAAGCAGCTGATCGTTCGCCTGCGCCGCCAGATCCAGACTGAGGACGATC
>DATMZU010000354.1:0-4257 GCA_035607435.1 Thermoanaerobaculia bacterium | reverse complement strand
GATCTCGGCGCCGATCACCGTATGCAGTTTCATCTGCTCGTACTCGTCCGGCGTGAGCACGCCCACCTTCTTCAAGATCCGGTCATCGACGCCGATCTTGCCCACGTCGTGCAGCAGCGCGCCGATCCAGACCTTTTCGATCAGATCGTCGGAAAAACCGAGGCGCGAGGCGATGGCGCGGGAAAACGTCGCCACCCGCTCCGAGTGGCCGCGGGTGTAGGGGTCCTTGGCGTCGATCGCGGCGGCGAACGCGCGCAGCGAGCCGATAAACAGGTCGCGGTTTGCCTGCGCCGCGGCGCGCAACTGCTCGACGAAGTCTTCGAGCTGGCCGCTCATGCGGTTGAAATCTTCCGCCAGGTCGCCGAGCTCGCGGCCCACCCCTTCGGATTCCAGCCTCCGCTCGAAATGCCCTTCGGCGATCTCGTGGGTGCGATGGGCCAGGGTCTGGATCGGCCGGCTGGCGCGCCGGGCGGCGAAAAACGCCACGCCGAGCGCCACGCCGATCAGCACGAGGGTCGAGGCGATGGTGTTCCACAGCATCTTCCGCACCATCTCGAACGCCAGCCGCGCCGGCTTCTGCACCACCACCCCCCAACCGCTCTCGCGCACGCTGCTCACCTGCGCGAGGTAGCTGCGCGTCCGGCCGTCGGCGGTCGCGTCGTACTCGTTGGTGAGGTCGAGCGGCCGATTCTTGAAGTCGCGCAGCACGGGCGACTGTTTCAAGGCGCGAGTGGTTTCGGGGGTGAAACCGCGCGACCAGAGGATCTCGCCCCGCTCGTCGATCAGAGCGATCGCCGCCTTGCCGGCCTCTTCGCGGTAGAGATCGGCGGCCGGGGTGAACGCGAACAGGGCGACCACGACCAGACGCGGTTCCTTGGCCGGCACCGGCACCGCGAGCGCAGCCACCGGGGTCTTCTGCTCGCCGCGGACGAAGACGTAGGTCGGGGCGCGGTGGGAGAGCGACATGCGGAACGCCGTATCGACCGCCTCGCCGCGCGCTTTGTTCAAGGACGGCAGCAGCGCATGGCCCGCGAGGTCGAACACGCCGATCACCTGCGCCGCCGAAGTGCGCGTGACGTCGCTCAAATAGGGCGCCACCCATGGCTGGTCGAGCCGCGCGAGGACGTCGTCCGGCCCGGGGGTGGCGAGCAGGACCTGCCCCACCAGGGTCAGCTCCCGGCGGGTCGCCGCGAGATCGGCATCGACCTGACGGGAGAGCGCGCCGACCTCGCGGATCAGCACGTCGCGCTCGGCGTTTTGCAGCAGCCCGCGGTTTTGCAGCAGCAACAGGGCCCCGGACAGCACCAGGGGCAGGATGCCCGAGAGGAGCAGGACGAAAAACAGCACCGACCGCAGCGAAAGGCGACGGAATAGGCTGCGAGGGCTCGTCATGAGGGCGGCTTGGGGCAAGATTTTGACCTAGGTTCCAAAGCTCGCATTATAGACGACTTGCCGCCCCGGAACGGATCGAGGGGTGGGTTACGACGCCCAGGGGTCTTTGAGGAACGCTCGAAGCTCCGTCTCGATCTCCGCCGCGTCCACCCGGGTTTCGATCCGCCCCTCGCCGAGCCGGGCCGCGAGCACCCAAGGAAGACCCGCCTCGACCGCCTTCTTGTCGCGCGCGATCCCGGCGAGCAGGGCGGCCGGATCCAGGGGTGGCAGGGCCGGCAGCTCCAGGCGGGACAGCAGGGTCCGGAGCCGCTCCGCCTCCTCCGCCGGCAGGCCGCGCGCCCGCGACAGACGCAGCGCGAACAGCAGGCCGTAGGCCACCGCCTCGCCGTGGCGCAAGCCGGTGAAACCGAGCGCCGCTTCGATCGCATGGCCGAGCGTATGGCCGAAATTGAGCAGCCGCCGGTCGCCCTCTTCGGCCGGGTCGCGCTCGACCACGGCGATTTTCGCCACCGCCGCCGCGGCGACCACCGGACCGAGCGCGCCGGACTCGGCCGAAAGCAACGCCGGCAGGTCGCGCTCGATTCGCGCGAGCAGGTCGAGATCGAGCAGCGCCGCCATCTTGATCGCCTCGACCAGGCCGGAACGCAGCTCCGCGCGCGGCAGCGTCTTGAGCACGTCGGTGTCGGCGATCACCAGCCCCGGGTGATGGAACAGGCCGACCAGATTCTTGCCCTCGGGCACATCGATGCCGGTCTTGCCGCCGATCGACGCATCGACCTGGGCGAGCAGCGTGGTGGGCAACTGCGCAAACTCGACACCGCGCAGGAAGCAGCCGGCCGCGAACCCCGCCAGATCGCCGACGCTGCCGCCGCCGAACGCCAGGACGCGGCTGTCGCGTTTGCCGCCGGAGAGCGCCATCCGCCGCCAGAGCCCGTCGAGCACCTCGGTCGATTTCGCCGCCTCGCCGTCGGGGACCTCCAACACCTCGCACCGTCGCGCTCTGCCGCAGAGCGGTCCGAGCCGATGGCCGTGAAGCTCCAGCAGCGGCCGGCTGGAGATCAGGAAGACCGTGCGGTCGACGACGAACGAGGAGGCGAGATCCGCGGCGGCGACCAGCGCCCCGGGGCCGATCAGGATCGAGGTCACCCCCGAGCCGCCCCGGCCGTGCGCCAGGGTCGAGCGAAACATACCGTTCATCCCCGAAGCCCCTACGGCTCGAACAAGCTGGCGGCCGAGCCGGCGCGCTTGACGTTGACCGGCCCGCCGACGCGGGACGGCTGCAAGCGCATGAAGGTGCCGCCGAAGCGCTCGGTGCCCACGGCGAACGGCCCCCAGATCAAATCGTGCGGCTCGACCCCCGCGTCGGAGAGCGCGAGGTAGCCGCGCGACCGGACGAACTCCTGGACGATCCACGGCTGGCCCGAGAGCGCGGTGTTGATCGCCGCCTGCCACTCCGCATCGGTGCAGACCCAGCCGACCGCCACGTCCTTGCCCCCGAGCGAGTGACACGCCTTGAGCACCAGATCGCCTCGGCGCTCGACCAAGAGCGTCGGAAGATCCCAGTCCTTGCCGTCGAAATGCACCTCGCGCCGTTCGACCAGGCGCGTCCAGGGCATGTGGTCGCGCAGCAGCTGCCGCTCCTCGGGGCTGAACCGCTCGGACTCCTGGTTCTCGGACAGGAGCGCCAGGTTGTTCTTGCCCGAGAGGATCGCGAAGATCGGCCCGTTGAACAGCACCAGCTCGCCGGCCGCCGCCAGCGGGTACGCCGCCGGATGGGTATCTTGGTCGGTCATTTCGAGCATGCCGTGGATGCGCCGGTCGCCGCAGTAGAGCGCGCCGTGACGCTCTTCGAGATCGTTGAGCAAACAAAGGTAGAGCTGCCCCCCGACCGGCAGGCCGCTCTCTTTCAACGCCACCTCGTACTCGCCGCGGAACCGCTGCGCGAGGCCGAATTCGAGGTGCTTGGGCAGCAGCAGCGAAAGGTTCAGATACCCCTCGCGCCCGAGGCCGAGCTTCAGCGCCTCGTCGAGGAAGTGGGTGAAGATTTCGAACGTGGTGTTCTTCTGCGCCGTCCAGGGCAGGCCCTCGCGTTCGAAGAACGCGCGCAGCTCGGGCACCCGTTCGTAGCGTTCGGCGCGGAATCGCGATTCGCCGCCGCCGAGCAGCGCGCCGAAATTGAACTCCAGGCACTTGAATCCCTGATCCGACCAGACCAGGTCGGCGCGGCCGAGCGCCGAATCGAGACCGTTCGGCGGTTCGAGCAGCAGCTCGGTGTAGAGGGTGTTGAGCCCGTAATGCTCGGCGATCCGTTCCGGGTCGTCGTTGAAGATCCGATTCGGGATCAGGCGGTGGAGCCGCGAAAGCCCCATCGTCACCCGCTCGACCTCGGCGAGCGCCTCCGGCCCGGCGAAGAACGGCCACGGGTGGATCATGCCGGTGTAATACAGCACCTCGGGCTCGCGAAAGCCGAACCCCACCAAGTAGTCGAGGTCCATGCACTTCGGGTTGGACATCGCGTAGTCGCGGAATCGGATGTCCGTCTCGGACAGCGCCCGGTGATTGGCGAGCAGCTCTTCGGTCCAGGCCATGCGCTCAAACCTCTCCGTCGCGCGCCGGACGCGCGAGTTGAATTCCCAGCTCGGCGAGCTGGCGGGCGTCCACCGTCGAAGGCGCTTCGGTGAGCAGGTCGGTCGCCGAGGCGGTCTTCGGAAACGCGATCACGTCGCGGATCGACGAGGCGCCCGCGAGCAGCATGACCATCCGATCGAGGCCGAGCGCGATCCCGCCATGCGGCGGCGTGCCGTAGCGCAGCGCCTCGCGGAACCACCCGAAGCGCGCCTCGGCCTCGGCGTCGTCGATCCCGAG
>DATMZU010000331.1:0-6780 GCA_035607435.1 Thermoanaerobaculia bacterium | reverse complement strand
ATCGTGCGATCGTCCGCGATCGGCGGCACCGAGACGATCAGCGTGCCTTCCGGCTGGAGGTGGCGCGAGGCCTGATCGATCGCGAGCGCCGGTTTCTCCAGGTGCGGCAGGACGTTCGCCGCGACCACCGTGTCGAACAGGCCGAGATCCCCCGGAAGGGCTTCGGCGCGCGCCGCGACGAAGCGGACCGACGGGCCGGCGAACCGCTTGCGCGCGTAACGGATCCATCGTTCGTCCGGATCGAGGCCGACGACGGAGGCCGCCCCCGACTCGATCAGCCGCGCCGCGCCGTACCCCGTGCCGCAGCCGAGATCGAGCACCCTACGACCCGCCGCATAGCGCCCGGCAAACAGGTAGAGCGCCAGATGCGCCTGGTAGAGGTCGTCCGCCACCTCGGGCGATACGACGCCGCGAGCGGGAAGGCCCGCGGCGAAACGGGCGAGGGCATTGAGCGCACGGCGCGGCAGGGAGGCGGGCATTCTTCCAGGCTACAGATTTCGGCCGGCCGGCTCAAGCGACGCGTGCCGACGGTAGTGGCTCAGTTTGCCCCGCAGCGACTGGCCGCTGCCGAAGGCGCCCGAAGGAGCGAGGAGGCAAACTGAGCCACTACCGCACCGGCCTGGTAAACTATCCGCTGCCGCCCCGAGGGCACGGGGCGGTCTTTTTTTGGGGGTGTAACCGGTTGCGCGAGGTCGAAGAGGCATTGCTGGACGAGCTGATCGTCGCCGAAGAGGCGAGCGTAGGGGCCGCTCGACCGGCCGAGCGGGAAGCCGAAGTCTCCACCCTTCCCGAGGCTCCCGACAAAGACGACTGGCCGGAGCTGACCCCCGGCAAGATCCAGGTCCTTGGACCCTACGCCACGCCCGGGCTCGTGCCGCGGCGCGTGCGGCTCTACCTGCCGACCGATTTCAAGCCCGAGATCCCCCGCTTCACCCTCTTCCTGTTCGACGGCCAGAACGTGTTCGACGACGAGCCCTCGTATGCCGGCGGCTGGTATGCCCATGAAGCCGCGGAACGGCTCGCCCGATCGGGCAAGCTCGCGCCGATCCTGGTCGGCATCGACCACGGCGGCCCGGAGCGGATTCGCGAACTGTCGCCGTTCCCGGTGCAAGGGGCCGAAGGGCAGCTTGATACCTTGCTCGACTGGTTGCTCGGCACCTTGCGACCCGCCCTGGCGGAACGCCTGCCGCTGATCGAAGGTCCCGCCGGCTCGGCGGTCGGCGGCTCGTCGATGGGCGGGCTCGCCGCCACCTATGCCCACTTCCGCCGGCCTCTGGAGCTGGGCGGCGCGCTCGCCATGTCGCCTTCGTTCTGGATCGCCGACGGCGCGATCCTCGACTGGGTCCGCGATCAGCCACGGCCGCCCTTCTCGCGCGTCTACCTCGACTCCGGCATGCGCGAAGGGCGCGGCACCCTCCTCCCCCTGGTCGCCAAGATGGCCGGCCACCTCGCCTCCCGCGGCTACGGCGACATGAACCTCCGCTTCCGCACCGACCCCAAGGGTCTCCACAGCGAGCAGAGCTGGCGCCGAAGGCTGCCCGCGGCGCTACGGTTTCTCTACCGGTGAGGGGGGGTCGTGCAGATTGAGTTTTGAAAACGCAATCTGCACGGATGGGTTACCGTGCTTCCGAGGATTCAAGCCCAGAGGATTTCGACCGGGTAGTCTTCAAACGCCCGATCGCGCGTGACGAGGACTAGACCCTCGGCACGAGCCTGGGCGATCAACAGCCGATCAAAAGGATCGCGGTGGTGGAATGGCAGGTCGGCGACCCCGGCGGCGTGGGAAAAAGAGATCGGCAGCATCTCGAAACCACTACTCCCAAAACCCTCAAGGATCGGTGAAGGCAGCTTGAGCTTTCCAGTGCTTGACTTGATCGACGCCTCCCAAACCGATGCGGCGCTGACAAAAACAAGTTCGGCTTCAAGAATCGAATTTCGTGCCTCCGGCGTGAGTCGAGCGGACTCGATGTTCCACCAGAGAAAGACGTGAGTGTCGAGAAGCAGACGGCCTACCGCCATCAGGACCGCCCCTCGAAGGCGGCCAGAAGGTCTTCGGGAAGCGGATCGTCAAAGTCATCCGCAATCCAGGCTTTTCCCGCCCAGGTGTCAGGTTGCCGCAGAGGACGTTCCTTGCGGAAAGGAACCAACTTTGCCAAGGGCTTGCCAGCCTTCGCGATGACGATCTCTTCGCCTTCCGCAGCTCGATCCACCAGGCTCGAGAGGCCGGTTTTCGCTTCGTAGAGGTTGTAGACAGCTTCAGCCATGAGCGCCTCCTTGGTCAACCTTGACCAATCTTAAATCTTGGCGCTTTTCTGCGCAAGCCGACGCCCTCTACTCCACCGGCGGATGGAGCGCGATGCTCGCGCCGACCCAGGTTTTGTCTTTGTTGAAATCGACTCCGACCATGGCGCCTTTGGTCATGCGGACGAGGTTGTTGACCAGGCGCGGGCCTTCGGGGAGCCAGAGGTACATCATCCGCACTTCGCAGCGGGCGGGAAGGTCGAGAGTCTCGACAGGCTCGCCATCTTGTGAAGCCTTGAGAGGTCTCCGCCTGCGGTGTACCTGCCGAGGTGTTAGGATCATCCCATGATCCTAAGGGCAGTCTGCACAGCCCGGGAGCCGACATGACCAGCCTGACCCTGGCGCATTCCGACGACCTGGCCCAACGCCTGCGACCTCTGGAGCCGTTCCTTTCGACGGTCCTAGAGCTCAGCCTCGTCGGCTTCCAGACCGCCGCGTCCGCGACGGCAACCGAGGTGATCCAGTTCCTGTCGGGCGACCCTTCACCTAAAGAGATTCTTGCCTACCACGCATCCGAGCGAACGCAGGAACGCACCCGTCGCCTGTTGGCGCTCAACCAGGCGGGACTGTTATCGGTGGAGGAACAGCGTAAGCTGGACGAGCTCGAAAAAATCGAGCATCTCGTGAGGCTTCTCAAGGCCCAGGCCGCTGTAGCGCTCAGGGATGCCTGATGAGCATTCCGGCCCGACTGCGCCGCCTCGTCCGGCAGCGGGCCGGCGCGCGCTGTGAGTACTGCCTCCTCCCGGAAGAGCTGGCTTTCCAGGAGCACGAGCCAGACCACGTCGTCGCCATACAGCACGACGGCAAGACCGACGCCAGCAACCTCGCCCTTGCCTGCTTTCCATGCAACCGGCACAAGGGACCGAATATCGGCTCGTTCGATCCCAACACGGGAAAACTGACCTCGTTCTTCAATCCTCGAAAGCATCTCTGGTCGGAGCACTTCGAGTAGGACGGTCCGATCATCCGGCCGTTGACGCCTGAAGGTAGGGTCACGGTCAAGATCTTCCGCTTCAACGATCCGGACCGTGTAGAGGAACGGCGAACGGCAACGCCATGATCCGTCCCCGGCCCCTACTATTTTCCTGCTACTCCACCGGCGGATGGAGCGCGATGCTCGCGCCGACCCAGGTTTTGTCTTTGTTGAAATCGACTCCGACCATGGCGCCTTTGGTCATGCGGACGAGGTTGTTGACCAGGCGCGGACCTTCGGGGAGCCAGAGGTACATCATCCGCACTTCGCAGCGGGCGGGGATGTCGAGGGTCTCGACGATCGGCGCGTACTCGACTTTGCGCTGGAGGATGTAGTCCTCGGGCCGATCGAGCTGGGCCAGGCGCTCGCGCGTGACGTGCAGCTCCACTCCGAGCCCCGCGAAGGAGCGGAGCGGCTTCAGGACGTAATTTTCGAGATCGGCCGGAGTTTCGGCCAGATCGGAGACGAACACGCAATGGGGCGAGTACTCGCTCTTTAAAAACGGCAGCGAGAACTTGCTGATCCGGAAGAACCAGTCGGGGTGCCCGAGCCACTCGACGTCGAGCGGTTGGCGAAAGACGGGCGGCAGGTCGAGACCGAGCCGTTCGGCCTCGTCGAAGATCGCCCGGTTGTAGATCCGGCGGATCGGCGTCTCTCGCCCGCCGTGCCGCGCGTCGCGGTAGTAGGCGCGGTCGCCGCGGACGATCACGTCGGCCACGTCCACGGTCGCCACCCCGGTGAGCTTTTCGGTCCAGACGAAATCGACCCGCGTCTTCTGGCTCTCCGGATCGATTTCGAGCAGCACCGTCTCGGCCGGGTCGCCGTCGCCGATCAGCACGCGGCGTAGGAGTGCCGCGTAGCGGGCCTCGTCCAGGCCGCCGAAGTAGGGCACCCAGCCTTCGGGCAGGTCCAGCTCTTCGCGGTAGACCCGCGCGAGCAGAGACTGGAAACCGTAGAGCGAAGGAAAGCCTTGCAGCTCGATCAGGCGCGGCGCGATCGAACCGTCGTCCGCGCGGACCAGTGCGAAATCGAACTGGAGGAAGACGGGGGGACCGGAAAAACCGGGTACCGACGATCCCTCCGGCACCGCGCGGGCCGACGCCGCGACGTACTCAGGGGTCGTGACCTGGGCCAGGATCTCGCGGCTCGCCTGCGCCAGCTCGCGGGCGGTCTCCTCGGACAGGAACAGCGGGGTCTCGCAGATGCGAAACGGGATGTGATGGCCGGCGGCCACGTCGAGCGCCGCGCAGACGCGGGCGTAACTCTCGTCGGTGAACCGCGCGTTGAAGGCGCGCCTGAGCTCGGGAACCATGGTGGCGCGGGATTGTAACGTAGCCGGCGGTACAATCCCGCCGCGATGGCACCTTCGGAAGTGGTTTCGTTTGTCCCGCAGCGACTGGCTGCTGCCGAAGGCGCCCGAAGGAGCGAGGAGGCAAACGAAACCACGATGAAGCGTTCAAGCGATGGAACGGAGGCGATCGACTTCGCGGAAGTCTACGCCGCGCTCCCCTTGCTCCATTCCACCCCGCGCTGTTGGGCGGAGCTGGCGGCGGCGAACCTGCCGGAGCTGCTCGCCGATCACGCGGTCTGCGAGCAGCAGGTGGCGATGTACGCGCTGTCGCTCGCCGGCTACTACCCCGACGATGCCGAGCTAGTCGAAGCCGCCGCGGCGCTCGCGGCCGAAGAGGTGCAGCACTTCCGGCGGGTGGTGGGAATCCTCACCCGCCGCGGCTGGCCGCTCGGCGGCCGGCGCAAGAACCGCTGGGCGCAGAGCCTGCGCGAACGGATCGTGCTCGGCCGCGAGCCCTGGACCAAGGTGGACCGGCTGCTGTTCGGCGCCCTGGTCGAGGCGCGCAGCTGCGAGCGCTTCACCCGCCTCGCCGAGGTGGTCGAGGACCGCGAGGTCGTCCGCCTGCTCGCCGACCTCGGCCCCGCCGAGCGCCGTCATTGGGAGCTGTTCTACCGCCTGGCCGGAAGGAACGTCGATCCCGACACCCTCGCCGAGCGGTTTCTCGGCTGGCGCGAGTTCGAAGCCGATCTCGCCCGGGGGTTGGGGGTGGCTCCGTCAATCCACGGGTGAGGGTGGCCGGAGCCAGGGCGCAGCAAGCAGCGCCCCTACACCCCAGTGGGAACCACCCCGGCGATCCACGGGGTCCGTGCCTGTAGGGGTGCAGCATGCTGCACCCTCGATTTTGCGAGGTCGGCGAACCGCCCTACCGCACGACGCGGAACGCTTCGATCTTCTTTCGCAGTCCCTTCAACTGAACTTCGCCGAGCGAGTCCATGGGGATCTCGCCGTTGAGCAGCCGCGCGGTCTCGGGGCCGAAGACCACGTCGCCCGGTTTCGCGATCAGCGCTTCGAGCCGCGCCGCGACGTTCACCGTGTTGCCGAGCACCGTGTAGTCCACGCGCCTTCGGCTGCCGATGTCGCCCACCAGGACGAGACCGCTGTTGACCGCGATGCGCACCGCGAGCGTCGGCAGATTCGAGCGGGTGCGCTCCGAGTTCCATTCGCTGAGGCGGCGCTGGATGTCGATGCCCGCCTTCACGGCGCGAAGCGCGTGGTCCTCCTGTTCGACCGGTGCGCCGAAGAACGCCATCACGCAGTCGCCGATGAACTTGTCGAGCGTTCCCCCCGCATCGAACACCGCCTCGACCGCGAGGTCCAAGAACGCGTCGAGAAGGTAGACCACCTCTTCCGGCGGCGAGCTTTCGGCGATCGGGGTGAAGCCGACCAGGTCGGCGAACAGCACCGAGGCTTCGGTCGCGCGGACGCGCCGTCCCGCTCCCTCTTCGGCGCGCAGCACCTCTTCGATCACGCTCGGGCTGTGGTAGCGCTCCAGCCGGTTGCGCATCGAGCGCTCGTGCTGGGCGCGCTCGGCGTTCCTCGCGCTCTCGATCGCCACCGCGGCGAAGTTCGAAAGGGTGGTCAGGAAATCGAGGTCGCGCTCGGCGAACGAGCCGACCTGGAACGGCGAATCGACCTGCATGACGCCGACGATCCGCTCGGAGGACCAGAGCGGCGCGCACATCGCGGCGCGGATCTGGTGCATGCGGATCGACTCTCCTCCCGCCAGGCGGCCGTCCGACATTGCGTCGTAGGTGACCAGGGCGACCCGCTCGCGCATCACCGCTTCGAGCATAGTTTTGGAGACCGGAACCTCGGCGCTCGGCCGCAGCTCCACCCGGTCGCCGAAGCGCGCGATCTCGCACGCCAGGTGCCCCGATTCGTCGGACAAGAGAAGGAAACCGCGATCGATCGGCAGGGCGTCGAAGGCGATCGCGACCACCCGTTCGAGCACCTGATCGACCGATTCGGCGGAGATCAGCTCGCGCGCCAGGCGGGCGAGCGAGCCGAACATCACCTTGGCGAAACGCCCCTCGCCGTCGGGGGCGGCGGCCCGATGATCCGTTCCTAGGCCGTAGTCGGCGACGAAATCCGAGATCGGCCGCAGGATGGTGGCGTCCGGCAGCCTGCCGATCGAGCCGGAAGGAAGCTCGGGCTC
>DATMZU010000325.1:0-21151 GCA_035607435.1 Thermoanaerobaculia bacterium | reverse complement strand
CGGTTATGAGACACTGCCGCTCCCCTGGAGACAGGGGCACTGACGCGGGGTGGAGCAGCCAGGTAGCTCGTTGGGCTCATAACCCAAAGGTCGCAGGTTCAAATCCTGCCCCCGCAACCAAGAAATTCTCAAGGCAGGCCTCACGGCCTGCCTTGTTTCTTTTGGGCGGAAGGCGGGTTGCCGAACTAGCCCAGAACTGGGATAATCGTCCAGGTGCGACGTGTCTTAGCAGCCGACGAGAAACCGCTGCATTGGGTCGGGTCTTCCCATCGCGATCTTCTGAGGTTTCCCGACGCCGTCAAGGAGGACATGGGAAACGCTCTCGGCATCGCACAGTTCGGCGGAACCTCTCTGATAGCGAAGCCCTGGAAGGGACTCGGCTCTGGTGTTTTGGAGATCGTCGAGTCGCACGACGGAAACGCCTATCGAGCGGTCTACACAGTTCGGTTCGAGAAAGCGGTATACGTCCTCCACGCGTTCCAGAAGAAGTCGCCGTCCGGAGTCCGGACCGCCCAACGGGATGTCGATCTCGTCGCCGAACGCCTAAAAACCGCCGAGAGAGATTACGAGGAGCACTATGGCAAGCCGAAGTGCTGAACCGCAAGAACCGATCACCCGGGGAACTGGAAACGTGTTCGCGGACCTGGGGTTCCCCGACGCCGATGAGCGTCAGGCCAAGCTTCGCCTGGCCTATGCCCTGAATCAGGTGCTCGAAGAGCGCAAGCTCTCGCAGGCAGAAGCGGCCAAAGTGCTGGGAGTTACGCAGCCGAAGGTCTCTGCGCTTCTCCACTACAAGTTGGCGGGCTTCTCTGTCGAACGCCTGATGAAGCTGTTGACGGCGCTCGACCAGGACGTCGAGATCATGATTCGACGAAAGCCCCGCTCCAGGAAGACTGCTCGGATCAGCGTCGTCGCCGCTTGAAGTGGCCCTGGCCGGGGGCGGTCCGGCTACCTTGGGGTGACGCTCGGAATCGGCTGGATCGCGGCGGGATCGAGGGTCTCGGTGGGTATCGGCAGCGCGGGTTCACCCTCGACCGGCTTGGGTGACTTCTGAGGTTCGTCCACCCGGCGGGTGAGCCCGCCCACCCCGAGCATCAGCGCGGCGGCCATCCAGAACGGCGCCTGGGGGCCGAGAACGTCGAACGCTTTGCCGGCCCAGATCGGTCCGAGCATGCGGGCGACTCCGCCGAACGCCTGCTGGACGCCCATCACTTGGCCGGTCTCCCCTTCCGGCGCCGTGCGCGAAACGAGCGCGGTGGTCGCGGGGAAAAGCAGGGCCGTGCCGACCGGCACAAAGAGAACCGCCACGGCGAGCACCGGAATGCTCGGCGCAAAGGGGATCGCGGCAAGGCCGATCGCGAGCGCAATCGCGCCCAGCTTCATCACGCCCACCTCGCCGAAGCGGCGCACCATCGGCCCCAGCAGCAGGGCGCGCATGACCAGCGAAATGCTGCCCACGTAGGTATAGAACCAGCCGATCGACTCTTTGGTGACCCCGAATTTCTTCGCCAGGTAGAGCGCGAGAATGCCGTTCATCGCCATGAAAGCCATCATGCCCACGGCGTAGACCCAGATCAGCGAAGCGACCGGCGAGGTCGGCTCGCGCAGCACGTCCCCGATCGATTTGCGTAGCGAGCGGCGCGGCGCCTTGCTTTTGGGCGCGGAGCCCTGCCGCCGCTGCGGCTCGGGGAGCCAGAGATAGGCCGAGATCGCGTTCGCGACGCACAGCCCGGCGGCGACGAAACCGGGACCCGAAGTTCCCAGCCGGGTGGCGTAGGAGCCGATCAGCGGCCCGATCATGACCCCGGCGCTGGTCGCCGCGGTGATCCAGCCGAGAGCCTTCGCCCGTTCGTCCGGAGGAACGGCGTCGCTTACGTACGCTTGGACGACCCCGACCGTTCCGCCGCCGACCCCTTGAACGAAGCGAAACGCGAACAGCATCCAGATCGAGGTGGCAAACCCGAACCAACCGAACGACACCGCCGAAATCAGCAAACCGGCGATCAGCAGGGGACGTCTACCGTAGCGGTCGGAGAGCCGGCCCCAAAAAGGCGAAGAGAGCAATTGCGCCGCGGCGAAGATCGCCACCAGCAGGCCGATCATGGTCGCCGTCGCCCCCAGGCTCTCGGCGTAGAACGGCAGCAGCGGGTGGACGATCAAGAAGCCCACCATGTCCACGAACACCGTGGCCATGAGGACCGAAAGTTGGCGCAGCGTGCTTTTTTCCATCGAGGAACCTCAGGCGAGGGAGAACCGGCGGTTCCGGCCCGCAATAGTGAACGCAAAACAGGGGCTGCGGGTTGCGTGGCTCGTCACAACGTGTCGCTCCGTCCCCAGAGGAAGAAGACCGCCGCGCTGCCGATGGCGAGCAGTACGCCGTAGGCCGCGGCGAGCCCGAGGTCCTGGAGACGCAGGGCGGAGAGGATCTCGATCGAGATCGGCCGGGTGTCGTAGGTGTAGAGGACGATCGAGACGACGAAGTCGCCGAACGCGGCCAAAAACGCGAGACCGGCCCCCGCGGCGAGCGCGGGGCGGAGGAGCGGCAGGACCACCCGGCGAAGTGTTCGGGAAGGCCCCGCGCCGAGCGAGGCGGAGGCGTCTTCGAGGGCCGGGTCGAGCTGGCGCATCCCGGCGAGCGCCGCCCGGCCGGTCACCGGCAGACTGCGCACCAGGTAAGCGAGCGGCAAAATCCACGGCGTGCCGATCAGCACGAAACGGAGGGTCCAGGGGGAGTGGACGCTCCAGGCCGTGGCCATCGCGACCGCGAATACGGTGCCGGGAATCGCCCAGGGGAGAGCCACG
Organism: Thermoanaerobaculia bacterium; assembly: GCA_035607435.1. GTDB lineage: Bacteria > Acidobacteriota > Thermoanaerobaculia > Multivoradales > UBA5704 > DASYKS01. The sequence continues at coordinate 18,349 of DATMZU010000325.1, read as the reverse complement.
AGCGCTTCGACCGCCCTGGCGGCCAGCCCGCTCCGGCGGGTCGCGATCCGCGCCGCGGCGAATCCCAGCGCGATCGCTGCGGCGGTCGAGACCACGGCCATCCAGAGCGAATTGACGATCGGCCGCAGGCGCTCCGGATCGATCAGGCCGCGGTAGTTGCCGAGCGACAAGGCGGGCGGGAAGGGCTCGTTCGTCCAGGTAAACGGCGGCACGAACGAGATCAGAAACAGGACCGCGTGAGGGAGCAGGAAGAGAATCGCGAGCCCCGCGGCAACCAGCGCGAGAGCGATCCGCACGCCCCGCCGCGCCGGCCGCTTCCGGGACGGGGCGGTGCCGCGCACGCCGGACGAGCCGGGGATCGCCGCCGTCCGTTCCAGCAGCCGAAGTACCCAAAGGGCGGCGAGCGCCACGGCCGCGAGCAGCAGGGTCTCCACCTGCGCGGCGCCCAGCTCGCCGTTCAGCTTCGACGCGACGATCTGGGTCGTCATCACGCGGAAGTTACCGCCGAACAGGTAGGGCGCGGAAAACGACGCGAGCGCGGTCATGAAGGTCAGCAGCGAAGCGCCCAGAAGAGGGGGGGCGAGGAGCGGCAGGGTCACCCGCCAGAGGGTGCGCGCGGACCCAGCGCCGAGGCTCGCCGCCGCTTCGAGCACCGCGCCATCGAGCCGGGCGAGGCCCGCGCGGGTGAACAGGTAGAAGTAGACGTACATCGAGTAGGTATGGACCAGCAGGATCGCGCCCGGCCCGAGCAGCCGCCAGGGGGGATGCTCCAGCCCGAGCAGCGCCTGCACCGCCCGGGTGGCAAAACCGCTCTCACCATAGAGGAACAGGAACGCGATCACCCCGACCAAAGGCGGCAGCGCCACGGGGAGCGCCGCAGCGGCCGACAGCAGGCGGCGGCCGGGAAACTCCGATCGCTCGAACGCGAACGCGAGCGGCACCCCCACCAAGGCGGCGAGCCCGACCGACGCGAGTGAAATCCAGACGCTCCGCCAGAGCGCGAGCCACTCGTCGGGCCGCGCGAGCACGTCGAGAAACGCCTGCGGCTCGCGCAGCGCCTCGATCAGCGTCGCTAGCAGCGGGTAGCCGACCAGCCAGCCGAGGAGAGCGGCGAGCGCGAGTGTGCCCCAGGGCGGGCTCCAGCGGTTGCCCCGATTCGATGTTGGGGCCGCGATCGAGGCCGTCGTCAAGGTTCGACCCTTGAGATCGGAAACACCCGCGGAAGTGGCGCTTCGGACAAAGGCAGCACCCCCACGCGGTCGCCTTCCCGCGCGGCATCCGCTGTGGCGAGCACCTCGATCTCAGTGTTCGAACCGCCCTCCAGCTCGATCGTGAACGTGGCGGACGGTGCGCCGTAACGGCGCTCGGCAATCCGGCCGACGACCGCGCCGAGGGCCGGGACGGCGAATACTAGCCCTTCCGGCCGGGCGATCAGCTCGACGCGAGTACCCACGGAGAGAGTTTCGAGTGCGAGCCCCGTCCAGAGCGGCCCGGCGTCCAGACGGACGTGAACCTGCTCGCCCTCACTCCTCTCGACCCTGCCGGCGAGAACGCTCGACCGGCCGATGAACCCGGCGACGAAGCGGGTCGCCGGTCGCTCGTAGAGATCCTCGGCGCGGCCGACCTGCTGGAGGTGGCCACCCGCGATCACGGCGATCCGATCGCCGAGGTGGAATGCCTCTTCCTGCTCGTGGGTGACCAGTACGGTCGTGATGCCCACCCGGCGGATCGCGCTCCGCAGCTCGCGTCGGGTCCGTTCGCGCAAACTGGGATCGAGGTTCGAAAGGGGTTCGTCGAGCAGAAGCACCCGAGGTTCGGGGGCGAGCGCCCGAGCAACCGCCACCCGCTGCTGCTGACCACCCGACATTTCGCCCGGCTTCCTTCCCGCCAATTGGGGCAGCTCGACGAGCGCGAGCGCCTCGCCGACCCGGCGGACGACCTCAGCCTTGGTGACGTTCCGGGATTCCAGGCCGAACGCGACGTTCTCCCCCGCGGTCAAATGGGGAAACAGCGCGTAGTGCTGGAACACCATGCCGAAATTGCGCCGCGCGGGGGGAAGAGCGGTGACGTCCTCGCCCCCGACCGAGATGCGGCCCCGGTCGGGCGTCTCAAACCCGGCCAGCAGGCGGAGAGCGGTCGTTTTGCCGCTGCCGCTGGGCCCGAGGAGCGCGAGGATCTCCCCTTTCTCGATCCCGAGCGTCAGCCCTTCGAGGACCGGTTTGCCGCCGAACGCCTTCGCCAGGTTCTCGATCGAAAGATAGGTCATCCGCGGTGAGCTCCCGCCTCAGCCCTCACCCCCGGCCCCTCTCCCAAAGGGAGAGGGGAGGAAAAAGAAGCGGTCTTTGTTGTTCTCCGCTCTCCCTTTGGGAGAGGGGCCGGGGGTGAGGGCTGAGCGGGCAAGCCGCTGCTGGTTTTGACGGGATCCTGCCCGCCGCGGCTCCGCACCGTGCGGTCCCAGTTCGCCATCCACTCCTTGCTCTTCTGGGACATCAGGTTCCAATCGACCTTCGCCGGCACCAGCCGGGCGAGCACGTCGCGTGCCCATTCGGGCAGCGCCTCGGGCGGCAGATCGGTGCGCGCCGGCAGCCGGAACGCCTGCTCGGCCGCCAGCTTCTGCGCCTCGGGGCTGCCCACCCATTCGATGAACGCCTTCGCCTCTTCCGGGTGCCGGGCTCCCACCACCAAGCCGATCGAGTCGTCGATCACGGGGGTACCGCTGGTCGGAAACGCATAGCCGAGCGGGGCGCCGCGCTTCTTCTGCCAGAGCATGTCGGTAAGCTCCCAGACGGTCACCAGACCCTCGCGCCGGTTGAGTTTCTCCATCAGCAGCGCCGGGGTCGAGGTGTACTCCTTGGTCTGAACGTCCAGGCGGCGCAGCCACTGCCAACCCCGCTCCTCCGAACCGGTCTCCGCCACCGACCGGGCGAGGATCGAGCCGAACAGGGTGCGCATCGTGCCGCTCGCGAGCGGATCGCGAATCAAGACCTTCCCCGCGAAACGCGGCGCGAGCAGATCGTCCCAATCCTTCGGGGCGTCCGCCGTCGAAACCGCCTGGTCGTTGTAGACCAAAACCGGCGCGGTCCGGTACAGGCCGAAATACAGATCGTCCGCCCGGCGGCTCTCCGGCGTGATCGCGCTGCTCCAAGTCGGATGAAACGGCGCGAGCAACCCGTCCGTCGCCCCCTGGGCGAACGTCGATTGCGGTCCGCCGTACCAGACGTCCGCCTGCGGATTCGCCTTCTCGGAGCGGATTCGGTCATAGACCTCCTGCGCCCCCATGTCCAGCCAGCGGACGTCGATTTTGGGGTTGAGCTGCTCGTAACGCTTCTCAATCAGCGACAAGAGATCGCGACCATGGGGGGAATACAAGACGAGGGGGGTCCGGCCGTCGCCCGAACAGGCGACCGAAAACGCGCACACGGCGCCAAACAGGGCGAGGGAAAGCTTGCGGATCAAGGGAGGCTCCTCGGAAAGCGATCGAACCGCCAAAAGGTGACGGAGAAGTCTAACCGTTTGCGGGCGGGGGGGATTCCAGGACGGGGGCGAACGCTACGGGCTTATACTGGATGGGGCAGGCCTTCAGCCCTTTCTTGAGGGTTCTTTCTTCAAACCCTGGGGCTTCACCCCAGGTATTATGGGCAGCGCCGTTGGCGCTGGCCTCTTCGCGACGAGTCCGAGGCTCGAACGTCGGCTGTAGGGAGGCTGCAATGCCACGCCCTTCATTTATCTGGGATTACGAACTCGACGAGCAGGTCTTCCGCGAGCTGCTAGCTGGAAACCGAACGGTCGGCCGACTCGACCAGACCTGGGCCGCCGTGCGCCTGCTCGAATACGCCACTTATCGTGAAATCCTTCAGTACTTGTCGTTCGCAGAAATCGTCGCGGGCTGGCCCGGATGGCGGGAAAAGATTCGTTCGGAGAGTCGCCGCAGGGGATTCGACTTCTTGGTGAGCTGGCTACCGAAGCATCACCCTGAGCTTTTAGAAGCGCCCATGGGGGACAGAGGGGCGATTGGATAACAGCTTCTATTTCGAGCGACTCTATCCACTCCAGGACGAAGTCCTGAGAAAGCTCGTCGGTGTCGACACGGGTCTCTACCTGTCCGGTGGCACCGCGGTCTCCCGCGGCTATCTCCATCACCGGTTCTCGGATGATCTCGACCTCTTTGCCAACGACTCTCCACAGTTTTCCCTGTGGGTGGATCGCGCAGCTTCGGCTTGGGCTGAGAATCCTCAGTGGAGAACGCGCTTTGTCGTGCGAGACCCGCGATTCGTTCGCCTGTGGATCGATGCCCACCGCGATGTGTCGCTCAAGATCGAAATGATCAACGACGTGCCCTCGCGCGTTGGAGAGGTGAAAATCGACCCGATCCTCGGACGCCTGGATAGCGCCGAGAACATCCTCGCCAACAAGATCACCGCCCTACTCGATCGCAACGAACCGAAGGATTTCGCGGATATCTGGGGGCTCTGCGGTCGCCTCGGCTTGTCGATCGGAGACGCGATCGAAGGAGCCGCGGGCAAGGCGGCGGGAGTCTTTCCTCCCGAGGTCGCAAGCCGTCTATGTTCGGTGACCCGCAACGACTGGCAGCTCGTTCGCTGGATCGATCCACCGGACCCGGACCGCTTCGTCTCCGAGCTGATCGCGCTCGGCGAGAGCCTCCTCCTCAAGGGTTGAAACACCTTCTCAACGCAGATACCCCAGCGCCCGCAGCTCCGCCTGCCCTTCTTCGTCGAGGTCTTCGAGCCGGGTGCCTCCGGCTGACCCCAGGCGGAAACCGATCAGGATCTTCGCGAGCGCGGGGAGCGGGCCGATGAACGGAGGGGTGCCCGGGATCGCTCCTGATTCTTCCAGGAGAATCAGCTCGGGGCGCGGAGCGCCGGGGTGAAAGAGGCGCAGGGAGATTTCGCCGGTTCCCGGCAGGAGTGCGAAGGACAGGGCGTGCGGGCGGCCGGGGATAAGGGCGACCGGCTGGCCCGGGCTCGGGGCTTTGCGTTCGTCCAATCCGTCCCAGACGGCGAGCGGTGCCACGCGGGAGGCGCGGGGGATCGCGAGCGCCGTGAGGTCCTCCGGTAGGCGGACCGCGCGCGGGCCGCCGAACCAGGCGAGCGCGGTTTGCAGACGGGCAAACTGCGGGGCGTCGGCTCCGGTGGCAGGGCGCGGGGCGCGCATCGTGGCGTCGTGGGCTCGATCGAAAACCTGCGCGCGGCGGCGGACAGTGTCGAAAAGGAGGGTGGTCTCGCCCTGGTCGAGGCGGTAGCGCCGCTCGTGGGTTTGATGGAAGGAGTTGAGCCCCTCGGTCACGATTTCGCGCGGCGCGGCGCGGGCTTGAGGGTCGGCGGCAAGGGGGAGTAGCGAACGGCCGGGGAGCGCTTCGAGCTCGTTCTTCGAGGCGCCCGCGAGATCCAGCAGCGTAGGCATGACGTCGACTCCGGAGACCGGGCTCGTGACGGTGCCGCGGGCGCCGTCCGGCAGTTTCAGGATCAGCGGCACCTTGATGTTTTCGTCGTAGAGCTTGCCCATGCCGTGTTCCATGTTGCCGTGGTCCATCAGCTCCTCGCCATGGTCCGAGGTCACCAGGAGCGCCGTCCGGGACGCGAATTCTTCTTGGCCGAGCGCGCGCCAGAGGATTGCGAGATGGCGGTCGGCGCGGCGGATCTCACCGTCGTAAAGGGCGACCACCCGGGCCAGTTTCGGTCCTTCGAGGCGGGCCGGAAAATGGATCCAGTACGCCTCGTCGCGCCGTTTCGGGCCGGGCGGCAGGTACGGATCGGCGAGCCCTTCCCGATTCATGTAAGGCTGGTGAGCCTCGTAGGTATGGACGAACAGAAAGAACGGCGCGGTGCCCCGAATCTTTCCGCCCTTCGCTCTTTCCTTCAGCCATCGCGCGGCCGGTTCGACCACGCGGCGCACGTCTTTCGGGCTCCACGCCTGGCCGCGGGTCGAATCGTAGCGATCGAACCCTTGGGCGAATCCCCACTGAGGATCGACGAAGCCGCCGTCGGTAAACGCCGCGGTCCGGTAGCCCAGCGCGTGGAGTTTTTCGGCGAGGGTTTCCGCCTCGGGAGGCAGCACTTCCGGTAGCCGCTTTACGCCGTGCTGGTCGGGATAGAGCCCGGTCATCAGGCTCGCGGTCGAAGGAAGCGTCCAGGTCGAGGCCGAGTACGAATTGCGGAACAGCAGGGCGCGCGACGCCAGCTGCGTCAGGTTCGGGCTGGTCTGACGCCGATAACCGTAGGTTGAAAGGTGATCGGCGCGCACGGTGTCGATGATGACGAAAACCAGATTCGGCCGTTTCGCGGCCGGGCTCGGCCGGTCGTCGAAGACCTCGGCCCAGGCGACCGGCGCCGGGCCTTCGCTTGCCAGGACCAGCCGACGCGTTCCTCTTCCGGCGGGGATCGCGATCCGGCGGCCCGTCCAACCGTCGCCCGGATGGATCGACAAGGCGAAGAGAGGCGCGGTCTGGCCTTCTTCCACCAGGTCGAGGCGCGCCGCGCTCGGCCGCGGGTCGTGCGGGTCGGCGACCGCGCCGAGCGAGACCTCCAGATGGCGGGCCGCTCCGCCGAGAGGCAACTCCCAGGTGACGCCGTGCAGCGTCAAGACGGCTTCCCGGTCGCTGGTGCCGAGGCGAATCCGGTGGCGTTTGGCGGGCTCGACTTTCCGAGGCGCCGCGGCGGACCAGATTTCGATCTCGCGCGGAGCGCCCGAGCCGAGTCGGGGCGTTAGCACGCCCTCGCGTTCGCCAGGCGCGCAGGCCGCGAATCCGATCGCGAGGACGAGGATCGCCACGGCAGCCCTCACCCCCGGCCCCTCTCCCCAAGGGAGAGGGGAGAACCACCGAAGGTTCACCGCGCGTGGTTCGGCCGCGCGAGGCCGAGCAGGTTCGCGAACAGGCGGTAGCCTCCGGGGACGCCCGCCGGCAGCTCGCGGAAGAACGCGATGCCGGAATAGACGTAGGTGCCCTTGCCGAGCTTGGCGATCAGCAGGCCGCCCTGCTGCTCGGGCTGGTCCGGATCGGTCATCGCGAGCAGCGGGGTGTAGGCGGGGTCCCAGGTATGGGCGAAGTAGAGGCCGCGTTCTTGAATCCAGCCTTCCCAATCGGCGGCACCGATCGCGTTCGGTGTGGTGAACACGGGGCTCGCCGGATCGAGCAGGCGGACCGGCGCGGTCTCGTCGGTCACCCGATCGTGCGGGCGCGCGATGTCGAACGGGAACGGCGCGAACTTGCCATCGACGAACGGATACTGCTGGTACTGGACGATCAGCAGCCCTCCCGCCCGGGCGTAGTCGAGCAGGCGCGGGTTGGCGGGCCCCAAAGCGGGCTCGGATTCGTAGGCGCGGCTGCCGACCACGATCGCGTCGTAGCGGGAGAGGTCCCCCTCGGCCAGCTCGGCGGGGCCGAGCAGCTCGATCGGCAAGCCCACCTGGCGCAGCGCTTCGGGGACCCGGTCGGAGGCACCGCGGATGTAACCGATGCGATCGAGGTGCGGCAGGGCGAGGTCGAGCGCGCGGATCTCGATTTGCGCGCGGCGGGGCATCGGCGTCGGCCGAATGTGCGGATACTCGATCGTCGGCACCGCGAGATCGACCCGCGCCCCCCCTTCGATCTGCGCCGCGAGCGCCAGGGGATAGACGCCGACCGGCAAGCCGTTCGGCAAGTCGAGCTTCAGCTCGACCACCTTCTTTTCCCCTTCCCCCGCGAGCGAGAACGAAATCGGCGCAAGCGGCTTCCAGGGGGACGGCAGCGTGCCCTGGAGCGTTCCGGTGACTGGCTTGTCGGACCGGGAGATCAGCTCCACCCGGACTGTGCGATCGGGAGCCTTGAACTTGCCTGCCGCATCGCCTTTCGGCAGCGGCCAGACCAGGCGGTCCTGATCGATCGCGACCTCGACCGGCGGCACCACGCGGAGCGGCCGGCGGATCTCGCCGAGAGCTTGGTCGCGCACCCTCAGGACGACCTCGCGCGTCAACGAGACTTCGACCCCCGCGATCCGAAACGTCGCGCGGGCGACCAGCGGCGCCGGATCGAACGGTTCGCCGCGCACCGCGGCGGGCGCTTCGCTCCAATCGTAGAGCGCGCCCTGCAGGGGCCGCCGGAGAAAATAGGGGATCGTGGGCGGAGTCGTCGTCGGCACGGAGGTCTGGAGTTTCCACTCGCCGAGCACCCCGGCCGCCAGGTCTTTGGCATCGCCCGCGACCTCGGGGGTTCCCCAGGCACCGGAAGCCACGAGCGTCAGGCGGGCGTTCTCCACGCTCGCGCCTCCCGCCGGCCAGAGGTTCGCCGAGACGGCAACCGCTGCGCCGGGGGTGTAGGTCTCCCGCTCGGTCCAGGCGTCGAACGCGACCCCGGCGGCGGCGGCGAGGGCCTCGTTGGCGACCGCGATCTTCTCGTCCAGAAAATCCGCCGCCGCTCGTTCAGGCCCCGCGCCCGGACTGGCCCCGAGAAGGCCGCGCGCGGCGGTGAGGTCGGCCAGCGAACGGGCAAGCGGAGCGACCGCATCGCTCATGCGCGACGGGCTGAGCGTCCGGCGCAGCTGCTCGGCGGTCGCCTGGACGGCGGTCAACTTCTCTTCGATCTTCCTCCGGGTCTCGTCCTGCGGCAGCCCGGCGGCGATCGCGGCGAGACGGGTGTCCACCCCGGCGAACAGACCGGCACCTTCTTTGCCTTGACCTCCCTCCACCCAGGAGACCGACGTCTCGCGGGGCCCGAGATCCTGGGTGCGCCCCATGTCCTGCGAGCGGTGCTGGCTGCGGCTCGCCGCGGCGAGCTGGAGGATCGACTTGCCGGTCACCGGATCGATCGGCGCGATCGACAGCTTGACCGTCGCATCCTTATCCTCGAACCAGGTGGAGCGATAGAGCGTCGTGGGCTTCCAGGGCGCCAGATCCTCGCCCGCGAGGCCGGCGAACGAGCCGTCGCCCGCGGCCTGGTACGCCTGGTAGGCGGTCCAGCCGGCAACTTGGTGCTGGCCGTGGTTCGGGTGGGGGACGCCGGGGAAGATCGAAACGATCACCTGGGGCCGGAAGCGGCGGACGATGCGCACCGCGTCTTCGAGCATCGCGTCCTTCGGCCAGAAGCGGAACGTCTCGTCGATCGAGCGGGTATAGCCGAAGTCGAACGCGCGGGTGAAAAATTGGCGCGCCCCGTCCACCCGGCGGGCGGCGAGCAGTTCGCGCGAGCGGATCAACCCCAGGCCCACCCCCAACTCCGGCCCGATCAGGTTCTGGCCCCCTTCGCCGCGCGACAGCGCAAGATAAGCCGATTCGCCGCCGAAGCCGCGGGCGATCAGGGTGAGGAGCGAGGTGTCTTCGTCGTCCGGATGGGCGGCGATCACCAGCACCCGCTCGTGCACGGACAGCCGCGCGAGCGCCCGGTCGAGCGCGGCGTAGCCGCCGGTCGAGGCGGATTCGAGCGGCGAAAGGGACGAGGGAAGCTGGGCGGCCGCCGGCAGGAGCGCCGGACCCACGACGAGCGCGAGCGCGGCCAGCACGACGAGCGCAGGACGCGCGAATCGGCGGAGCCGCGAGGCGGGAAGAGATCGAATCATTGCGGGGAGCTCCCTGGCGAGAAGGTCGAGCCCGGGATCGGCTTGATCCGGACCGACGGCAGGCAACGGAGTTTAGCAGGGCGTGCCGCGCTACGAAGACGGCTTGCGCTCGGTGGCCATTTCGGCGCCGGTGCCGAAATTCGACAACACCTTCCAGCTGCCGTCCTCCTGCTTCTTCCAGACCGTTACGTAGGTGCCTCCCCGGCCGACCGGCTGGCCGTCCGGGCTGTCGATCTTGCGCTCGTATTGGCCGTAGGTATAGCCGATCTTGCCGTCGGTCGAGACCTCGGCGCGGATCGGGGTCCAGGTCAGCTTGAACCCGGGGGCGGCATACGACGACGCGAGCGCCTTCCGGATCGCCTCGCGCCCGCGGACGGTTCCCGGAGGACCCGAGAACATGATCCCCTCCGCGTCGAAAAACGCGCTCCACCCGGCCGCGCCGGTCGCCTGGGCGGCGGCGCACGAGGCTTTGTCGGTCGCGAGGATCTTCGCCGCCTCGGCCGCGGAGTCGAAGATCGGGGCTGCGGGAGGTTTCGCCGCGACCGCGGGCAGCGAGACGAGGGCGAGCAGCAGTGCGGGCAAGGCGCGGTGTTTCACGGTCGATCCTCCAGGTGCTGAGCGGGTCGAGACCCTAGCTCCGGCGGAAGGGCGCTGTCAAACGAAAACGGCCGGCCCGGGGAACGAACCCGAGCCGGCCGGAAGGAGGAAAAGAACACCCGATCAGTGCAGGCTGTCTGCCGCCGCGATGACCTCGGGCTCGCCGATCTCCGACAGGGGCGCGAACGACAGGCGCCCTTCGCGGTACGAGGCGCCGCGCAGGGTGAGGGCGAGGACGTCGCCCAACTCGGCCACGGGGTGGATCTCCAGCATGTCGCGGACCTCCTTCGGCAGATCGTCGAGATCGGCCTCGTTGTCCTTGGGCAGCAGGATGGTCCGAATGCCGGAGCGGACCGCGCCGAGCACTTTCTCTTTCACCCCGCCGATCGGCAGGACCCGTCCGGCGAGCGTGATCTCACCGGTCATCGCCAGGTCGAACCGCGCCGGCCGATTGGACAGCGCCGAGACCAGCGCGGTCGCCATGGTGACTCCCGCCGACGGGCCGTCCTTCGGGATCGCGCCCGCCGGAACGTGGACGTGAACGTCCCGAGTGGCGAACGCCTCCTCGTCGATCCCCAAACTCGCGGCGTGCGAGCGGGCGTAGGTCCAGGCGGCGCGCGCCGATTCCTTCATCACGTCACCGAGCTGGCCGGTGAGCACCAGCTCGCCCTTGCCCTTCATGGTCGAAGCCTCGACGAACATGATGTCGCCGCCCACGGGCGTGTAATACATGCCCGTCGCCACCCCCACCTGGTCGGCGCGGAACGCGCGCTCCGGGTGGACCTTCGGCCGGCCGAGCAGGTCGCGGACCTCCTGGGCGCCGACCGTCGTCCGAAGGACCTCGCCGCTCGCGATCTTTCGCGCCACCTTGCGCGCTAGGCGGCCGATCTCCCGCTCCAGCTGGCGCACGCCGGCCTCGCGGGTGTAGCCGCTGATCAACATCTCCAGCGCCTCGGGCGAGAGCTCGAACTGGTCGGCCCGGAGGCCGTTGGCTTCGAGTTGGCGGGGCAACAGGAACCGCTCCGCGATCGCCTTCTTCTCCTTTTCGGTGTAGCCGGAGAAATCGACCACCTCCATCCGGTCGAGCAACGGCCCGGGGATGTTCTGGAGGAAGTTCGCGGTCGCGATGAACAAGACCTCGGAGAGGTCGAACGGCACGCCGAGATAGTGATCGGTGAACGAGTCGTTCTGCGCCGGATCGAGCACTTCGAGCAGGGCGGAGGAGGGATCGCCCTGGAACGAGGCGCCCAGCTTGTCCACCTCGTCGAGCAGGAACACCGGGTTGGTGACCCCAACCTGCTTCATCCCCTGGATGATCCGGCCCGGCATCGCGCCGACGTAGGTCCGCCGATGGCCCCGGATGTCGGCCTCGTCGCGCACACCGCCGAGGGCGATGCGCACGTATTTCCGTCCCATCGCCCGGGCGATCGATTTGGCGACCGAGGTCTTGCCCACGCCCGGCGGGCCGACGAACAGAAGAATCGGCCCTTTCGCCCGGCGCTTGGCCTCTTTCTCGTCGAGGCTCGGGGCGTCCACCGGGAGGGTCGGCGCGGCCTGTGCGCCATCGGCTCCTTGAGGAGCGGCTCCGTCGTCATCGGAGACCGCGGAGGCGGCGGCCGCCTGCGCCGCCTGTTCCGCTTCCAGCCGCGCGGTTTCGCGCAACTGGCGGACGGCGAGGAATTCGAGCACCCGGTCTTTGACGTCGCCGAGCGCGTAATGGTCCTCGTCGAGCAGGTCCGCGGCGTGCTGAATGTCCAAATGCTCGTCGCTGCGGACGTTCCAGGGCAGCTCGGCGATGGTTTCGAGATAGGTGCGGATCACCTGCGATTCCATCCCCTCGCGCCCCATTCGGCCGAGCCGGCCGAGCTCGCGATCGACCTCCTTGCGCACGGTCTCGGGCAGGTCGAGCGCCCGCAGCTTGTCGCGCAGCTCGTCGGCATCGGCGCCGGACTCGCCCTCGCCCAGCTCCTTCTGGATCGCCTTCAACTGCTCGCGCAGGATGATCTCGCGCTGGCGGTCGCCGAGCTCTTCCTGGACCTTCGATTTGATGTCTTCCTGCATTTCGAGCACCGAGAGCTGGCGCTGGACGTGGACCAGCACCCGGCGCAGGCGCTCTTCGACCGACAGGGTTTCGAGCAGGCTCTGGCGCTGCTGCGGGGTGAGCTCGGTATAGGCCGCGACGAGATCGGAGAGGCGGCTCGGATCGCTCGCCCCGGCGAGAACCTGCTGCACGACCTCCTCGGGCAGTCCGGATTTCATGCCCAGCTCGGCGGCGCGCTCGCGCGCCTCGCGGAACAGGGCGACGAACGCCGGATCGTTCGAATCGATCGGCGCCATTTCGTCCGCTTCGCGGACGACCGCCTGGAGGTGGCCGTTGCGCTCGTAGATCCGCATCGCGATCCCGCGGTGCTCGCCATGGACCAGCAGCTGCATCCCGGCCAAGCCGCGCTGGATCTGGCCGATCCGGGCAACGGTGCCGATGGTGAACAGGTTCTCGGCCGAAACTTCGGCCGAGTCTTCGCGCTGGGCGACCGCGAAAACCAGCCGCTCCTTGGTATTCATCGCGGCTTCGATCGCCCGCAGGGTGGCGGGCTTGCCGGCGTTGATCGGTGCACTGACCCCGGGGAACAGTACGAAGTCCCGCATCGGCAAGACGGGGAGATTCAGGCGTTCGGACATCTTAGGTACTCCCTGACCTCTGTTCGAGGTCTGCCAAGGTGGCGCGCAACCTTCAGAGCGCCGCGTGGAGCTTGGAACCGCATGGGGCATTGCGTTATTCCGGGTCCGGTTCGGATCTTAGCTTGTTCGACTCATACATGGACGGACGCAAATCCCCGAACTCGAATTTGCACCCGCCGCAGCCGAAAGTCAAGTCGGCGCAACCCGCGTCCGGAACGCGCGTAGAGTCCTGTGTCTACGCCACAAACCGCGCGATTCGCCCGTCCCGAATCGCCACCGCCCGGCGCACCGCCACCACGGCCCGCCCGAGGAGATCCCATCATGATGCGTTTCCGTCCTCTGCTCGCCTTCGTCGCATTGCTGCTCTCGATTTCGACCTTCGGCGCCGCGGCCCAACCCGCTCCTCCGGACGACAAGGCCAAACCGGCGGCGCCGGTCGAGAAGAAGGCGGTGACCGCCCATTCGATCGTCCTCGGCGGCCAGCGGCTGGCCTATACCGCGACCGCCGGCACGCTGGTGATTCGCGACGAGGAGGGCAAGGCAAAGGCGTCGATCTTCTCGGTGTCCTACATCAAGGACGGGGTGAGCGATCCCGCGAGTCGCCCAGTCACCTTCTGTTTCAACGGCGGGCCGGGCGCGGCTTCGCTCTGGGTCCATCTCGGGGCGTTCGGGCCGCGGCGGATCGAGACCGACGATGACGGGTTGCACTACGCGACCCCGGCCCGGCTGGTCGACAACGAATTCACCATCCTCGACGCGACCGATCTCGTGTTCATCGACCCGGTGACCACCGGTTGGAGCCGGCCGGCTCCGGGCGAGGACCCGAAGCAGTTCCATGGATTCGAGGAGGATCTCCAATCGGTCGGCGAATTCATCCGGCTCTGGCTGGCGCGGAACCAACGCTTCGCCTCGCCCAAGATGATCGCCGGAGAGAGTTACGGCACGGCGCGCGCGGCGGGCTTGGCACTTCACCTGCTCGACCGCTACGGCATCCAGCTGAACGGCGTGGTGCTGCTCTCCGCCGTGCTCAACTGGCAGAACCAGGAATTTGCGATCGGCAACGACATCCCTTACCTGATCCACGTGCCGAGCTACACGGCAGCGGCCTGGTATCACGGCCGGCTCGCGCCCGAGCTGCAAAAGGATCTGCGCGCGGCGTTGGCCGAGTCCGAGGCTTTCGCGCTCGGCGACTATGCGTCTGCGCTGCTTCAGGGCGAAAATCTGAGCGCGACGCGCCGCCACGAGATCGCGGCGAAGCTCGCCCGTCTCACCGGGCTCTCGGCCGAGTTCATCGAGCGGGCGAACCTGCGCATCTTCCTTCCCCAATTCATGAAGGAGCTGCTCCGAAGCGAGGGGCTCACCATCGGCAGAATCGACGCCCGATTCACCGGACGCGACCTGGATACCGCCGGGGACGAACCGGAATTCGATCCGTCGATCGTCGGCCTTGACGGCCCTTATTCCGGGGCGATCAATGATTACCTGCGCCGCGACCTGGGCTATCAGGAGGACGCCATCTACGAGCGCCTGACCGACAAGGTCAACCCCTGGCAATGGGGCGGCGGCAACGGGTATGTCAACGTGGCCGAGAGTCTGCGCCAGGCGATCACCAAAAATCCGGGCCTCCGCGTGCTGATCGCGAGCGGCTTCTACGATTTCGCGACCCCCTATTTCGATGCCCGTTTCACCGTGGCGCACATGGGGATCCCCTCGGAGCTGCGCGATCGGGTGAAGATCGAGAACTATGAAGCGGGCCACATGATGTACGTGAAGCGCTCGGAGCACCGGAAGCTGCACGAGGACCTGGTCCGCTTCTATCGCGAGGCGACCGCCGGGCGTTGACCGGCTTTGCGGGACAGCTTTAGGCGACCAAGCCTCGCAGCACTTCAAGATCCTTGGCCAACCCCGCCTGGTTGTCGCCCGGTTCGGTTTCGAGCACCATCGGTACCGTGGCGAAACGGGGGTCGGCAAGCAGGCGGGCGAACGCGGAGCAGCCGATCTCGCCTTCGCCGATGTGCTCGTGGCGGTCGCGGCGGGAGGCGAACGGCTTCGCCGAGTCGTTCAGGTGGAAAGCGCCGAGGGCGGGGCCGAAACGCTCCGCCGCCTCGGCCGCGAACTCCTCGTAGCCGGCCGGCTCGTGGATCGCGTAACCGGCCGCGAACGCGTGGCAGGTGTCCAGGCAGACCCCCGTGCGCTCAGGGAAGGAGAGGCGGGCGCGGATCGCCTCCAAATGCTCCAGTCGCCAGCCGATCGTCGAACCCTGGCCGGCCGTGTTTTCGAGCAGGACGCGGGTGCCGCGATCGGGCAGGCCGGCGAAGATCTCGTTGAGCGATGCCGCCGCGCGGGCGATCCCTTCGTCGTCGCTGGTGCCTAGATGGGCTCCGGGATGGAGCACCAGGCCCTCGATTCGCAGATCGGCGCAACGGGTGATTTCGTCGGCGAGGGCGGCCTTCGATTTTTCGAGGATCTCGGGGTCGATCGCGGCGAGGTTGATCAAATAACTCGCGTGCGCGATGACCGAACCGATCGCGCTCGCCCCGCGCGCGGAATGGAACGCCGAGACCTCCTCGGCCAGAATCGTCCGGCCACGCCACTGGTTGGCGTTTTTGACGAAGACTTGGATCGCGGTGCAGGCGAGGGCGCAGCCGTTTTCGATCGATCGCGGCATGCCCCCGGCGGTCGAAACGTGGGCGCCCAGAGGGGGTAGTTTGGCCATAGAGGGGAATTGTACGCGGGCTGGTAGACTGAGCCGTCATGTGGCGCAAAATCCTCCGCTCGGCGGGCTTGTTGGCTTATGCCCTCCTGGTGGGCTTGGTGTTCGTCACCTGCGGCTACCTGGCGTTCAGCGGTTTCGTCCGCAGCGGCTCGATCACGGTGCCCAAGGTGGCGGGCCTGTCGATCGTCGAGGCGGAAAATCGTTTGCGCGAAAAAGGGTTGGCTCCCAAGCACGGCACGGCCGACCGCTACGATCCGCAGGTGCCCGCCGGGCGCGTCGCCGGCCAGTCGCCGGACGCCGGTACGTGGGTCAAGCGCGGCAGCCCGGTCGAGCTGACGGCGTCGCGCGGGCCGCAGCAGGTCGACGTTCCCGGTCTTGCCGGGCGCGCCCTGCCCGCCGCGCAGTTCACTCTCGCCGCCGTGGGCTTGGGAGTCGGCCGGGCGCTCGCCGTCTTCGGCGCCGGAAATCCCGGGGTGGTGATCGAGCAGGATCCGCCCGCGGGAGCCGCCGTGCCCCCCGCCACTCCGGTCGATCTTCTGGTCGCCCTGCCGAGCGCGGGCGAGCGCTACGTGATGCCGGACCTGATCGCTCGCCGCTACGACGACATCCGCCCCGCCTTCGAGCGCCAGGGCTTTCGCCTGGGCAGCGTCAAATTCGAGCCCTACGAAGGCATCTCGTCGGGCATGATCCTCCGCCAGTTCCCGCTCGCGGGGCACCCGGTCAGCCATCTGGACGCGATCTCGCTGGTCGTCGCCACGGCCGATCGCCTGCCCGAAGCGCCGCCCCGCTGACCCCTTTCGACCTGTCTTCAGCCGAGACCCACGATGCGCATAGCCCCTTCGATCCTCGCCGCCGATCTCGCCGATCTGGCCGGCGCGCTCGGCGTCTGCGAACGCGGCGGAGCCGATTTCGTCCACGTGGACGTGATGGACGGCCATTTCGTGCCCAACCTGTCGTTCGGCATTCCCGTGCTCGCCGCTCTCAAGAAACGCACCCGCCTGCCGCTCGACCTCCACTTGATGGTGACGAATCCGGGCGAGCTGCTGGACGATTACCTCGCCGCGGGAGCCACCAGCGTTGCGGTGCATTGGGAAGTCGTCCCGCACCTCGATCGCCTGCTCGATCGCATCCGCCGCGGGGGAGCCCGGGCCGGGGTGGCGATCAACCCGGCGACTCCCGTCGAGCAGCTGATCGACAGCCTGCCGCGCCTCGACTACGTCCTCTTGATGTCGGTCAATCCGGGCTTCTCCGGCCAGGCGTTTCTGCCCCACGTCCTGGACAAGGCGCGCCGGCTGCGCCGGCTGCTCGTTTCCTGGGCGCCCGCCGGCCTGGCGAGCTCTCCGGGCGGGGCGCAGATCGAGATTGGGATCGACGGCGGCATCGGCCGCGATAACATTCGGGCCGCGGCCGAGGCGGGCATCGACTTTGCGGTGGTCGGTTCCGCGGTATTCGGCGCCTCGGACCCCGCCGGAGAAATCGCCGAGCTGCGGCGCCTCGCCGCGGCTCCGCGATCTGAACCACCGTCATGATGCCGACCGCCGCGAAATTGACGCACGACCTTCGGGAAGACTCCATGAATCGACCGCTTGCGCTCGCCCTCGTTCTTTTCGCCGCCCTGGCTCCGCTCGGGCTTGCCGGGTGTCATGCCGGCCCCTCGCAGGATCCCATCCTCAAGCTCGCGGCGACCGAGTCGCTCACGGCGGGCAAGGAGCTGCTCGCCGCGAAGAAATACGCCAAAGCCCGGCCCTATTTCACGCACGCCTACGAGGTCGAGCCCAACTCGGCGCAAGGCCGGGAGGCTTTGCTGCTCGCCGCCGACACCTATTTTCTCGAGGGGGGCAACACCAACCACATCCAGTCGGAAGCGAAATACCGTGACTTTTTGAACCGCTTCCCGACCAGCGATCAGGCCGCTTACGCGCAATTTCAGGTCGCCAACTCCCTTTCCGAGCGGATGGAGCGGCCGGACCGCGACCAGTCGGTGACCCGCAAGGCGCTGGAGGCCTACAAAGATCTGCAGCGCCTGTTCCCGACCAGCGATTACGCCGCGCAGTGCCAGGAGAAGATCGTCCTGGTGCGCGCCAATCTGGCGGAGCACGAGTTCGTGGTCGGCCGATTTTACCAGCGCTATGGCATTCCGGCGGCCGCGGCGGGCCGCTTCGAGTACCTGCTCAAGGAGTTCCCGGAATATCCGACCAAGGACAAGGTGCTTTACTACCTGGGGATCGCCTACTCCGAGAACGCCAAGGCGGAAGAGTCGCAGAAAGCCTTCGAGCGGCTGCGCACCGAGTATCCCGACAGCCGATGGAACCACGAGACCCCGAAACAGAAGGCGGCCTCATGACGCGAAACCAGCCTCTCCTCCTCGCCCTGCTCACTTCATCCCTGCTCGGGATCGCCGGTTGCGCCTCGGCACCCTCCCGCACTCCGGAAGCCCAGCCCGACGATCTTGCCGAGCTGAAGGCGCGGGTGGTCGAGCTGCAGCGGAAGGCGACGGTATCCGAGGCGGAGGTGGGACGGCTTCGACAGCAGGTGACCGATCTCGAAGCGCGGCTCGGGGTCCGCCCGGCGAGCGGGCAGACGGCCGCTCCGAGCGCCGCGCCGCCTCGGCCATCGACCGCTCCGCCGGTTGCGCCGACGACCGGCACCGCCACTCCCTCCCTCGCGGCCCCCCGACCGGCGGCCCCCAAACCCGCGCCGCCGCGCGGCCAGGAGATCGAGGAAGTCGATCTCGACGCACCGCCGATCGCCGCCCGTCCCGCTCCGGCGCAAGCTCCGGCACCGCCTCCGGCCCGGCCCGCGACCCCGA
>DATMZU010000303.1:0-3011 GCA_035607435.1 Thermoanaerobaculia bacterium | reverse complement strand
TGGTTCGCTGATCGACGTCCGCCGCGAGCTTCATCGATTCGACGCTCGACGTGGAAAGAACGAGTGAATTTCCTTCGGCCGTCGCACGGACGTGCGGGGTGCCCCAGGACCCGTCGACGTGCCCTTGGGCGACGAGGGAGCCGCCGCTTTGGGGCAGAGCCTCGGAGAGGTTCGGCGCGTCGAGCTTCCATTCAAGGTCGGCGACATCCGCGGTGAACGATCCGGCCGCCGTGAGCCGCGCGCTGCCGGAGCGCAGGTCGAGCCGCGGCAGGCGGTAGCGGTCGCCCGCCAATTCGAGATGGATGCGGCCGGCGAGCGGATTGCCGCGGATCTGGCCGCTCAAGGATTCGAGGTCCACCTTGCCGAACGGTCCGGCGTCGCGCATCGTGCCGGAGGAGGTGGCCGTAAAGTCGATCCGGCCCGAATAGTCCTTGGCGCTCGCGACGACGGTCGAGAAAGCCGACGGGTCCAGGCCTTTGCCGGTGGTCCGGATTTTCCAGGAGACCTGGGGCTGCCAGCCGATCGTGCCGGTCGCCGCGAGCCGTCCGCGCAGCAGGTCGGCGCGAAGAGACCGGATGTCCATCTTCTCCGTATTGCCCCGGCCCGCGACCACCCAACGGCCGGGGGGAACGTTCGGGCCGGCGACCTGGGCGTCCACGTCGAGAAGGTAATCTTTGAGGGTGCCTCGCAGGGTGCCCTTGCCCGTCCGGCTGACGACCACGGGAGCGCCCCCTTCGAGAGGAAACGCGAGACGCTGCCAGGTGGCCGCGAGGTCGAGCCGAGTGTCGTCCGAAGTCTGCAGGGCTACCGGGAGATTCACCGTGCCGTGGGCTTCGATCACGGCGTTCTTGTCGGTCGTCAGGCGCACCCGCTCGATCGCGATGGCGTCACCTTTCTTCGTCAGGCGGTAATCGACCGCGCCGGACGCGACATCCTCATAGGTACCGACCACCAGGCCGTTCGAAGCGAAGTCGTCGAGCCCGCCGCGGATCGCCACATCGGCCCGACGGATGTGGGCCGCCGGGTAGGTCTTGTCGATCACCCGAGGATCGAAATCCTCCACGTGCGCGGAAAGATCGAGGCCGACTTCGCGCATCGGGGTCGTCACGTCGCCCCGGACCTGGGCCGCAAACGGCTGCGAGAGCCGCGCGTCGATCCGAAGTTTTTCGAGCGTGCCGTCGAGGCGGCCGGCGACTTCGAACGGCGGATGCGCCGGGTCGTGCCAGTTCGCGCGGGTATCGAGCGCCACGGCGTAGTCGCCGACCGGAGTCAGGTCTCCTTGAGCGCGAAGATTGAAAGTCGGCCCATCGACCGACAGGCTCCGAACGTGGACCACGTCGCTCTGACGATCGGTCGTGGCATCGAGTGCGATCCGATCGAGACGGAACGGCGGAACGGGGGCGGGAGCCGGTCCCGAAGCGGGGGGAGGGCCGGGGGTCTGGACGATCTCGACGTCACGAATCAGCGCGTCGCGGACGATCAGATTGACCGGCAGGTGGATCGGCACCAGGCGCCCGTCCGAGGTCTCGTTGGGGACGGGCGGCGGCAGGACGACGCGGACGCCATCGATGTTGAGTTTCGCGATGTCGAGCTGCCGATCCCAAAGCTTGCCGGGGCTCCAGCTGAGATCGAGGGCGCGGATCTGGACTTTCATCCCCTCGTTTTCATACCGCACGTCGCGCAGGCCGAGCGGGCCGATCAGCGGGCCGGTCTGGCCGCCGAGCGTCAGCTTGCCGGGGATGAAGCCGGGGAGGCGGGCAAGCAGGAAGCGGGTGCCGCTCTCGGTGGAAACGCCATACCAGAGCAGGCCGGCGAGCAGGATCAGCCCGAACAATCCGAGAGCGAGCAGCCCCAGCAGCCAGCGTCGAAGCCGATGCTTCTTACGCGGCGGATCGGGCGGCGAGGCTTTCTCCTCCGCCTCGGCCGTTGGGATTTCCGGCTCGCTCACAGGTCCGGCCCGATGTTCAGATGAAAGCGAAGGGGGTGGCCGGGCTCGGTGAGCGCCCAGGCGACATCGGCGCGGATCGGTCCGATCGGCGAGAGCCAGCGGAGCCCTACGCCCGCGCCCTGCTCCAGCTCGCAGGAAAAGTCGTGGCAGGCGTTGCCCGCGTCATAGAACGCGGCAACGCCGAATTTTTCGAGGTTGAACTTGTTGAAGACGCGGATGTCGTTCAGACGAAATTCGTATTCGAGGCTGCCGATCAAAAGCGCTTCGCCGCCGATCACGTTGCCCGCCGTATCGAATTCGCCCAGCCCCTGGTAGGCATAGCCCCGGACGCTTCGATCGCCGCCCGCGAAGAATCGAAACCGAGGCGGCAGCTCGCGGAATTCGTCGGTCACCGTATATCCCACCTGAGCGCGGCCGATCAGACGGTTCCGTTCGCCGACCGTGCGGATCGCCTTGCCTTCGATCGACGCCTGGAGGAACGACGAATCGGAAAGGGCGCTCGCCGAGGCGCCTTGGAGCGAGCCGAACAGCCGGTAGCCGCGCGTGGTGAAGATCCGGTCGTCGGCCTTCACCCGCTCGTAGCTCACCCCCGGCACGACCAGGTTCGAGATTCCCTGGTCGAGGCCGACCGTGAAGTCCTCGCGCTGGAAGGTAAGCGAGATCGCTTCGCGCCAGCCGCCGCGCGTCTGGGTGCGCTGGGCGCCGATCAAACCGGTCTCGCTTTCGCTCGTATCGGTGATTTTTCGGGCGTACGCCGTGTTGAACGACAGGACGTCGGTTCGCGGGTAGGCGCCGGGCATCTGGTAGCTGGACTCGAAGCTCTGCTCGATCTCGGACGCCTTGATCGCCACCTCGCCGCGGTGGCCGTGGCGGTTGATCCGGCGCAGCTCCCAGGCGGCGCTCACGCGCGGTCCGGTATCCGTCCCATAGCCGGCTCCGCCGGAAAAGCGCATGGTTTTGGCCGGCACCAGGTTGACCTCGATCGGCACCTCCAGCCCCTTCGCCTCTTCCTGACGAGTCACCACTTCCACCCGGCTCCAGTAGGGACTGTCCGAGAGGGCGT
>DATMZU010000239.1:0-6692 GCA_035607435.1 Thermoanaerobaculia bacterium | reverse complement strand
CTTTGAAGAGCGGGCGTTTCCCTCGCTGATTCTTTTCTCTCTGTTGAGTCTGGGCGCGACGCCCGCCCATCCAGAGGTGGTCCGGTGGCTTCACGTCCCCAAAGGGGCGGGGGGCGATCCGACGCTCGGGGCGCTCGCCGTCGACTGCGGCGATCTCGGGCGCTACGAACTGATCGCCGGAGTGGAAGAGCCGCCGCCGGGGCTCTCTCGCGCCGCTTGGGGAGATGGGGCGGGAAGCGGATCGGGCGGCTGCGAAAAATGCACCTCGGGCCTCGAGGCTCCGCCGGTCTATCCGCCCCCTTGGTTTGGCGAACCTCCGCTGGAGAAGATGGCGGCGTTCTCCTCCGCGATGGCGGAGGGGCCGTGTGCGGAAGGTTCCTGCCTCTCGGATCCCAAGTCCGACCGCACCTGGATCGCGGTGGTCGATTGGGCCGATCCGCACGGCTGGAGCGTCGCCGCGACGATCCGCACTCTCGCTCCCCCGGAGCTGGACGTCTGGCTCGAACCCGTGCGGCCGAAAGATTCGAGAGAGCTCGATCCGTTCTCGCCGCGCGGCGTCACCGACGTCCACGTGCTCGCCGCGCTCTGCCGGATCGAATCGCTCGCCGCCCGGGGCCTCGCTCCGCTCGCGGTCAACCTGAGCTTCGGCCGGTGGATCAAAGGGGTGGAGGAGGGGAGCCTGGCGGCCGAGATCGAGCGGGTGATCGACCAGCTCGCCGGGCGCGGCATTCCGGTGCTCGCCGCCGCCGGCAACTACCAGTTGCTGCAGTTTCCCGCCGCCTCGCGGGGCGCGCTGCCGGTCGGCGTTCTCGATCTGGCCGCCTTCCGCTACGGCAAGGTGAAAAGAACCTGGGAAACGCCGATCCTGGAGGGACGCCCCACTCGGGCGCTGGTTCCCGTTTCGGGCCTCTGTCTGCCGATGGACGGGCGGCCCTCCTGGCCGGCGCCGCCGGGCTCGTCCTATGCGACGGCCGGGTTGACCGGCCTGCTCGCCCAGCACCTTGCGGCCGATCCCGCGTTGGGCGAGCAGCTCAAAGCCGGACGGTTCTGGTGGCTCGATGCCGACTGTTCCCTGGATCATTGCGAGATGGCGCTCCGGAGCGATCTCTCGCAAAGCCTGACCGTTTCGGCGGACACGGCGGTCGCGCTGTTCGGTCCGCTGTTTCAAGGCGTGCGCCCGGATTGCAGCGGACCCGAAAGGGAAGAGAGCTTGCGGGTCGGCGTCGGTCCCGTGACGCCGATCGATCCGGAGCTCTTGAGCCGCGCCGAGATCTACCCGGCTTTCAAGCGGCCGAGCCCGGATTCGAATCCTTGCGTCCCCTGCATGGGGGCCGGGGGGCCGCGGCAGGCGCAGAGGGTGGCCTCCGGGCTTGGCGATGAGGCTCTGTCCGTCGATCTTTCCGCGGCAGAGCCGTTGCCCGCCGGAGCGACGATCGACGCCGTCCAGTTGCGCCTGGGGGCAGCGGTCTATCCGCTGAGTCTTCGGCCGGAGACGCTCGATCAGCTCGCCCGCGGGGAGATCCCGCGCCTGACGCTGTATGACGTACCCTGGGAGCAGGTCCGGCCCACTTCGCTGCAACTGTCGCTCCGGTTCATCATCTCCGAGTGGGGCGCCCCCCTGCCGTACTGGGTTTCGGTCCCGCTCCGGATGCTCGAACCGCGGAAGTGAGACGGGACGGCCGAGCCGTCCAGGGGAGCTAAAAATGCTAAACTCGCATATATGAACCCCCGCATCGCTGGATTCGCCGTAGCCTTCGTGTTTTCCGCCCTGGCGGCGTTCGCCGCCGATCCGAACCTAGAAGCCGCGACGATCCCGGCCGGGTTTTCCGCGCCGCGGCTGGTCCGCGACATCAATCCGGTTCCGGGCAACCTGGGCTCCGAGCCCCACGATTTCGTCAAGGTCGGCGAGCGCTCGGTGTTCGTCGCCGGGGGCGAAGGGGGGAACGAACTGTATGCGACCGATGGCACGGCGGCGGGCACGGGTCGGCTCGCCGATCTCTGTCCCGGTCCCTGCGGCACCGAGCCGATCCGGTTTGCCGAGACCCCCGGCTTCTATTTCTTCACTCGCTATCCCCACCCCGTGTCTCAGCCTGGGCGGCGAGAGCTGTGGGCGACCGATGGCACCGCGGCCGGCACCCGCCGTGTGGCGCAGGGAATCGATACCGACGCTTCGAACCTAGACGACCGGCTGTGGGTCGCCAATGCCGGGAGCGGCGGGCGGCTCTATTTCGTTTGGAACGAGGGCACTTCCGGTTCCGAGCTTTGGTCGAGCGACGGCACCGCCACGGGCACGAAGCGGGTGGCGGATCTACGTCCCGGGGGCGAGGGCTCGACTCCCCGTAGTTTCGCCGTCTGGCGGAACCGGTTCTATTTCGCGGCGGACGACGGCCGGCGCGGTCCGGCGCTCTACTCGGTCGCGATCCGGGGTGCCGCCGACCTGCGATTCGTCGCCGATCCCGCCGGGCAGCGCGCGGTCTGGCCGTATTCTCTGCGAGCGCTCGACCGGAAGTTCACGTTCGTCCTCGCCGGGGGGCCGGCGGGCATCCTCTGGTCGAGCGACGGCCGGCCGGAAGGGACGAAAATCCTTCTCGCGCTCGACGAGACCACCTCGGCCGGGTTTTCGAACGGCAACGCCGGATTGCCCATCTTTCGCGATCGCCTGCTGTTCATCGCCCGGCGCGGCGAAGCCGGCCCTTCGTTGTGGTCCACCGACGGCACCTTCTCCGGTACGTTGCGCCTGCGCCGGTTCGCGGCGATCAACGGCCTGGCCCTCCTTTCGGCGCAGACGTTCAAAGATCGCCTCTACTTTTCCGCGGCGAGCGGATCGTACGGGGCCGAACCCTGGTCCACCGACGGCACCCGGGCAGGAACCCGCCTTTTCGCCGATCTCTGTGCCGGGCCGTGCGGCAGCCATCCGGGCTTCGGAGTCGCGGCCGGCGGTCGGATGTTCTTTGACGCCACCTCCCAAGCAGGGCAGCGCAGTATCTGGTCGACCGACGGCACGACCGAAGGAACGCAGAGCGCCACCGCCGGCCTCTGTTCCGGCTCGTGCCGTTTCCGCTACCTGTGGGTCGGCGCCACGGCGTCGCGCCTGGTGTTCGCGCTGTACTCGCTGCCAAGGGAGGGTGAGCTCCGGCTCTATGCCACCGACGGCACGGAGGAGGGGACCGAGGCGCTCGGCGACGGCACGACGCCGCTGGTTTGGGATGCCATCCTGCACGGAATCCCCGTGGGAGACGAGCTGGTGTTCTCGGCCTATGACGAAGCCCACGGCGTCGAGCTGTGGACCACGGACGGCACGGACGCCGGAACGCGCCTACTCTCCGACGTCGGCGATGCGGATTCCGGCGGTTCGTTTCCAGGTCCTCCCGTTGCGCTCGGAGATCAGGCGATCTTCATCGCGGACGGCGGACATGGCGAAGCGGAGCTCTGGGCGAGCGACGGCACGCGGAACGGCACCGAGCGTCTGGCCGGCCTGGGCGTGCCGGTCGGTCGCCAGGGCATCGACGTGCCGCAGATCACGGGCCACGCGCAGGCGGACCAAAGAGCCCTTCTGTTGATCTCCTTTTCCTCGAACCTCCCGACGCAGCTCTGGTCCACCGACGGCACGGCCGCAGGAACCTATGAGCTGCCCGGGCTCAACCCGGTCTACAACGAGATCGCGACGCTCGGCGGCCGCGTGCTGTTTCTGGCGACGGATGAAAATGGCTACCAGCGTCTCGCCTCGACGGACGGCACGCCCGGCGGCACCGAGACCGTGGCCGATCTTTGGCGCTCCTCCTTCGGACCCGAGCACCTGGCTTCGTTCGGCGACAAGGTGGTCTTTTCGGCGTTCGGCCTCGCGAGCGGCGTGGAGCCCTGGGTGACGGACGGCACGCTCGCCGGAACGCACCCGTTCGCCGACCTGCGCCCCGGCGAGGGCTACTTGAGCTCAAGCTTTCCGCGGGGCTTCGTCGAGTTCGAGAATCGCCTCTGGTTCTTCGCCGGATCGGAAGGCGAATTCGGCCGGGCCAACGAGGTTTGGCGCACCGACGGTACGCCGGAGGGAACGGAGAGGGTTTTCGCTTTCGACCCGGAAGATTTCTATGTCAATCGATTGATTCCGACCGCCGGCCGGTTGTTCGTGGTCGTGGACGGGTTTTACGAACAGCGTCTGTTCGCCTACGACGCCGCCGAGGGAATGATCGAGCTCGGCCTTTGGCATGCCATCTCGTTCCTGCCGTACTTCGTTGAGGATGACACGGTCGTCGGCGACCGGTTGTTCTTCGCCTCGCCCGACGATTCGGGAGAGCTGTGGATCAGCGACGGCACGCGGGCCGGAACCCGGACGATCCCGCGGCCGGACGGCGCCCGGCGCGGGCTGGAGCACGGGCTCCAGGACTTCGGCGGCTACGTCTTCTTTTCCGCCGGCACCCGGCCGAGCGAGAAGGCGCTCTGGGCGACCGACGGCACCAAAGCGGGGACGTTCCAGATCGTGCGCAACGCCACCGGCTGGATCCGGGCGATCGGCTCGCACCTGTTCTTTACCCGCTGGACCCCGGGGCTCGGGTTCGAGTTGTGGGCGATCGATCGGCTAACACCTTGAACCCGCAGTAGCGTCTTTCTGATGCAGCACAGCCATCCGACAATTCTCCCGGGGAGTGTCTTCATGCGTTTCACCGTCTGGATTTCGATCGCCGCCCTCCTTACCGCCCTGCCCGCCGCGGCGATCACTCCCTACCTCGTGGCGGACATCAACCCGGTGCCGGTGAGCCTGGGCTCGAATCCCGCCGGGTTTGCAACTCTCGGCGGTCGAGTGATTTTCAGCACGGAATTTTCCGGCGAGGTCTGGGCCTCCGATGGCACGGCAGCGGGTACGGTTCGGATCGCGCCGGGGTATCGGGTGTCGGTGGTCGCCAACAGCGGCGCGGCGATCTATTACACCGCGGCGGAATTTGCGGAGGAGGACGTGCCGCTCCGCCTTTGGGTGACCGACGGTACGGCGGCCGGGACGTTTCCCCTCGTGGAAGAGCCGGTGCCGGGGAGCTTCCGGCTTTCCTTCTTTCCGGTGCCCGGAACGCGCCGGCTCTACTTCGGCGTTTACGACAGCGTCCACGGCGAGGAGCTCTGGACGAGCGACGGCAGCGCCGCCGGTACCCGTCGGGTTCTCGATCTTTTTCCGGGGACCGGTTCAGGCTTCCTGGGCTCTTTCGGGAGCGTCGCGGTCCTTCGCGGCAAGGTCTATTTCTCGGGCGTCGACGACCACGGCCCGGCGCTCTGGACGACCGACGGTACGGCCGCGAAAACGCGGGCGATCTTCCGCTTCGGGGCGACAGGACCCAACGTGCGCGAACCGTTCGGCTTGGTCGCGCTCGCGGATCGTCTGCTTTTCTTTGCCGGCACCGCGAATTCCGGGCTGGAGCCGTGGGCGAGCGACGGCACGACGGCCGGTACCCGGCAACTGGCCGAGGTGGTTCCCGGCACCGCTCCGGTCATTCGGAACTCGGGATTCATCGTCGCCGGCCCGCTCGCCTATTTCGTGGAAGGCAACGATTCGGAAGGCGCAGCCGGCGTGGAGCTTTGGCGGACCAACGGCACGCCCGCGGGAACGTTTCCGCTGACCGATTTTCCGGGCCTCAACCCGTTCCGGAAACCGCCTTACGATCTGTTCATCGCCGCCGTCCAGGGGAAAGCGGTCTTCGGCGCGGACGACGGGGTTCACGGACTGGAGCCCTGGTTGACCGACGGCACGCGAACCGGCACCCGGATGATCCGGGACGTCTGTCCGGGAGCCTGCTCCGGAGCGGCCGGTCCGTTTCGTGGCCAAGGGGCGCTGCTGTACTTCTCCGGCACGGCCGAACCGTCGGGCGAAAACGTCGAGCTTTGGACGTCGAACTTGAGCGCTCCCGGCACGCAGCTGCTCAAGGATCTCTGCGCGGGGAATTGTTCCTCCTCGCCGAAGGGGTGGGTCGTCGTCGGCTCGCTCGCTTACCTGAGCGCTGTGGACCCCGCCGGCCGCCGCCAGCTCTGGCGCACCAACGGCCGCCCGCAAGGAACCGTGCAATTGACCGATGTCGCGGAGGACACCGGTTTGTTTCCGCTCGGAATCTTCGACGTCGCGCGAGCCGGTTCCGGGCTTCTTTTTTCGTCGTCGGACGATCTCTTTCGGGGGGAGCTGTGGCGCAGCGATGGCACGCGCGCCGGAACGCGACTGCTGATCGACCTACCGGATACCGACGTCGGCGGCTCGTACCCCAAGCGCTTCATGAAGGCGGGCGCCCGGAGCTTCTTCTTCGCCGATGACGGAACCCGCGGCTTCGAGCTTTGGTCGAGCGACGGCACGGCCGGGGGCACGCATCTCGTCCGCGAGCTGATCGACGGCCCCGAGCCCGCCGCGGCTCCGAACGTGCCCGCTTCGGCCGACGCGGGGGGCCGCCTTGTGTTCGTGACGAACGACCCTTTCCGCGATTTGCTGTGGGGGAGCGACGGCACGGCCGCCGGCACGGAGCAATTGCTCGACGAGCGGGTGATTCCCGGCGAGGTTCTCTACACCCTGGGGAACCGAGTCTTCTTTCTCGCGCGCGACGAAGATCATGGATTCGAGCCCTGGGTGACCGATGGCACGAAGGCCGGCACCCGCCTCCTCGTGGACCTCGTTCCCGGGACGGATTCCGGCGGTGGAACGACATCGCCGTTCAACACCTTGGGCGGGC
>DATMZU010000242.1:0-7823 GCA_035607435.1 Thermoanaerobaculia bacterium | reverse complement strand
GCCCAGGTGGACGTCTCGGCCTACGGCCTCGAGCTGCGGCAGATCGAGATCGCGGCGAAGGGCGACGGCAAGGGGCCGATCGAGATTCAAGGGAGCGTCCGTTCCGGACCGGGCGCCGCGACCCTCGCCGGGACGGTGGCGCTCGACGGCGGCGCGAGCCGGCTCGCCCTCGAAGGACGGCGCTTCCAGGCCTCCAACACCCGCGAGGTCAAGGCGCTCGTCAACCCGAAGCTCGAGATCGCGATGCAAGCCTCGCGGATCGACGTCACGGGCGACGTCGAGATCCCGGAGGCGACGATCGAGCAGGAGAAGCGCAAGCCGGGCGCGATCCCGGTCTCGGACGACGTGGTCATCCTCCCCCCCTCCGCGCAGGCGGCCCAGATCCAAAAGGCCGCGCCGCGCGAGCTGCACGCCCGCATCCGAATGATCCTGGGCGACAAGGTTTCGATCAAGGCGCTCGGCTTCAGCGGCAAGCCGAGCGGCAGCCTGCTCGTGATCGAGGAGCCGGGCAAGACGACGACGGGCATCGGCCAGCTGGTGGTCCGGGAAGGCGTCTACAAGTCCTACGGCCAGGACCTCCAGCTCGAGCGCGGCCGGCTGATCTTCGCCGGCGGGCCGATCGACAACCCCGGCCTCGATTTGAAGGCGTTCCGCAAGGCGGACGACGGGACGATCGCGGGGATCAACGTCCGCGGGACCCTCCGGGCGCCCCAGACCACGATCTACTCCGAGCCGGCGATGGGCGAGAGCGAGGCGCTCGCCTACCTGCTCCTCGGCCATCCCCTCGGCCAGGCCACGGCGCAGGAGGGAAGCCTGGTCGCGAACGCCGCGAACGCGCTGGGCCTCAAGGGCGGGAACATGCTGGCCAAGAAGCTCGCCGCCCGCTTCGGCCTCGAAGAGGCGCGCATCGAATCGACCGGCGGCCTCAAGGAGGCGTCCGTCGTGGTCGGCAAGTACCTCTCGCCGCGCCTCTACGTCACCTACGGCATCGGCCTCTTCGAGCCGGTGAGCACCTTCCGGATCCGCTACCTCCTGAGCCGCGAGTGGTCGCTCCAAGCCGAGCAGTCGCGCGAAGCGACGGGAGCCGACGTCCTCTACACCATCGAGCGCGGCAAGGGAGGAGCGACCCAGGCGCCCAAGGACGACAGGGGCAAGGACGTGAAAGCGCCCGCGGCGGGTACTACGACGGAAGGGGGCAGTGGGCACCCGTAGCGCCGAATGCGCTCAGGCTTTCGCAGCGCGCTTTTTAAACGACCAGGTGAACGCGAACCGGGCGGCGACCGTGCCGTCCGGAAGGCGGCCGATCGTCTCGGCGCGGACGGTCTGCGGCTCGCCGGTCGCGATCGCGCGGGCGACCGTGGCGGCGATCTCCGCCCCGGCCAGGCAGGTGAACGTGGTGCGCGCCGCCGCCTTCTTTTCGAACGCGGCCTCGAGCCCCACGATGAGGAGGGCGACCGGAACCGGCGAGGCCTCGACCGCGGCCATCGCGAGCGCTCCGGTCGAGAGCTCGGCGGCCATCGCGAGCGCCGCGAAGTAGGTCGAGCGGAACGGGTTCGTCGACCGCCAGCCGTACGGGACCGACACCGCGCACCGCTCGGCCGTGATCTCCTCGATCCGCAGCCCGGCAAAGAGAGCGAGCGGCAGCTTGCCCAAGAAGAACAGCCGCATCAGGAGCCGCGAGCGGGCCCGGCGGAGGAACTTCGAGTCGGAGGTCGGCGTGGACATGGGAATTGAATCTTACTCCGCCTTCCGGGCAGCTCTCGCCGCCGGGATAGAGGGCACTGGCTCATTTTGACTCAGCCTTCAAAGATGAACGGCTCCGGAAGCAACGCGATCAGGTCCGCGATCTCTCATTTCCGCGTCTCGACACCCGCAGCCATGGCCGGCGTGACACCCTTGCCGAGGGTCGCGTGAGCCCGGCAAGAATTGTAGTGGGCGAAGTGAACGGCGATCGCAGCGGCATGGTTCTCGACTTTCTTCGAGTGGCCGAATAGCTTTGCGGTAGAATCGACGCAGATCTCATCTTGGTGGAACCCCCCTGGACAATTGGATAGCCCATAGGCTAACATGGAGCTGCGGCGGATCAAGGTACTTCACTATGAGGTCGTCGCGGTTGACGATCCTGTGGAGGGGGAATCCGTGAGGTCGATACTCGCTGCCGTCGAGCAATTGCACCCGAGGATTCACCTGCGGGCCATGACCTTGCTTGCCCGCCAAGTACCCACAGAGGGCCCGCCTTTTCTCGACGAAGGGTTTGTTAGGGCGAAGGAACTCTACGACGGCATCTCCGAATTCATCGTATTGAACTGTGCGAATCGCCGCCGAGAACGAGCACGGCAAACTCGCGAAGAGAAGAACCTGGGACTTCGAATTTTCTTCTTTCAGTACGGCAAGACCGTGGTTTGCACCAACGCTTGTCTTAAGACGTCGCGAACCCCACCCGACGCCATACCAGCGGCAATTGCGAATCGTGCGGCTTGTTTGCCGATTCTAAGACTCAGAACTTTCGAGTCCTATGGGGAGGAATAACCGTGGACAAGGTAAAAGACTATTCTTTCGAAGATTCAATCCGTTCGGCCGAGCAGAGTCCGGAATACTGGGTCGAGGTCGCTCTCTTAGAATTCGTACACAGCCTTAGCAAAATAATGCTGGCAAGGGGGGAGGTAAGCAAGAAGAAACTGGCCGACCTTGTTGGCGTCAAGCCGCCAACCCTGTCGCGATGGCTCAACGGCAATGAAAATCTAACGGTTAGCACTATGTGCCGCTTGGCATTCGCCCTCGGCGCGGCGGTTCATATTCATGTTGCAGACCAGCATGATATGGGCCGGTGGCGCGTTGAGATCGGTGAAACCGAAGTTTACCAAGCTGCCCAAGAAGCAATCATCCGCCCGAGAACTACAGGTGGCCATATGCATCCCTCCACTTTCGCCACTAATGCCTATGGCGTGGCGTCACGAACGCGGACGTATACCAATTCGCATTAAGGCTTAGGATAGGACGGGAACTAAGTATGATTCATTTATGGAGCGTTCTCTGTAGCCGAGTCATTACCGATCAAGTAACCGGGAAAGTCAGCTTAATCGATGTGCCGGAAATACTGCACTTACCGCAAGAACTTGCCGACACGGCCGAGTCGAATCCATTCAGAATGGTAATGGACTTGAAACTGGTAACGTTTTTCTGGATGGTCGATGGGGATGAGCTTAAGTTCGAGGTTCGCGTATCTGTTCGCAATCCCAACGGAAAAAAGCAATTAGAAAGCGTTGTTGTAGTTGACGATGAAAAGCCAATCGGGTATGAGGGTGTACGAATCCTGCACGATATCCCGAAAATATTTTTCGCTGGATTCGGATTGTATCAATTTGATGTTCACACTAGAAAACTTTCTGGTCCAGGCAATTGGAAAAAGGTCGCATCGTTGCCGCTTCTAGTCAAGCTTTTGGGCGCCACCTAGCCTGCGCTGCTTTTCTTGTGACTCGGCTGAACAGCTGGTTGAAGAGCTTCATCCGGTGTCCCAGATCGGGTGCCGTGGCGCCAGAGTCTTGCCCGCGAGGCGAAACAGATCGGCGATCGGCTCGTGAGGACCGAAGACGACTCGGACGAGCTCCATGGGGCCACGGCAGGTCGGACAGAGGAGAGGGTCTGTGCCCTCGTGGCGGATCAAGCGGCCCAGGAAGGCCAGAATCTGCCGGGGGATACTTACTCCACGCAAGGCTCTGGTTCGAGACATGAACCACCTCTTGAGCATGCAGGCTTTGATTTCCACAGAGATGAGAAGAAAATCACCTTTAGGATCAATCTTGATTGGCCGACTCAGATCACAGAAACGAAGTTCTTCGAACTCGTGAATCGCTTCCCACACGGAAAAGCTTATTCGTTCCTTTCAGAACACTAACTAAACGAAACGGCTCCACGCGGCCAACGACCAAGACCATGCTCATCCTCCTCCGCCACTTGCTCGCGATCGCGATCCTGCCCTTTTCCGTCGCCGTGCTCGTACCGCTCTGGATCGCGCGGCGGTATGGCATTGCGCCCGGCCTCGGAGGCTCCGCCGGGGAGATCGCCCTCCAGGGGGTGGGCGTCGCTCTGCTCGGCGTCGGGGTCCTCCTCTTCGTCGCCTCGCTGCGCCGGTTTGCGACCGAAGGGCAGGGCACCCTCGCTCCCTGGGACCCGCCGCGGGCGCTCGTGGTCCGCGGCCCCTACCGGTTCGTGCGCAACCCGATGATCTCGGGCGTCCTCTTCGTCGTGTTCGGCGAGGCGCTCGTCCTCTTGTCCCGGCCGCACGGCGCCTGGGCGATCACGTTCCTGGCGATCAACCTGATCTACATCCCGCTGCTCGAGGAGCCGATGCTCGCGGCGCGCTTCGGCGATTCCTACCGCGAGTACCGGCGGCACGTCCCGCGCTTCCTGCCGCGGCTCTCGGCCTGGCGGCCGGAGGGCTAGGGGAACTATCGCTCGATCCGGCCGAGGTCGAGGACCGCATTGCCTTCGACGCTGACCGTCCGAAGGATCCGATCCTCCAAAACCAAGGCGTAGAGCCCGGAAGTGACGAAGGGCACGGAGAAGTGGCCGTCCGAGTCGGTGAACGTCGTTCCGGCGACCGAGGGATTCGCCAAAGACACGAGCTGCAGCCGTTGCCCGGCCGTCGCCCCCGTGAGCACGCCGCTGACCGCGGTTTGGGGCAGTTCGAGGCGGACGGCTCCCCGCGCCGAGGAAGGCAAGCTTCCTTGCGAGATCGTCGTCCCTCGA
The DNA here is from genome assembly GCA_035607435.1 of Thermoanaerobaculia bacterium. Taxonomy (GTDB): domain Bacteria; phylum Acidobacteriota; class Thermoanaerobaculia; order Multivoradales; family UBA5704; genus DASYKS01. The sequence continues at coordinate 3,074 of DATMZU010000242.1, read as the reverse complement.
TCGTCCGCCAGATGAAGGAACGCGACGTTTCCCGCCGGAAGCTGGCGCAATTGAAAGCTGCCGTCCTCCAGTCGCTCGGCCACCCGCTGCACGGCACCGGAGTCCGCGGTGAGCGCCCAGCCGGCCGGCACCGGAGGATCGAATCGAACCTGCACGAGAGTCCCTTCGGCCCCAAAAATCACCGAAGGCGTCTCTCCCGCATGGAGGTCCACCGTGCGCACCTCGTCTCCAGATTGCCGCGAAACCACGGTGCCAAGGTTTTCGAGACGAGTCCGTGCAACCCGGTAGACCCCCTCGGCCAGCTCGGTCGAAACTCCCTCGCCGGCAGCGTTCGTTTCGAGACCGAGGATCGTTCCCGCCTCGGGGGCGATCGTCACCGGGCAGCCTCGGCAGGGATTTCCCTCGTCGTCCCAGACCGTGACATGAATCCGGCCCCCCGCCGTCAGCTCGACGAGCAGGGGTCCGTCCACCGCCTCTTCGACGTCGAAATCGCGCTCGGGATAGCCCGCCGCCGAGACGGCGAGTCGAAGCGGCGAATCCGCCGCCGTCAAGCGAAATTCCCCGTTCGCGTCGCTCCGTGTCGCAACGAGGCCCGGGGGATCGAGCGAGACGACGGACGCCTCGGAGATCGGCGCTTTCGTCCGCCGATCGCGCACGACCCCAGCGATCTCGTGCCCACGTTCGAGATCGATAGCAGGCAGGAGGCGTTTTTCGCCGGCCGCGACCGTCACGCCGAGCCGCATTGCGCGATACCCCGGCGCGGCGGCGATCAGGTCGTAGGCTCCCGCCGGAAGATCGGTCAGGGCGAAGCGGCCGTCCCCCCGAGTCCGGGCTTGCTGCGGAGTTCCCTGGAGAGACGCGGTGGCTCCTCGCAAGGGCTTCTTCTCCGCGTCCCGAATTTCCCCCGTGACTTCGGCCAGGGGCTCGAGCTCGCAATCCACGACGCCGGGCGGCGTGTCGAAGCGCTGGCGGAAGGCCATGTACCCCGGTGCCGTGCAGGCGATCGACGCCGGCATCGCAGGATCGAGCCCCGCGATCCGCGCCAGGCCGTCTCGGCCGGTCGTCTGCTCGAAGAAGCGTTTCCGTGGCAGCTCGCCTTGGCTGCCCCCGACCTTCGCTCCGGCGAGCGGCTGGCCGCTGGCGGTGCTCGTCGCGTGGATCTCCACCGTCATGCCCGACGAGAAGGCGAACTCTCCGAGATCGAAAGCGACCTTTCCGCCGGGACTCGCAGAGCGCGGCAAGAGCGTCTCGCGAGCCGGGAGGCGGAAGGGTTCCGAGTGAAACAGCTCGCCGCCCGGCGGGACGATTTCGAGAAGGTATCGACCGGGAGCGAGAGGCGGCGTTTCGAAACGCCCGGCGCGGTCGCTGCGCACCTGCCGGATCGGCGGCGTTTCGCCGTCCCGCGCGAGCGGAAGCGTGACGAAGCGTGTGGACTTCAAGCCTTCGAGAACGACCGAGATTCGGGCGCTCGGAGTGGGGCGTCCATCGACGGCGATCGCCCCTTTGAGCGCCACGCCGCGGTCTCTCACGAGCTCGGCCGAGTCTTGCGCGTGCAAGTAGCGCTGCTCGCAACGGACCGAGACCTCTCGGCCTCCGATGCACACCAGGGCGAGCCCGCTCGCGCGGTTGTCGAGGCGCACGGTCCCGCTCGCTCCCGGAACGGCCACCCGAAGCGTCGCAGGCTCGGGAGATGTCAGCGGGGTGACCTCGAACCAGATCGCCCCGGAGGTTCCCGCGAGCCAGGAAGCGAACGCCAGGCGCGCGAAAAGCCAGATCCCGAAGGGGTCCACGGCGAGGCCTTCTCAGAAACAGGTATAGCTACAGCTGCGGGAGCAGTCGATCGAGCTGCAAGTGCACGGTGATCCTCCGCACGACGTTGCACAGGGGTCTTTCCGGCTGGTGGTACAGAATCAGCGAGTCCTGCCAGATGGTCGCGCCGACCGAGCAACACGCGGGGTCGACGTCCACGGTTGCGGTCTCCGCCTTGCCGGCGGGAGGCATTCGAAAGAGCAGAGCCTTGCCTTTCTCGCAGGCCGCGACCACCCAAAGGTTCGCCGAGCTATCGAAGGCCAAGAGCAGACGCCAGATGGTCGGAGTATCCGTTTGGTGCTTCGCCCGGTCGTCGCGATCCCAGCCCGCGAGCCAATCGTCCAAATCCGTCCGGTCGTGAATCGGCACCGCCTCCCGGCGAACGAGCCGGCCGTCCATCCCATAGACCTGGAGATCGCCGGTATAGCTGTCCAGGGTATAGAGCAGGTCTCGCTCCGGCGCGTAGTGCAGGGCGATGGTCCGAAGCCGCGTCACTCCCTCCCCGGGAACCAAAGGCAGCTCCGCGCCGATCTCCCGGATTCGCTTCTTCGCTCGAAGATCCCAGATCTCGACGCGACGTGCGGCGAGCGCAGGCGCCACCGCGATCGTGTTCTGATCGATCCAAGCGACCGAGCGGACGTCGTTGTCCATCGAGATGGAAGAGGGGGTACCCGCCCACGGGACGAGGCGCAGCTCGCGGCCATTCGGGGAGAGGGCCGCCACGCCCCACTCCCGGTCGGCGGCGACAGCGGCCGATGACCCGACGCCGACCGAGGAAAGTGCGATGCCGGTCGGACCATAGAGGGCTACGCGCCCGGAGCCGCTTTCCCAAGCCCAGAGATTGCCGCCCCGATCAACGCTCAGAAGGTTGGCCTTGAGGTCCCGAACGAGGCGGAGAGCGCCGGGGGAGAGATCCGGCATCCCGGGTGCCGCGCCCGGTGGAATCGGCGCGACGAGGGCGGCAATCAAGATGAGCTGTTGAATCATTGACGCAGACTATAGGACCTTTAGCCTTCCCGCAGCCGGAACCTTTGGAGCTTGCCGGTCTCCGTGCGCGGCAGGCCGGCGACGAATTCGACCTTCCGCGGGTACTTGTAGGGCGCGATCTGCGACTTGGCGAAGTCCTGAAGCTCGCGAATCGTCTCGTCGCTCGGCTCGACGCCGGGCGCGAGGACCACGAAGGCCTTGACGATCTGGCCGCGCTGCTCGTCCGGCATGCCCACGACGGCGCATTCCGCGACCTTGGGATGCTCGAGGAGGACCCC
>DATMZU010000241.1:0-10791 GCA_035607435.1 Thermoanaerobaculia bacterium | reverse complement strand
GACGCCCAAGCCGCTGCTCGAAGAGCACGAAGTGGTCTACCTTCCCTCGGCGACCACCCTGATCTCCCAGCGTCGGCGATTGGCGTTGCGACCCGAGGCTCCGCGGCGAGCGTATGTCCTCGCCGATCCGGTCTTTTCCGCCGACGATCCTCGCGTCGCCGAAGCCGCGAGCGCCAAGGGGTCGGCCCCGGCGAAGGAGGCGCGAGACGCGGTCCGCCAGGCCGGCGGCCTGCTGCCGGCGTTCGAGCGCCTGCCCGGCACGCGGCGCGAGGCGGAGACGATCGCCGGCCTCGCCGCTGCGGGAGAGGTTCGGACCGCGCTCGATTTCGCGGCCAGCCGCGAGGCGGTGCTGGCGGAAGATCTTCGCTCCTTCCGCGTCGTCCATTTCGCCACCCATGGCGTGGCGGATACCCGCAATCCGGTACTGACCGGTCTGGTGCTCTCGCTCGTCGATGCCGCCGGCCGTCCGCGCGAAGGTTTCCTCGGTCTGTCCGACATTCGGCAACTCGACCTCGCGGCCGATCTGGTGGTTCTCTCCGGCTGCCGGACGGCGTTCGGCAAAGAGGTGCGGGGGGAAGGGCTGATGGGGCTCACCCGCGGCTTTCTCTCTGCCGGCGCCCGGCGGGTGGTGGCCAGCTTGTGGCAGGTCCAGGATCGCGCCGCGGCGGAGCTGATGGCCCGCTTCTACCGCGGCATGTGGCGGAACGGGCTCGCCCCCGCCGCCGCTCTGCGCGAGGCGCAGCGATCGCTTCGGCGCGAGCCGCGCTACCGCGACCCGTATTTCTGGTCCGGCTTCGTCCTCCAAGGAGATTGGCGCTGAGGGAGGGAGATTCGACCGCCTCGGGACAGTAGGTAGTTGAAACGAGCTTCCGGACAGCTTTCAAGCTTCCGTGAGCCAACGAAGAGAAAAGGAGCAGAACGTGTCGATTCAAGACTGGAACCAGCTGGTTTGGACGATCACCGAATCCAGAGGCAAGCTGGGGCTGTTGGCGGGAGACGAGCTGGTTTTCGGCAGCGCCGGGACCGGCATTCTGATCAAGAACCGGGCGCCTTTGGTGTGGGGCACCGATTGCCAATACTTGAGCCTTTTGCAAGCCACCGTGAGCTACGAAGGAACCACGTTTCTGCTCACGCGCCAGCAGGAAACGCTGACCTGCGTGGCGAAAGATGCGATCACCTCCGCGCGCGCCGGGGATTCCGACCCTCACCCCTCCGGCGGCGAAGACCCCGGCGCCGGCTCGTGGACCGCGCAGGAGGGGGGCGCCCGCAACGACGACGACGAACTTCCCGGCGGCTCCCACTCGTCGGCGGAACGGGTCTCCCAGTAAGCTCCGGGAGGTCCCATGTCCTGTGCTTTGGCGGCAATCCCGGCGGCCCCGGGTATGATGGCGCCGCGCTTCGGGAAATCTCCGGTTCGACCGGCGGCGGTTCGCCCGATCCGAGGCGTGACGAACGCCATGAGCACCGTTCCGGGTTCCGAGCCGGACGAGGCGGAGGTCGCCGACCTCGTCCTACGCATCGCCGCGGGAGACGCCGCGGCGGAGGCGGCGCTCGTCGAGCGCTTCGGCCGCGGGCTGCGCTACCTGCTGCGCAAGCTCGGCGCGTCGCCGGATCTCGCCGACGACCTGCACCAGGAAACCTTTCGCATCGTGCTCGAACGCCTGCGGGGCCGGGGGCTCGCCGAACCGGGCGGCCTGCCGGCCTTCCTGCGCGGCACCGCCCGCAACCTGATGCTCGCCGAACGGCGGAAGACCGCGCGCCGCCGGACCGAGGGAGACGACGAGGAGCTGGCCCAGGCGGTCCATCCCGCGCCGAGCCCGCTCTCGTCGATCCTCCTCGACGAGGAGGCCGAAACCGTGCGGCGCCTGATCGCCGAGCTGCCCACCGACCGCGACCGGGAGATCCTGCTCCGCTTCTACGTCGCCGAGGAGGAGAGGGAGCGCATCTGTTCCGATCTCCGTCTCGAAAGCGTTCATTTCAGCCGCGTCCTCTTCCGGGCCAAGCAGCGGTTCAAGGAGCTGCTGGAGCGCTCGCCGGTCCGGACCGCCCGGACGGCTTCCTGAGAGGACGGGAACGGTTTTCGCCATGACCCACGCCGACATCGAAGAGCGTCAGATCATCGACCTGTACGTGATGGGCAAGCTGCCGCCCGAGGAGGCGGAGAGCTTCGAGGATCACTATCTCGACTGCCCGCAATGTCTCGACCGCCTGGCGGCCGCCGAGTCGCTCGAACGCGGTTTCAAGCGTGCCGCCCGGCAGGACGTGGCGCGTGCGACGGTCGGCCGGCAGCTGGCCGCCCTGGCTTGGCTTGGCCGTCTCGGCCGCTCGCGCCAGATGGCGGTCCTTCTGAGTTGCCTTCTGATCGCCGTGGGAGTGCCCGCGCTGCTCAGCTTCCGTGAGATCGGCGCACGGGACCGGGAGCTGGCGATCGCCCGTTCGGCCCTCGAACGGGAGCACGAGAAAACCTCGGCTGGGAACCGCGCCGCCTCGGACGCCGAGGCGCTTCGCGGCCAGCTCGCGGCGAGCCGGCGCGACCTCGACCGCGAGCGGCAGAAGCGGACGGCCGTCGCCGAGCAGTTGGAGCAGGCGCGTCGTCCGCAAGGCAACGTCCCGTTCCTGTTTTTGAACGCGGAGCGCGGCGGCGCCAGCCGCGAGCCCACCTTCCGGCTGCGCATGCCAAAGCAGGGAGGATGGATCGTGCTCGCGCTCGAAATCGATCCGCCGTACGTGGCCTCCTATGGCGCGATCCTGCGAGACGCGCGGGGCCGCGAGCTGTGGCGCGGCGCCGATCTCCGCGCGACCGAGATCGAACCTCTGAGCCTTTCCTTCCCCGCGACCCTGCTCGCGCCGGGCGACTACACGATCGAAGTCTCCCGCCCCGCCGCCGGCCGCAGCACTCCCGCCGGTCGTTTCACCTTCCGCATCCTCCCCGCCGCCTGAGCGCGGTTTCTTCGTAAGGTTTTTTCCGCGCCCTCTTGTGGCGCGGCGAGAGCCGTGCCGTGACCTGGTTGAAAAGTAACTTTCAGATTTTTTCTTTCGAGGTGGGAGAAACGATCGGCCCACGACAGCTGTCCATGTGGCCGAATGAAGCGGCCCGGAAAACAAACACAAGGAGATTGACAATGTACGGACGATTCATCTTTGGGCTGCCGCTGCTGTTCGCCGCCGCCCTGTCGCTTTCGGGAACCGGTACCGCCTTGGCCGATACCACGAAGGCGATCGATTCCACCCGCGACGCCCTGGCCAACACGGCCGCCGTCATCGAAGGCAAAGCGAGCGCCGGCTCCTATTCGTGGAGCACCACGGCGGGGCCGCGCACCCTGTTCACGCTGAGCGACGTGCGGACGCACTTCGGCCAGACTCAAGCGGGAAGCCTGCAGATCGCCACCCTCGGCGGACCGGTTTCCGACGCGCGCTTTCTGTTCATTCCCGAGCTGCCCCGGCTGACGGCGGAGACCCGCTACCTGGTCTTCCTCAACAACGTCGATTGGTTCTTCACCCCGGTGGTCGGCAACTACCTCTTTCGCTTGGAGACCGGACCCAAAGGCACGGACGTCCTGATCGATCCCGACGGCCGCGCGGTTCTCGGCGTGAGCGAAGCGGGGCTCGATCTCACGCCCGATCCGGTGGTGGACACCACGCTCGACTTCCTGCACCCGGACGCCCAACCCGCGATTCTCGATCGCGCCCGCCCGTTGCTCGACGGAGCGCTTTCCAAAGAGGAATTCCTCGCCGCGATTCGCGACCTCCAAGCCATCGAGCCGATCCATGGCGAGTACCGCACCCTGCCTACCCCTGGACGCATCTGGGACCAAATCGAAGCCGCGGAAGACATTCCCGCGAGCGAGACGGCCGGTTCCTGAACTGAAAAGACCTGAGATCACTCAACCCAAAACAAAAGGAAATGACCCTCATGAAGACCAAATTAGCGACCGGCGCCGCGATCCTCGCGGGCCTATTTCTCACCGCCAACGCCCACGCCTTCAAGACCTACACCTGCGGCGGCGTCAGTATCACCTGGGGCGCCCCGTTCTCGATGGTACAGAACACCTTCAGCATCGCGCACGGCGGCCAGCGCGAGGTCTCTCTGGACAACGCGATCAGCCAGTGGCGCGGCGTGATCGGCATGAACGACATGGTTTCGAAGTCGGGCGCCACGACCTCCGGCTCGAAGATCGTTAACAACGACGGACAAAACGACGCCGCGATTGTCAATCGGTCGAACATCGCGGGCAACAATGGGCTTACCGCCATGTTCAGCTCGCTCTGCTTCTTTCCGGGCACCGCGGGTTGGCTGGAGGCCGATGTGATGGTCGCGAGCGACATGACGTTCGGCGCCGTCGCGGAGGACACTCTGCCCGAGGTGGGCCGGGTGACGTTCATCCACGAGTTCGGCCACGCGCACGGCCTCGATCATTCGCAGGGTTACAACGTGATGCGAACGATGCAGCCGCGGCCGTTGGTCGCCGGTCCCGGAGAGACCGTCGACGTGCTGCCGGACGACGCGAAGGGCGGGCGATTTCTCTACCCGTCGGGCAATACGGAGATCAACCTGTTTGCCTCGGCGCAGCAGCGGATTGCGTCCACCGATACGATCGCGCTCAACAACAGCGGGACGGTCATCGCCTGCACCGGTGGGGGAGGCAAGATCACGATCAATGCGACGGTGGGCAACAACGGCACCGTGAACGTGACCCAGACCGAGCGCTGGTGGCTCAACAAGGACAGTTTCGCCGGGCATAGCGGCGGCATCTTGATCGGCCAATGGAACAACGGCACGTTCCTCGCGAGCTCGGCGTTCACCCGGCCGGTCACTCTCACCCTTCCGGCCCTCGCCGCGGGCACCTACTTCCTGTTCCACGGCGTGGACGTGCTCAACCAGGTCGTCGAGTCCCGCGAAGACGACAACAACGTGCGCGAAGCGCTGCGGATCAAGGTGGTGCCCTGCTGAGCCGCGCGCTGTAAGTGGAACGGTTGTCTCATCACCCCCGAAAGGCTCCCAGCGATGGGGGCCTTTCTTTTTTTCCGACAGATCGAAACCCGGGCCGAGCTGTGCGTTTCCCGGGACCGGCTCGCTCCCGGATTCGTCGGCCGGGGGCTAAACTCGGAAATCATGCGACGCCTAGCCTTTCTCCTCCTGCTGGCCGGCCTTCTCTTCACGATGACGGACGCCGCGGCGGCGGCCGATTCGCCGCAAGAACATTTCGACCAAGAGATCACCGTCGCGCTGGACACGATCGTCGTGCGGGTCGTGGACGGCACCGGCCGGCCGATCCTTGGGCTTACGCCCGGCGATTTTCGGATCCGGGTCCATGGGCGCGAGATTCCGGTGACCGCCGTCGATTGGGTGTCTTCGGAGTCCGAAGCGAAGGCGCCCGAGGCCCCGGTCGAGGAATTCGAGGGATGGAAAGGGAACGAGGCGAGGAAGCAGGCGCTCGGCAAGCTGGTCGTCTTCTTCGTCCAAGCCGACTTGAATCCGACGCGGATCTCCGGCCAGCTTCGCTTGCGGCCATACACCCGCGAGCTGGTGGCGAGCTTTGCCCCTTCGGACCGCGTGGCGGTGGTTTCCTACGATTCCCATCTGAAGCTCTGGCTCGATTTCACCACCGACCGGCAAGCCGTGCTCGAAGCGGTCGATCGCGCGATGGTCTACACGCCGGAGAGGGACGTTTCGCCGTCCGATCGCCCTTCATTAGCGGCGCATTTCGATTTCGCCGAGGCGCTCCGGGTCGCGACGCCCGAACGTGCGCTCGAAATGACCGCGAAAGCGCTCACCCACCTGCCCGGCGAAAAGACCATGATCTATCTCGGTTGGGGCTTGGGCCGGTTCGGCCTCGGCGGCGTCCGCATGACGCCCGATTTCCGTCCGGCCGTGGCGGCACTCGCCGACGCGCACGTCTCGGTCTTCGTGCTCGACGTGACCAGCGCCGATTCCCACTCGCTGGAAGTGGGGCTCGAAGGTGTCGCCGCCGCCACCGGCGGCACCTACGCGAGCACCTTCCGACTCCCCGGTCTCGCCACCGCCCATCTCGCCCGCTCGATCTCCGGCTGGTACGTCCTCACGGTAGACCGCGACGACTTCGCGGGCTTCCAACCCGGAGAGGCGACGATCGACCTACGCCACCGGCGGGGCGACGTGCTCGCCCGGCCGGTGTTTTTGCATTAGATCCGCGCCGTTCACGAAGCCCGCAGCGCCAGCGTCGGCCGGGTGCCGATCGCCTGGCGCAGCGCGGGCAGGCAGGCGGCGAAGGCGGATCCGAAGAGGACCGCCGCGACCAGGGCGTAGGTGAGCGGGTCGGTGGTATCCAGGCCGAACAGCATGGAGCTCAACCCTCGGACGACGAGCAGCGAGCTGCCGAGGCCGATCAGGGCGCCTAAGCCCACCAGTCCGGCGGTGCGGCCGAGCACCAGGCGGGCGATGTCGAGCCGTTCCGCGCCGAGCGCCTGGCGAATGCCGAACTCGCGCTCGCGTTGGCCGAGCGAATAGGCGAGCAGGCCCGCGAGACCGGCCGCGGCGATCACCAACGCGAGCATCGCGCCGATCGCGAGCAGGGCGGCGGTGGCGCGCGGCGCGGCGAGCGACTCGGCGCGCGCTTCGGCGAGGGTGCGCGCCTCGGCGATCGGCTGGTCGGGATCGAGCGCGCGAATCGTCGCGCGGAGCGAAGGGATCAAGCTACGGATCGCCGGTCCGCGCACCAGCAGGATGTCCGCGGCGCCGCCGCGCACCGCGAGCGGCGCATAGATCTCGGGAACCACCGGTTCGTCCAGTGTGCGCTGATGGACGTCGGCGACGACGCCGACGATCGTCCAGGCGGTCGTGCCGTTGGCGAAGATGACCTTCTGGCCTAGCGGGCTGCGGTTCGGGAACAGCTGCCGCGCGAAGGTCTGATTGATCACCGTGACCGGGTGCTCCTCGTCGCGATCGGCGTCGATCAAGCTCCGCCCGGCGATCCGCGGGATGCCCACCGTCTCGAAGTACGAGGGCGACACCGTCCGGAAGTCCGCGCTCGGACCGGCCGATACGGGATCCGGCGCGACGGTTCCGACCGCCACCCGCCGGTTCCAGGGCAGGGCGGCATTGAGCGGATAGTTATCGACCAGCGCGGCGAATTCGACGCCCGGCACCTCGCTCACCTTTTCGAGCAGGCGCTCGGCGTAGGCCAGTCGCACCTTGTCGTCGGCCATCTTGGTCCAATTGTGCGGAACCCCGAGAGTGAGCACTTCGGAATGAGCGAACCCGGGCGCCACCCGCTCCAGATTCCACAGACTGCGCAGCAGCAGGCCCGCGCCGATCAGCAACACGAAGGACGACGCGACTTGGAGGACGACCAAGGCGTCGCGCGCCCGCAACGGCGCGCCGCCCGAGGTGCTGTTCGGGCCGTCGGAGCGGAGAGCCGTCACCAGATCGGTCCGACGACGCAACGCGGGCGCGAGACCGATCGCCAAGCCGATCGCGATCGCCAAGCCGAACACCACGGCGACCGTGCCGAGGTCGAAGCCGATCTCGCTCGCCCGCGGCGTCAACCGGCCCAGGAAGCGGGCGAGCAGACCCTGGCAGGCGAGGCCGAACAGGAGACCGAGGGCGCCGCCGAGGAGGGCGAGCAGGCATCCTTCGGTTGCGAGCTGGCGCGCGATCCGGCCGCGGCTCGCGCCGAGGGAAGCGCGCACCGCCAGCTCCGGCTCGCGGCGCACCATCTGGGCGAGAGTGAGGTTCAGCAGGTTGGCGCAGACCAAAAACAGCACGGTCGCGGCGGCGGCGGCGAGCAGCCAAAGCGTCGGCCGCGCGCCGGCCGAAAGCGATTCGCGCAGCGGGGTGAGCCGCGGCCGGAGCGACAGATCCTTTGGGTACGCCTCGGGGTAGGTCTTCGCCAGGCTCGCGGTCAGCGTTTCAAGCTCGGCGGTGGCGGAGGCGAGATCGAAACCGTTGCGCAATCGGCCGGTGACCACGAGGCCGCGCGCGATGCGCGAATGCGCCCAAGTCTCCGCCGCGCGGAACGGGCAGGCGGAGACCGGCATCCATACGTCGTTGTCGTCCGGTGCCGCGGGCAGCGGCGGCAGGATGCCGACGACGGTATGCACCTTGTCGTTCATGGTGAAATCGGCGCCCACGATCGCCGGATCTCCGCCCAGCTCGCGGCGCCAGAAGGCGTCCGAAAGGAGCAGCACCGGGCGGGCGTCGTGGGCGTCGTCTTCGGCGACGAAATCGCGCCCGATCGCCGGACGCACGCCGTGCAATCCGAAATAGTTCGGCGAAACGACCCCCGCCCGGACCTCGCGCGGCTCGCCATGGCCGAGCAGGGTGAAGCCCATGTTGTGGTACTCCGCCAGGCCTTCGAGCGAACGGGTCGATTTCGCGTAGTCGGCCAGCTCGGGCGGCGAGAGCCCCAGAGTCTCGGCCGAGCCGATCTGGCTGTATTCCATCCGCACCAGGCGCTGGTCGTCGCGATAGGGCAAAGGCCGCGCGACGACGGTCCACAACGCATTGAATACGACCCCGGCGGCGCCGATCGCGAGGGCGAGCGTCACGATCACTGTCGCCGCGTACGCGGGCCGTTTGCGGAAACCGTGGATCGCCACTTTGACGTCGCTCGCGATCTCCGCAATGCGGGCGAAGGTCCATGCCTCGCGCATTCCTTCTTTCGCTCGATCGACGCCGCCGAAATCGAGCAGCGCCGCCCGGCGCGCCTCCTTTTCGGAGAGCCCGCGCTCGCGGTACTTCGCGGTCGCCGCCTCCAGGTGAAAGTCGATCTCCGCTTCGAGGTCCGCTTCGCGGCGGGAACGGGCGAACAGGGTCAGGAAGCCACGCCGAATGCGATGCCAGAGGGCCATGAGAGTTTCTCTCCGATCAGGCGTAGTTCATGACGCGATGGACGGCGGCGGAGAGCCGAAGCCACTCTTCGGTTTCGCGTTCGAGCTGACGGCGGCCGGTGGGAGTCAGGCTGTAGAACTTGGCGCGGCGGTTGTTCTCCGACGTGCCCCACTCGCCCGCGATCCAGCCGTTTTCTTCGAGCCGGGTGAGCGCGGGATAGAGGGAGCCTTGCTGCACCCGCAGCTCCTGCTCGGAGATCTGCTGAATGCGCTGCGCGATCCCCCAGCCGTGCTGCGGTTCGAGAGCCAACACTTTGAGCACGAGAAAATCGAGGGTGCCTTGCAACAGATCGGGAGCGGGTCGGGCCATGGGCGTTCCTCCAGATGGTCTACAAGAGGATGCCGCCCTTCTTGTAGATTGTCAAGGGGAAACAGAAACGCCCGACCTAAGGCCGGGCGTTTCCCACGCAAGCGCCGTAATGCCGCCTTCCGGACCCTCGCTTCGATCGCCTGCTCGCCGCGAAGCGTCCGGGAGGTTCGGATCTTTACTCGATCGACATGTCGAGCAGACCGACCGGCGCCGCCGCTTCGGCCCTGATGGTGATCGCGAAGTTGTTGCTGACGCCGAAGTTCCGGGTGCAACCGTTGTTCGTGCCGGTGCTGCCGCAGCGCTCGACGACGCTCGTCGCGGGCTCGCCGGTCGGGATGGTTCCCGTCGTCGGCGTCTCGCCGATCCGCCAGAAAACGTCGTTTCGGCTCGGATTGAGGCGAACCGAGATCGTGTTGTCCGCCTCGCCGGAGAGATCGACATTGCCGTAAGGGAAGCTGACCGTGAAGATCGTGCCGAGCGCAACCGGCGGAGTGATGCCGGTGACCGTCACCGTCGAGCCCGGGATCAGCGTTCCGGGGCCGGTGCCGCAGCCCGAAGCGGCCGCGCCGCTGCTCGTGCAGTCGGTGAACAGCGACAACGTGGCGTCGAACGGCGTGGTGGCCGCGAGAACGAACAATTCGACGTCGATCGAGCAGATGAAGCGGTTGGTGCCGCCGAGCACGATCTTGTCGGCCAGGCTGCACGCGGGGCCGTTCGCCGTGGGCGCGACCTCGGCGCCCTGGGTGGAGACGTGCGTGGTGTCGTAGATGATCGCCGACCCGGCGCAGTTGGCGCCGCTCACGTCACGCGGCAGGACCAGGCCAGAGTGTTGCGCGCTCACGGCCGACCTCACGGTGTCGTTCTGAGCTTGAGCCACGGCGGAGAGAGAGAACAAGCACAAAACGGTAGCGAGCAGGGCACGCATCATCGACCTCCAGTCAAGGTTTTTCGCGGAAGATTCCCGATTGTAACGATCTGGAGGCGGTATCGCTAGTGGCGGACCGCTTATCGACAAGTTTCGATAAGGTTCGTCAGGCCGACCGCAGCTCGAAGACCGTGACTTCCGGTCGGGCGTTGAACCGGACCTGCAAGAGGTGGCCGACTCCCCGGCTGATGTAGAGGGACCTGCCGCCCGAGAGTTTGAATTCGCCTGCGGTATAGCGGCGATTCCGAACCGGCAGAAGCGGCGGCGGCAGGAACGGCGGCTTGCACTGACCGCCGTGGGTATGGCCGGCGAGTATCCAGCCCTCGTAGCCATCCCAGACGGGCAAGTCGACGGTATCGGGATTGTGGCTCAACACGATCGAAGCGCGCGATCGATCGATGGACGCGAGGGCTTGCGCGGGTTCGAACCGCTTCGCCCAGAGATCATCCAATCCGACCACCTGAAGTCCGGCGACCTCGGTCGCTTCATTGCGCAGGATCCGGATACCCGCCGCCCGCATCTGGTCCGCGATCCGGTCCGCGACCTCGGGGTGGGACCAGTTGGGGCCGTAATCGTGATTGCCCAGAATGCCCAGCGTCGCCAACCGACCGCGAGGGGGATCGGCATAGATTCTCTCCGCGTGGGCGAAAACACCTGGCTCGTAGCTCGTGAAGTCGCCGGTGTAGAC
>DATMZU010000222.1:0-6830 GCA_035607435.1 Thermoanaerobaculia bacterium | reverse complement strand
CAGCCGCATCAGCCCTCACCCCCAACCCCTCTCCCAAGGGGAGAGGGGAGCAACACGAGGTTGCTTCTGCCGTTCTCCCCTCTCCCGTTTTTGGGAGAGGGGCCGGGGGTGAGGGCTGATGCGGCAAGGTACTGTGGACTTTGACGAGGCCGACAAAGCCGTCCCCTTCGTCATCCCGCTGGATGAGCGGGCAGTTTCTTTCTACCCCAGCCGATCCAGCCATCGACCGAGCGCGGGAACCATCTCGGCCGCCGGCCCGGCCATCCGTACATCCGCCAGGTCGGAGAGCGGCGTCGGCTCGACGTTCACTTCGATGACCAAAGCACCGGATCGCGCGGCGATCTCGATCAGCCCGGCGGCCGGATAGACGGTGGCCGAGGTTCCGACCGTGAGGAACAGATGGGCGGCGCTCGACGCTTCCGCCGCAGCCTCGAAGACCCCTTCCGGCAGTTGCTCGCCGAACCAGACGACGTCCGGACGCAGACATCCGCTACAGGCCGGGCAGCGAGGCGGCTCTTGGGCTGATCGCGCCACCGCTTCACCCATCGGCTCGCGTCGGGAGCATACGGAGCATCGGGCGAACGCGATCGTGCCGTGCAACTCCAGGACTCCCGTGCTACCGGCGGCGAGATCGAGCCCGTCGACGTTCTGCGTGACCACTTGGAGCGACTCGAAACGACCCTCCCAGCGCGCGATCTCCCGGTGTGCGGGATTCGGAGTCGCACCCGCCACCTGTTGCCAGCGCCAGGCATACCAACGCCAAACCGTTTCGGGATCGCGGGCGAACGCCTGCGGCGTGGCGAGATCTTCCGGCCTCATCCGCTCCCAGAGCCCGCCCGGGCCGCGAAAAGTGTCGAGCCCGCTCTCTTTGGACAGACCGGCGCCGGAAAACACTACGGCCCGCCGCGCCGCGCGTGCCCGTTCGACCATCGAGCCCGTAGTGGGGAGGTCGAGGCCGGTGCTGCTTTCGATGCGTGCCTGGCGCATGGGCGCAGGTTATACCGCTCGCCAAGGAAGAGGTGCCTCTCCCGCTAATCCCGCGGGTCGGCCGGCATGCGTCGGCGTTCGACGAGCAACAGAGCCCCGTCGTGCGACTCCTTGCGGAAGCCGAGCAGATGGCAGATGTCGAGCGCGAAGCCGCGGGCAATTCGGGTGTCGAGACGCAGCGCATCGGTCCGGCCTTCGACCCGCCGGACGCCCGGCAGGAGCGGCAGCAGGCGGTCGAGCTGGAGCGCGCGCAGAACGGTTGAAACCCCGAGCCAGAACGGTTTCACCCGGCGGACCAGAAAATAACCATCGTCGCCCAGCTTCTGGTAGAGCGGCATGAACAGGTAGCCGCCCTCTTCGGCCCGCACGTCGCCGCTTCGGTCGTGGGCGACCACGGTGCCCTTCTGGATCGGAAAGAAGTTTTTGAAGCCGGGATTCATCGCGAAGTCGTCTTCCGGCCGGATCGCGTGGCGATGCCGCAGCTCCAGAGTTGCGGGAAGGCCGCGGGTCGATTGCGCCAGCAGATCGCGCCGCGCGGAGAGAGCGGCGACGCGCTCGGCGTCCGTTTCTGTAAGGCAGCCGCAAGAGACGAGGGTGATCCAGAGCCCGGCCTCCTGGCGTGCGACCGACTCGGGCGCCTCGTGCTGCCCGGCCTCGAAACCGATCGCCACGTGGCCGAGCTGGTTCACGAAGTTGAGCAGCGTTCCTTCGAGACTCTCTTCCAGCCCGAGCAGGATCGGCACCCCGAGCGCCTGCGCGAGCCTGCGGTTCACCCGGGAGTCCGAGACGATCGCGAACGGCGCGCTGTCCGAGGAAGTGGTGTGCAGATCGAGAAACACCGCCGCCCCCGTGCGTTGCGTAAGCGCCGCCTGGATTTCACCGCCCAGCTCGACCAGCTCGCGATCCTCGCCGACGAGATCCTCCGCCCGGGCACCCTCCAACGCCGCCAGCCGTTCCGGACGCCAGGCGCGGTTCAGGTCGCGATCGAGAAAGCGTTCGCCCCGGTTGAGCGCCTGCAGATTGCCCGAAATTCCCAGAATCCGGCCGCGGAATGGGGGAGCGGCGGCGTGAAGCGCCTCGAACATCCGGACGATCGCCCGCGCCCCGGAAGGCTCGTTGCCATGCATTCCGCCGGTCGCGATGATCAGCGGGCCGGGGACGCCGGTCGAGTACGATCCGAGGACGCGGGGAAACGGAGAGGGGAGCATTTCGCGGGAGTCTACCGGCAGGAGAGTCAGGAAAGGCATGAGATGAAGATCGCCTATTTCACCGCCGGAACGGTCGGAGCCGGCCACCAGGTGCGTGGGCTCGCGATCCGCCGGGGGCTCGCGCGCTCGGGATTCAGCGGCGAGTTTCGGGCATTCGGGCCGGAGGTGCCGTTTCCCGCCGCGAGGGGCGTCCTGGAACGCGAGGTGGTGTCGATCGAAGGCGATCGCATCTACCAGGACCGTCATCTCGCTCCGGCCAGTCCGCTCGCCGAGAAGCTGCGCGCCTACGCGCCCGATCTCCTGCTGGTCGATCTCTTCTGGGCGCCGCTCTATTGGATTTTGCCCCAGCTGTCCTGCCCGGCCTGGCTGCTGCTGCGCCTCTGCCCGCCGGTCTGGCTGCAAGGTCCGCAGGGCATGCCGTTCCGTCCCGAGCCGTTCGAGCGGATCGTCGCGATCGAGCCGATCGAGCACCCGGTGCTCACGGACCGCCTCGATCCGATCGTGGTCGCGAACCCGGAAGACTGCCGCCCGCCCCATGCCCTGCGCGACCTGCTGGCTCATCCCGCGGGCCGGGCGCTGGCGGTGGTCGCCCACGCCGGGAAGAGGGGCGAGATCGACTCCCTGCGCGAAGCCCTGGGAGAGGACGGGAGCGCCGCCGCGGTGCTCGATCTGTTCGCGGAGAATGCTACCTTCCCGGCCGCCGAATGGCTCGGCGGCGCCGACCGGATCGCCCTGGGGGCCGGCTACAACTCGTTCTGGGAAGCGCACTGGCTCGGGTACGCCGAGCGCACGGCGTTCGTGCCGTTCCAACGCTCGATCGACGACCAGGCCCGCCGGTTGCGCGACTTCCGGTCGATTCCGAAAGAGAACGGCGCCGATCGGCTGGCGCGCTGGATCCTGGCCGGTTGAACCGGAGGCGTTCTTGACACTCCGTCGCGAGCCGGGCTACGTTCCCGCTCGCCAACCGGCACTCCGGATCGGAAATCGTGGCTTCCTCCGTGCGCTCGTCCCAAGCGTCGCGTGGAAGCGCTCAAGGAGGATCGTTTCATGCCCTCTCGATCGCGCGCCGCCTTCTGTCGGGTCGCGGTGGTTTCGTTCGTTCTCGGCGCCCTCTTCGCTCCCGCTGGCCTGCGGGCTCAAGGCACCGGACCGGAAGCCTCACCGACCCCGCTCAGTGCTCCCCCGCTTGAGGTAGGAAACGTTTCCGCGCCGGGTCCGATCGTGCAAACGATCCCGCCGTCGAACCCCGTGACGGGGATCGGAGTCGTGCCCGCGCCGGGCGATCCCTTGCTTCACTCCGTGACCTCGCACAGTCTGCATTTTCCGCATCGCGCCGGGCTCCACGACCGGATCACCGTCGAGGTCAAGAACATCGACCGCCTGCTCGCCCAGGTGGGCAACGACTGCACGCGCCTGATCCTGTTCATCGACGGAGTTCCGCTCACCGGCACGCCGCCCGAGTCGTGCAACCCGCTCCAAGGCCGGATCCGCTTCGAGCTCGACCGGACCGATGAATCGGACAACAGTTGGCACGCTCTGCTCGGGAGCCCCACGGGCTTCATCCGCAAGGTTCCGGTGAGCATCGGGCCGACCGGCGGATTCCCGATCCTCACGGAGGTACGAGCCTTCGAGCTCCGCCTCCTGCCCACTCTCGGCTTCTATGGTTTTCTCGGCCTGCTTGGTTTTGCGCTCCTGGTCTTTCTATGGCTTTCGAGGCGCACCTCCCTGCTGCGCGATCCGGGTCCGCCGGGAGCCCTCGGCCCCTTCAACCTCGGGCGAATTCAGCTCGCGTTCTGGTTCTTCCTCGTGGTCTCCGCTTTCGTCTTCATCTGGCTGGTGACCCGAGAGGTCGATTCGGTCACCGGTTCGGTGGTGGCGCTGCTCGGCATCGGCTCGGGCACCGCGCTCGGTTCGGCGATCATCGACAGCGATCGACGCGCGAACCCGAATGCGGTCGCCCTGCCGGTGCGCACCTCGTCCGGATTGCTGCGCGACGTTATCCGCGATGATCGGGGAAAACTGAGCTTCTACAACTTCCAGCTCGCCGTCTGGACCCTCGTGCTCGGCATCATCTTCTGCGTCTCGGTCTACGACCGCCTCTCGATGCCCCAGTTCAACGGCACGCTGCTCGCCCTGCTCGGCATCAGCTCGGGCACCTTCCTGGGCGCCAAGGGGCCGGGCGAGAAATAGCTCAGAGTCCGATCGGAGTCACCTTGAGCCGAAGCATTCCCCGCCTCTCGACCGCCGAGGCGAAAAAACCTCCGCACCTTGCGCGGACGGAGCAGGTCGAGCAGTCTTCCAAGTACTCGTTCTTCCAGTCGGAGATCGACCGCCGGCAGAAACGCCAGAGACTCCTCGGCACGGCACAAAGCGGGTGGTTATAGATCGATACGTCGAGCCCCCGGGCCGCGAGATAGAAGGTGGCGGCTTCGAGAGTCTCGGCGTAGTCGCGCGGATCGATCCAGAGAGAATCCAGGTTCTTGACCGCGAGCCCGATCGGTTCGAGGCCCATCAGCGCGATGTGCGCTGCGAAAGGCAGATTGCGATAGATGAATGCGGCGGTGGGCTCCAGGCGCTCGATCGTCATCCGATGGAGGACCACCCGGATCTCGACCGGCACCTCGAAGCGGCCAAGATTCTGAAGGCCGATCAACGTTTGGCCGAACGCGCCGGGCGCCTGCACCACGCGGTCGTGCTCGACGTCCAGATCCGAATAGAGAGGTACACCGATCATCAGGTCGGGATGCTCGATCTCCGCGAGCCGGCGCGCGAAGGAACCGTAATAGAACAGCCGGCCATTCGAGAGTATGTGGAGGGCTGTCTCGGGCAGGAGATCGCGGCACCGCTCGATGATCCGCAGCAGGTCGTTCCCGAGCAACGTCGGTTCTCCGCCC
Organism: Thermoanaerobaculia bacterium; assembly: GCA_035607435.1. GTDB lineage: Bacteria > Acidobacteriota > Thermoanaerobaculia > Multivoradales > UBA5704 > DASYKS01. Next base: position 1,741 of record DATMZU010000222.1, on the reverse strand, counting down.
GTGATGCCCAGCTCGCGAGGAATGTCGGAGGGCGCGCCGCGCGCGATCAGCTCGATCAGCCGCAGGTGCTCGACAATGCGCTCGCTGTCGTCGATCGTTCGCGGCGGCTGCGAGCACATGACGCAGTAGCTATTGCAGCGGTCGGTGGTGAAAATCGAATTGTGGGGCGAGGCGGGGCGAAACAAGGTCCGTACGCCGCCGGTCGGCTGGAGCAGGACGACGTCGCCCGCGGAAAGGTGGTCCAGGCACCGGGCGTGCGAGATCCATGGCGCCGGGGTGGACTCGGGCACTTCCGCTTCGGTGAGAATTCCCGCGTAGTCGTCGAGGTCCGCATCGGGGTCACCGCCGCGCAGCAACCGAACCGTGTCGCCTCTCGCTTCGCGCCCGGTCGGCACGAGCGAGATTCGGCCGAGAACGTTGGCTCGCAGATTGGGCGAAGGATGGCCCTGCGTCTGAAGACGGAGGCTCACACCGGGGCCTCTTCTTCGCAGCGGGGAGCCGGCACCCCGGTCGCCCAGCTCGTGAACAGATCGACGACGAACCGATCTCCCGAGCGGAGCCGCTCGAAGAGGTGGCGAAGAATTCCCATGTTCTTGGCGCAGAAGGCACTGGTCGGGCGATGGCCGATCGGGTCGCCTTGGGTTCGATGGTGAAAGATCGGGTCGCCGCCGCAGAAGGGGAGGAAGGCGCATCGATTGCAGCCCGGCAAGCCCTCCAGGACGGAGCTGGCGACCAGCGATCGGAGCGTTTCGCCGCCGAAGATCTCTTCGTAGGTGTTGCGGTGGACGTTGCCGAGGCGAAAGGTGAAATCGCCCATCTCGGCGAGCATGCGCGCCTCGTCCGAGGCATATACGTCACCTTCGTAGTTGTAGACCACGGCACCGATCCCTGCGCCTCCCGGCGATTGGAGATCCACGTAATGAGTGGCAAACGGCGTCAGAATTTTGGAGAGGAGGATCTGCGAATACACCTCTCGGATCGGCGTTCCGCGGCGGTTCCATTCGATGATCCGGTCGAGGGCGGCGCGGTAGAAGTCCAAGAAATGTGAGGTCTGGTAGCGCGCCGCGGCGCCGGTTCGAACCGCGAAGCCGTATGGGCTGATCGAGCGTAGGAAAATCGAATCGAACCCGAGGCGCACATATTCATCCACGATCTCTCGCGGCTGTGCCAGGCTCCTCTCTGTGGTCGTCATCAAGGCGGAAATTCGATCGTGCCCGAGAGCCTCCCGAGCGCGAGCGAGGTTCTTTTCTACCAAGGCATGGCTGTCGCGTCCCGGTCGCGGACGGTTCGCATCGTGAAGAGGTGCCGGCCCGTCGAGAGAGGTCGAGAGCAGGATCGATCGATCTTTGAGATAAGCGAGCATCTCGTCATCGAGCGGGGCGAGATTGGTCGCGATCACGAATTCGATCTGCCGACCTTCGGTGCGATTGCGTTCGAGAATTCGCTCGACGATCGACCGGATCAGGTCGAACCGAAGAAGCGGCTCGCCCCCCTGGAACTCGACTTTAAGCGTCGGGGAAGGACTGCGAAACATGAGGTCGATCGCCCGCTCCGCCGTCTCTGGGCTCATATCCCAGCGGGAGCCGCCATCTTTGACCCGCGAGACTTGGCAATACGGACAAGAGTGATCGCATCGCAAAGTGATCACGAACAGGTGCAGCCCGGTGAAACCCGAGAGGAAGCTTTTGTTCGTCCGGTAGCGCGTCGCGAGCAGATCGATCGCCACGGTGGGATCGCCGTC
>DATMZU010000200.1:0-4571 GCA_035607435.1 Thermoanaerobaculia bacterium | reverse complement strand
TCGCCGATCTCGACGCCGACGGGCTGCCGAACGACCTCTGCTCGGTCGATCCGCGGGTCGATCGGACGATCGTCGAGCCGGCGCCCGAGACCGGGGCACGCTATGCGCCGTTCTTCCTCGACGCCCTCACCCTGCCGTACGACGCGGCGACGATGGCGCCGATGGGCTGCCTGCCGGGCGATTTCAACGAGGACGGCCGGCGCGACCTGGTGGTCTATTACTGGGGGCGGACGCCGATCGTCTTCCTGCGCCTCCCGTCTGCGGCCGGGGCCGAAGGGGTCGGGAATGCGCCTCTCGGGCGCGAGAGCTTCGTCGCGGTCGAGGCGGCGCCGCCCGCCGAGCGCGCCGAGCGCTGGTACACCAACGCGCTCACCAGCGCGGACGTCGATGGCGACGGCCATCTCGATCTGATCGTCGGCAATTATTTTGCGGACGAGAGCCGGATCCTCGATGCGCGCGCGGGCGGCCGGGAGCACATGCACAGCTCGATGTCGCGCGGCGACAACGGCGGCGTCGATCGCCTGCTGCTGTTTGCCGGCGGGAGCGGGGGGCCAAGCCCCTCGGTCGCGTTCGCCGACGTCCCCGGGGTGTTTCCCGATTTCGTCGCCCGCGGCTGGACGCTCGCCTTGGGCGCGGCCGACATGGATGGCGACCTGCTGCCCGAAATCTACTTCGCCAACGATTTCGGACCCGATCGGCTGCTCTACAACCTTTCGACCCCGGGCCGGCCGCGCTTCGCGCTGCTCGAAGGGAGGAAAGGCTTCACGACGCCCACTTCGAAGGTGCTCGGCCACGACTCGTTCAAGGGGATGGGCGTCGATTTCGCCGACCTGAACGGCGACGGCCGGCCCGACATCTACGTCTCGAACATCGCCGCGGAATGGGCGCTCGAAGAGAGCCATTTCGTTTGGATGTCCAAGGGCGACGCGGGGGAGGCCCGGAGCGAGATGCGGCGCGGCGTCGCGCCCTACGCCGATGCCAGCGAGCCGCTCGGCCTGTCGCGCAGCAGCTGGGGATGGGATGCCCGCTTCGCCGACTTCGACAACGACGGCATTCCCGAGGCGCTCCAGGCGACCGGCTTCGTGCACGGCGAGACCAATCGCTGGCCGGAGCTGCACGAGCTGGCGATGGGCAACGACAACCTGCTGTCGAACCCGTTCAACTGGCTCCACCTGCGCCCGGGCGACGACCTGTCGGGCCACTACCCGACGCCGTTCTTCGTCCGCGCCGACTCGGGGAGCCCCGGCGGCCCCGGAGAACCCCCGGGCCGCTACTTCGACCTCTCGGGCGAGGTCGGCAACGGCGACGTCCAGGTCTCGCGAGGGATCGCGATCGCCGACGTCGATGGCGACGGCCGGCTCGACTACGCGGTCGCGAACCAGTGGCAGCCGTCGCGCTTCTATCGCAACCGGGCGCAGGCGCCGGGACGGTTCCTGGAGCTCGATCTGGCGCTGCCGGCGGTCGGGGAAGCCGCCCCGTCCGGCTCACCGGCGATCGGCGCCCGCGCGACGGTCGAGCTGCCGGACGGCCGGCGCCTGGTCGCCCAGGTGGACGGCGGCACCGGCCACTCGGGCAAGCGCGATCCGCAGCTCCATTTCGGCCTCGGGAAACGAGCGCCCGAAAGGCTGGTGGTCGAGATCGCCTGGCGGGATCGCGCGGGCAAGATCGCCAATCGCCGCATCGTCCTGCCCCCCGGACGCCACCGCCTCGTCCTCGACTCCCAGGCTTCCGCCCTCTCCGAGATTCCGCCGAGCCGTCCGACCCCCGCTTCCTGACGCGAGGAGACACGCCATGACCGCATCGACCGCCAACCCGGAAACCCGCGATCTTCGCCTCCCCGCGCTGCGGCGCTTCGCCTTCGCGATCACGTTGCTCAACGTGGTCGGCCATTTCTACCTCGGCTTCGAGCAGTCGTACGCCCAGCCGCTGGCGGCGCTCGCGACCGCCTATTCGCTCGAATTGCTGCTGGAGTGGATCGACTGCCGCGTCAAGGGGCGCACCCCGCGTTTCGCAGGCGGCCCGGTCGCGCTGATCAATTTCCTGCTCTCCGCGCACATCAGCGCGCTCGCCGTCGCGATGCTCACCTACGCCAACGACCGGCTGCTGCCGGTGATGTTCGCGGCCGCGGCCGCGATCGGCAGCAAGCACGTCTTCCGCGTCGCGACCGCTTCCGGGCGCAGCGTCCACGTCTTCAATCCCTCGAACTTCGGGATCTCGGCCACCCTGCTGGCGATTCCTTCGGTGGCGATTTCGCAGCCCTACATGTTCAGCGAGAATCTGGCCTCGGTGGGCGATTGGGTGCTCCCCTGCATCATCGTCGCCGCGGGCACGTTCCTGAACTCCCGCTTCACCAAGAAGGTCCCGCTGATCGTCGCCTGGCTCGGCGGCTTCGCGCTCCAGGCGCTCGTGCGCACGGCGCTGTTCGGCACCGCTCTGCGCTCCGAGCTGCTGCCGTTCACTGGCTTGGCGTTCCTGCTCTTCACGTTCTACATGGTCACCGATCCGGCGACCACGCCGACCTCCGTGCGCGGTCAGATCGCCTTCGGCCTCTCGGTGGCCGGCGCCTACGGCCTGCTGGTCTCTTTCCACATCGTGTTCGCGATCTTCTTCGCCCTGTCGCTGGTCTGTACCGGCCGCGGCGTGCTGCTCTACGTGAAGAACCATGCGCGCGCCCGCGTTCCCGCCGATTTGAGGCTTGGCGCCACGGTGACCGCTCCGCAGGCATGAGGCCGGCCTTGAAGCGGCGAGAGAGCATCGCGATCGTCGGGCGCGCCTGCCGGTATCCCGGCGCGGCGAGCCCGGCCGAGCTGTGGGAGAACGTGCTCGCCCGGCGGCGCGAGTTTCGCCGCATCCCGCCCGAGCGGCTGCGGCTGGAGGACTATCTGGACGTCACCGGCCCCGACAGTCTGTACGCCTCGGAGGCGGCGCTGCTCGACGGCTGGGAATTCGATCGCGTCCGCTTTCAGGTGGCGGGACCGACGTTCCGCAGCGCCGACCTCGCTCATTGGCTGGCGCTCGAAACCGCGGCCGACGCGCTCGCCGACGCCGGTTTTCCCGAAGCGCGCGGGCTCGACCGCGAAACCGCGGGCGCCTTGGTCGGCAACACGCTCACCGGCGAGTTTTCGCGCGCCGGCCTGATGCGCCTGCGCTGGCCGTTCGTCCGCCGAATGGTCGCGGCCCGGCTGGCAGAGGGCGACGACGGAGCTCCGGGCTGGGAGAGCGAGCGGATCGACGCCTTTCTCGCCCGGCTCGAAGAGCGCTACAAAGCGCCTTTCGCGCCGCCCGGCGAAGAGTCGCTCGCGGGCGGGCTCTCGAACACCATCGCGGGCCGGATCTGCAACCATTTCGACCTGCACGGCGGCGGCTTCACGGTCGATGGCGCCTGCGCCTCTTCGCTGCTTGCGGTGGCGCAAAGCTGCTCGGCGCTTGCCGCGGGCGATCTGGACTTGGCTCTGGCGGGCGGCGTCGATCTGTCGATCGATCCGTTCGAGCTGATCGGCTTTGCCCGCAACGGCGCGCTCGCCCCCGACGAGATGCGGGTGTACGACGAGCGTTCGGCCGGCTTCACCCCCGGCGAAGGGTGCGGTTTCGTGGTGCTGATGCGCCACGCCGACGCGCTCGCCTCCGGGCGGCGCATCCACGCGCTGATCCACGGCTGGGGCATCTCGTCCGACGGTCAGGGCGGCATCAGCCGCCCGGAGGCCGCGGGGCAACGGCGCGCGCTCGACCGGGCCTACGCTCGGGCGGGGTTCGGCATCGAGAGTGTCGGCTATTTCGAAGGGCACGGCACCGGCACCGCGGTGGGCGACGCGACCGAGCTGGCCGCGCTCTCCGAGGCGCTGCGCGATGCGGGCTCCGGCTCGGGATCGTTGCCCGCGATCGGCTCCATCAAGGCACTGATCGGCCACACCAAGGCGGCGGCGGGGGCGGCCGGACTGATCAAAGCGACGCTCGCGCTCGAACACGGCATTCTGCCGCCGCACGCGGGCTCGGATCGGCGCCATTCGGAGCTGCGCGGGGGAAGGCCGGCCCTGCGCACGCTGGACGACGCCGAGGCCTGGCCGGCGGACCGGCCGCGTCACGCCGGAGTCTCCGCGATGGGCTTCGGCGGCATCAACGTCCATCTGGCACTCGGAGCCGCCGACACCCCAGAGACCGAACGGCGAAGCACGCTGCCGCCGCGCGTGGCGGCGCTTGTCGCCTCCGCGCAGGACGCCGAGCTGATCGTGCTCGCCGCCGCGACGCTTGCAGACCTCGCCGCCGAGGCGCGCGCGCTGCTGCCGATCGCCCGGCGGATCTCGCGCGCCGAGCTGGGCGATCTGGCGGGGGAGCTGGCGCGCTCGGCGGGGTCGGCGGACATTGGCGGCGTGGCGGTGCGCGCCGCGATCGTCGCCCGCCGCCCGGCCGAGCTGGCCGCGCGCCTGGAAACCCTCATCGCCGAGTTGGAAGCCGGGGGCACCGAGCGGATCGATCCGCGCGGCGGCCTGTTCCTGGCCGCGCCGCGCCCGACGTCCGAACTTCCGCGCCGCCTCGGATTCCTGTTCACCGGCCAAGGCGCCGCCGCGAACCGC
>DATMZU010000238.1:0-5091 GCA_035607435.1 Thermoanaerobaculia bacterium | reverse complement strand
TCGACCTTCCCGTCGATCGTCCGCGGCCCGCGTCTACGAAAAGCCCGGCGTGGCTGGTGCGCGGCGAGCTTTCTTCGGCGATCTTTTCTTTGGTTTCCGCCCGGTCGCGCGCCGCGGGTGCTACTCCGTTCATGGTCCTGCTCGCGGCATGGGCCGGATTGCTCTCGCGCCTCGGCGCGGGCCGCGATCTGGTGATCGGGGCGCCGATCGCGAACCGCAACCGGGCGGAGACCGAGGGGCTGATCGGCTTCTTCATCAACTCGCTGCCGATGAGGATTTCCGCCGAGGACGAAACGGTGCCGACGTTGGGCGCGCTGCTCGCTCGCACCCGGGACGCGGCGCTCGGGGCGTACGCGCATCAGGATTTTCCGTTCGACCGTCTGGTCGCCGAGCTGGGTAGTGCGCGCGGCAACGCGCCGCCGATCTTTTCGATCTCGCTGGTGTTTCAGAACCTTCCCGAGCCGGTGCTGCTGCCGGGGCTGGAAACCACGATCGAGCCGCTCGGCGGGGGCATCGCAAAGCTCGATCTCGCGCTCTTGGTCTCTCCTGTGAGAGAAGCCGGCGGCGAGCGGCTGTCGGCGTTGTTGGAGATCGATCTCGATCTGTTCGATCCGGCGACCGGCGCTCGTCTGCTCGCCGGGTTCGAGCGGATGGTCGCGGAGGTCGCGGCGCATCCGGAGCGGTCGCTGGGGGAGGCGGAGCTGCTGGGGATGGCGGAGCGGCATCAACTGCTCACCGAATGGAACGAAGGGGATTTTGAGCTTCCGCCGGTTCTCGTGCACGACTGGATCGCTCGGCATGCGCGGGAGCGGCCTCACGACTTGGCGCTCGAATCCGAGCACGAGCCGGGGCGGCGGTACAGCTGGGCCGAGGTGGCGGCGCATACGGAAGGGCTGGCTCGGCGGCTCGCGGGACTGGGCGCCGGGCCGGAGTGGGTGGTGGGGGTGTCTTTGGAGCGCTCGGTCGATCGGGCGCTGGCGATGTACGCGATCTGGAAGGCGGGCGCCTGTTATCTGCCGGTCGATCCGGAGCTGCCGATGGAGCGGCGGGCGCTGCTGCTCGAAGATGCCCGGGCGGTGGTGCTGATCGCGAGAGAGATTCCGCCGGAGCTTGCGGGGTTCCACGGGTCGGTGGCGCCGCTTCTTCTCAGTCAGGAGAGCGGATTGCCGGTGGATTTCGGACCGGAAGAGAAGCCGCGGCCGGCGTTGCCGGAAAACCTTGCGTACGTCATCTATACCTCGGGATCGACCGGTCTGCCGAAGGGCGTGGGCATCTCGCACAGGGCGGCGGCGGGCCACTTTGCGGCGGCGGCCGGTTTCTACCGGATGGACTCGACCGATCGGGTGGTGCAGTTCGCTTCGGCGAGCTTCGACGTTTCGATAGAGCAGGTGGGCGTGGCCCTGGCAGGCGGCGGGACGTTGGTGGTGCGCGGGCCGGACCTGCCTCCGCCTCTGGAGCTTTCGGCTTGGATGGCTCGATGGGGGATCACCAACGCGAACCTGCCGACCGCCGTCTGGACGGAGTGGAGCTGGTCGGAGGCGCCGCTGCCGAAGGAACTGCGCGTGCTGGTCACCGGCGGCGAGGCGATGGGTCCGGCGGCGGCGGAACGGTTCCGATTGCGCCTCGCCGAGATGGAGAATCCTCCCGCTGTTTACAACGGCTATGGGCCGACCGAGACGGTGGTGACGGCGACCTGCTACGACCTGAGGTGTGGCCTGCTGCCGGAATCGGGCTCGGTGTCGATCGGTCGTCTGCTGCCGCAGCGCACCGGGTTCGTGGTGGATGAGGCGGGCCAGGTGCAGGCGCTCGGCGGCGTCGGGGAATTGGTGCTCGGAGGGCTGCTCGCGCGCGGCTATCTCGATCGGCCGGAGCTGACCGCCGAGCGATTCCGCCCCAACCCTCTTACTGACAAAGACGGCGAGAGGCTCTACCGGACCGGCGACCGCGTCCGGCAGCGGGGCGACGGCTCGTTCGATTACCTCGGCCGCACCGACAGCCAAATCAAAATCCGTGGTTTCCGCATCGAGCCGGGAGAGATCGAAGCCGCCCTCGCGGAGCATCCGAGCCTCAAAGAGGCGATCGTGCTGGCGCGCGAAGCGCCGGGTCTTTCGGAGATCGGCAAGCGCCTGATCGCCTGGGTCCGGCCGCATAGCGGGAGTCTTCTCGATCCGGCCGAGCTGCGCCGTTTTCTGCTCGGCCGGTTGCCCGAGTACATGGTGCCCGGCGCGTTCATCGAGATGGAGACCTGGCCGCTCAGTCCGAGCGGAAAAATCGATCGCCGCGCGCTGCCCGATCCGACGTTCGACGCGGGAGCCACCGAGCCGATCGCGCTCAAGACGCCGACCGAAGAGATCGTCGCCGGCTTGTTTACCGAGCTGCTTGGAGTCTCCGAGATCGGCGCCGACGCGAATTTCTTCGTTCTCGGCGGCCACTCGCTGCTCGCCACGCAGCTCGCCTCCCGTCTGCGTCGTGCGTTCGAGGTCGAAGTTCCTCTCGCCGAGCTTTTCTCCGGCTCGACGGTGGCGGGAATCGCCGAGCGAATCGATCTCCTCGCTGGCAGGCCCCACGCGGCGCTCGTCCCGCTCGCCCGCGGCGCGCGGCCGTCCGACATTCCGCTCTCTTTTGCCCAGGAGCGGCTCTGGTTTCTCGAACGCCTGGAGCCGGGGACGGCGACCTACAACGTCGGTTTCCGCCTGCGGCTCGAAGGCCCGCTGGATTCTCGGGCGCTTGCCAAGGCACTTTCCGCGCTCGCGGCGCGGCACGAGCCGCTGCGCACCCGGTTCGTGCTCGTGGACGACCGGCCGACCCAGCGGATCGAACCCGTGAGCGCATTCCCTCTTCCGAGGGTCGATCTTGCAAGACTCGAAGAGAGCGCCGCGGACGCCGAAGCCGCGCGGCTCGCGAGGGGAGAAGGGCGCCGACCGTTCGATCTCGCGCGCGGCCCGGTCTTGCGCTCGACGTGGCTCCGCCGCGCTCCGGAGCGGCACGACGTTCTGTTCGTCTTCCACCACATCGCCACCGACGGCTGGTCGATCGCGGTTTTCTCCCGCGAGCTGGCGGAGCTGTACGGCGCCGCGATCCGGAAAACGCCGGCCCTCCTGCCGGCGTTGCCGATCGACTACGCCGATTGGGCGCTCTGGCAACGCGGCTGGCTCGCGGGCGAGATCTACCTTCGCGAGCTCGCGTGGTGGCGCGAGCGGCTCGGCGGAGCGCCCGAGGTGCTCGACCTGCCGTTCGATCGGCCGCGTCCGGCCTCGCCGACGCGGCGCGCGGCCACCCTGCGCCGCGAGCTTCCGGTCGAGCTTTGGGCGGCGATCGTCGCGCGCTCGCGCACGGCGGGTGCCACGCCGTACATGGTGCTGCTCGCGGCGTGGGCCGGCCTGCTGTCGCGCCTGGGCGCCGGACGCGATCTGGTGATCGGGCTGCCGATCGCGAATCGCAATCGGGCCGAGACCGAAGGGCTGATCGGCTTCTTCGTCAACTCGCTGGCAATCCGGATTTCCGCCGCGGCCGAGTCGGGGCGAGAGCCGGCCTTGGGCGAGCTGCTCCGTCGCGCCCGGACGGCGGCGCTCGGGGCATACGCGCACCAGGATTTTCCTTTCGACCGCTTGGTGGCGGAGCTGGGCGGCGCGCGCGGCGGCGGCATCCCGCCGGTCTACCAGGTGTCGCTGGTGCTTCAGAACATGGCCGAGCCGGTGCTGTTGCCGGGCCTGCGGACGACGGTCGAAGAGCTGGGCGGGGGGCTCGCGAAGCTCGACCTCGGTCTGGCGCTGGCGCCGCTCCACGAGGCCCGGGGCGATTCCTTCGCCGCGCTTCTGGAGCTGAACCTCGACCTGTTCGATCCGGCGACCGGCGCGCGGCTGCTGCGCGGTTTCGCGGCGATGCTCCGGGAGATCGCCGAGCGTCCGGAGCGCGCGCTCGCGGAGGCCGAGCTGCTGGGCGCGGCCGAACGGCATCAACTGCTCATCGAGTGGAACGATGCCGAGCACGAGCCGCCGCCGGTCCTCGTTCATGACTGGATCGCGCGCCACGCCCGCGAGCGGCCGGGCGATCTCGCGCTCGAATCGGAGCACGAGCCGGGACGGCGCTACACCTGGGGCGAGGTGGCGGCCCATACGGATCTCCTCGCCCGTCGGCTCGCCGCGCTCGCGGCGCCGGAGCAGGTGGTGGGAGTGTCGCTCGAACGATCGGTCGATCGGGCGCTCGCGATCTATGCGATCTGGAAGGCAGGGTCCTGCTACCTGCCGGTCGATCCGGAGCTGCCGGTCGAACGCCGCGCGTTGTTGTTGTCCGACGCCAAGGCGGTCGTGCTGATCGCCCGCGAGGAGTTTTTCGGGGATCTGCCGCCGGAGCTTGTCGGGCCGGGCGGTACGGTGACGCCGCTGCTTCTCGACAGACAGAACGGCCTGCCCGTCGCGTCCGGGCCGGAAGCGGCTCCGCGCGCCGCTTTGCCCGAGAATCTGGCGTACATCATCTACACCTCGGGCTCGACGGGCATGCCGAAAGGCGTCGCGGTTTCGCACCGGCATGCGGCGGGACATTTCGCGGCGGCGGCCGGTTTCTATCGCATGGACCCGAGCGACCGGGTGGTGCAGTTCGCCGCGGCGAGCTTCGACGTCTCGATGGAACAGGTCGGCGTGGCGTTGGCTTCGGGCGGCGCGCTCGTGGTGCGCGGTCCGGAGCTGCCGCTCGACCTATCGGCCTGGATGACGCGGCACGGGATCACCAACGCGAACCTGCCGACGGCGGTCTGGACGGAGTGGAGCCGGTCGGAGGCGCCGTTGCCGCGCGAGCTTCGGGTTCTGGTGACGGGAGGCGAAGCGATGACTCCCGCGGCGGCGGAGCGCTTTCGCTCGCGGCTCGCGGAGATGGCCGAGCCGCCGGTCGTGTACAACGGCTACGGACCGACCGAGACGGTGGTGACCGCGACCTGTTACGACCTTCGGTACGGCCGGTTTCCCGAGTCGGGCGCGGTGTCGATCGGCCGCCTGTTGCCCGGGCGCACCGGTTGGGTGGCGGATGAGGCGGGCGAGATCCAGGCGATCGGCGGCGTCGGCGAGCTGGTGCTGGGGCGTCTGCTCGCGCGCGGCT
>DATMZU010000163.1:0-6473 GCA_035607435.1 Thermoanaerobaculia bacterium | reverse complement strand
CTCTCCCAGACCTTCCGCACCCGCTGGGAGGTGCCCGCCTCGCCGCGCGGCTCGTCCGATCTGAACGAAGCCGCGGTGGGCATCCGCCTGGAAAGCCTGATCGAACGGCTGCCCTACCCGTTTCTGCATGCGAACCCGAAGGGCTCGGAGGCGGCCGACGACGAAGCCTCAGGCGACGAGGCCGGCGACGAATCGGCCGCCGCGGAGGAGGACGACGACACGGCCACGTCGGCGACGACCGCCGCGAGCCCGAAAGACGCCAAGGCGCCCAAGCGCACGCAGCCGTTCGTCTTTACCGATCCGTTCGTCACCGAATGGCGCTATGAGATCCATCCGCCACCGGGTTTCGTGGTGCGCGAGATTCCCGATTCAAAAAAGGAGGCGCTCGGCTCGGCGGAGTTCGAGAAGCGGTATCGGAGCCTGCCCGACGGCACGCTCGAAGCCTATTTCCGCTTCGACAGCGGCAAGGTCCGCCTGTCGCCCGAGGAATTCGAGGCGATGCGCGAGAAGACCTTGGCGCTTCAGCAGGGCGAGCCGGTTCTGATCTATTTCGACCAGGTGGGCGCCGCGGCTCTCAACCAGGGCAAGGTCGCCGAGGCGCTCGCCGAGTTCCGCCGGCTGGCCGCGGACTCTCCCGATCGCGCTCTCTATCCCCTGCAGATTTCGCGCGCTCTGCTCGCGGGCGGTTTGCAGGAAGCCGCCCAGACGGAAGCCGAGCGGGCGGTGCAATTGAGCCCGAAGCTCGCCGCGGCGCAGCAAAACCTCGGTTGGGTGCTGCAACACGACCGGCTGGGCCGATTGCGTGGCGCGGGCGGTTTCGACCTCGCCGGATCGGTCGCGGCCTACAAGAAGGCGGTGGCGCTCGATCCCGACAACGACGTCGCCAAAGCCGACCTGGCGATCCTGTTGGAGTTCAATGCCAAAGGCGAACAGTTCGGCCCGGGCGCCGACCTCGAAACCGCCGGCACGCTCTACCGCGAGCTGCACGACAAAGGGATCACCGGCCTCGACGTCAACTTGATGAACAACCTGTTGCAGCGCGGCAAGCTCGACGAGCTGAAGAAGTTCACCGCCAAGACCGATGCGTCCGCCGCCCAGCAGCAATACCTAGCGGCCGCCCTGGCGCTGCTCGACGGCTCCGACGCCGCCTCGCGCCTGGCCCGCGGCGTGGCGGACAGCGATCAGCGCGTGGCCATGCTTTCGCTCGCCGGCCAGCAGCTGTTGAAGAACCGCCGCTACGCCGAGGCCGGCAAGCTGTTCCGGATTCTCGCCTCGGTCTCGCACAACGGCGCGGCGGCGTTCGGCATGATGCAGCAGATCACCGCGGCCCGCCGCTGGGAAGAGCTGGAGCTGCCGGCGCGCGCGCCCGCCACCCTGATGATCCGCCTGCTCGTGCTCGCCTTGCAAAACAAGCTCTCCGCCGAAGAGATGAAGGGCTACCTGTCGCATCGCCTCCGGCCCGCGGAGGTGAAAGAAGCGGTCCAGGAATTCGAATCGAAGCGCTTCCTGGACAGCTTCTCCCAAGGGGCGGCCGAGGGCGACTCGAACCTGATTCAGCTCGGCCTCGACATGGCGGTCAACCTGCTCCACTCCGACGTGGCGGGCGACGACGAGCTGGGCTATCGCGTCCGCTCCCGGCTCGAAGGTTTTCCCAACGCCCCCTCGTTCACCCTGTTCGTCCTGCGCGAGGAGGGGGAATACCGCATGTTCTCGGACAACAAGGACTGGCAGCCGGTCGCCCGCCTGGTCTTGGAGCTGGCCGCGGCCGGCAACCTCGACGGCGCCCGCCGCTGGCTCGATTGGGCGCGCGACGAGATCGAAGACGACGACGCGTCGGACCCCTACGCCCGGCCGCCGTTCGTGCGGCTCTGGACCTCGGGACAGGCGGGGGATCTCGCGGCCATCCGCGCCGCGGCGACCGTCCTGCTGCTCGAAAGCGACGACATCGAGATCAAGCCCTCCCTGCGCGCCGCGATCGAGGAGGGGCTTGCCGGGATCGCCGCGATGCGCCCCGCGGCCGCCGGCGATACCGCCGTGGCGCTCGATCTCGCGACCTGGAACGGCCTCGCGACGCTCGAACGCTGGAGCGACCTGATCCCGTTGCTCGAACGGCTGGCCGACGAGCAGCCCGGCTCGGACCGGGCGCTACGCTCCCTGTTCTTCGCCGACCGCCGGAGCGGTCACCCCGAAAACATCTCCTCCCGCCTCGAAGCGCGGCTCGCCAAAACCCCGAACGACCCGTTCGCCGTCCGCCTGGAGGCCGACCTCGCCGAGATCCAGAACGACATTCCGCGCTCGCTCTCGCTCACCCGCGCGCTGGTCGAGCGGGGCAAATCCGAGGCGCTCGACTGGAACCGCCTGGCCTGGAATCAGCTGTTCGAGGCGCCGATTCCGGACAAGGCGCTCGCCGACGCGTCCCACGCCTCCGAGCTGGCCGAGCACTCCGATCGCGCGATCCTGCATACCCTGGCGTCCGTCTACGCCGAGCTCGAACGGCCGGCCGAGGCCTACCGCGTCCTGCTGCAATCGATCGACGCGGGCGACCACAAGCCGGCGACCTTCGACTGGTACGTGCTCGGCCGAATGGCCGAGAGCTACGGCCTCCCCGACCAGGCGCGCGCCTACTACGCGAGAGTCGAAGAGCCCGACGAATTCGCCCGCTTGAGCGCGTTTACGCTCGCCCAGCGGCGCTTGGCAGCGCTCGGGCCGGAGAAGGGGAAGGGGAAGGGGAAGGGGAAGAAGGCGGCGGCGAAGGCGAAGGCGTAGAAGGAGGCGGATCCCGGTAGTCTCTCCTGCTTGGTCAGACGCTGAGCCATTCTGGGCGCATGAGCTTACGCGAGCTTCGATCTCGCGTAAGCTCTCGGCAACCATCGCACCACCGCTCTCGTGTTGCGCGTCCCGGAGGGCCGCTTGGAGTACGAAGACTTCGTTCTCTCGGTCACACCGAGTGGCTCCGGAGAAATTGGCCTGGCTACTTCGGGGCCACTCCAAGGAGACTCGAGGGGAACTTCCCGATTTCCTTTCTCGCCGGAAGAATGGTCGCGGCTGTACGCCGTTCTGGCCGAGGAAGAGTGGGCTACTCCCCTCTCGGCAGCCGAGATCAAAATCTTCGGCGCGAAGCTCTTTGCGGCGCTCTTTCCCGAGCCGATCCTCCGCGCGCTCGAACGGATCGAAACGCGGCTCGAAGGCGACGCCGGGCGCCGATTGCGCATTCGGCTTCAACTCGACGTTCGAGATCCCGAGGCGCTCCGCTTCGCAAGCCTGCCTTGGGAGCTTGCGTACTCGCTGGAGCGGGGGAGCTTTCTCTTCCTCGGCGGCAAGATCTCGCTGGTTCGCCATCTTGAGATTCAGCGAGGGATTCGCCCGCCACTCGAAGGGAACCTCCGCATTCTGATCGCCTCTGCCGAGCCGCGCGGCGTGCCGTCGCTTGACCTCGAAAGCGAGATCCGAGCAGTCCGAGAGACTATCAACCGTGTGCCGCAGGTCGAGCTACTTGAACCGCTCTACCGGGCGACAGCGCAGAGCCTACGCGACGCGCTCGTCCAGAACGCTCCGGTCCACGTTCTCCACTTCCTCGGCCATTCCGATTTCGATCCCGAAACGGGAGAAGGTTGCCTGCTCTTGGAGGGCGCACATCACGAAAAGATGCCGCTGCCGGCACACCGACTGGCGAATCTCCTCCGCGATCACGAGAGCCTTCGCCTTGCCGTGCTCAACGCCTGTTGGAGCGGGCGGGCGACCGACCGAACGGACCTCGACCCGTTCGCAGGTCTCGCCTCCGCGCTCGTTCGCGATGGGGTGCCGGCCGTGGTGGCGATGCAGTTTCCCGTCCGCGACAGCGCGGCATGCATCTTCAGCGAGAAACTCTACGAACAGTTGGCGAAGAACGCTTCCCTGGACGCCGCGGTCGCCGAGGGGCGGCTCGCGATCCAAACGGTCGCGGCGGAAGCGGGTGGCTCCCCCGTTTCTTGGGCGATCCCGGCCCTCTATGCTCGTTCACAAGACGGAAGACTTTTCCAGCATGGATTCAGCCCGGAGACTTCCCCAGAGGCAGTCCGGAGCGAGATTCTTAGTTTCGCCACGTTGATCCGCGACCGCACCGCTGGTTTTGTTGGTCGCCGTTGGCTTTCCGAGCGCATCGATAGCTTTGTTCAGGAGCATGACAGTGGCTTTTTCCTGATTCGTGGGGATCCAGGAATTGGAAAGACTGCTCTCATGGCACAACGAGTAAAGCAGTTCCGCAATGTCCATCATTTCAACCAACGCGGCTTAGGAGTCAATACGACCGAAGCCTGTCACCGCAGTCTGTGCGCCCAATTGATCCAAACCTATGGACTGTCCTACCCCGTTCTACCGCCGAACACCGGGCTCGATGGGCGGATTCTGATGGAGATGCTCGAAACAAGCTCCGAGAAGCTCGCGCCAGGGGAGCGAGGTGTGCTACTGATCGACGCTCTCAACGAAGCCGACCCATCGGTTCTGCGTGGGGGTTCGAACGTTCTGTACCTCCCGCCCCTACTTCCTCCTGGATTTTTTGCGATCCTCACAACTCAACGCGAAGACCTGAATCTCGACCTCAAAGGCCCACTCGAAGAGTTCCACCTTGATCCTCACTCTGCGGAGAACCAGTGCGACGTTAGAGATTTGATTCTTGCAAGGATCGAGCGTCCAGGGATTCAGGCCTACCTTTCCGAGTGGAAGCTCGGAATAGAAGCTTTCATCATGGAGCTTGCCGCCAAGAGTGAAGGAAACTTCCTTTATCTGCGTCTGATTCTCGACGATCTTGAGGCTGGGAACCTCGGGCCTCGCCCATTCGACGAGTTGCCTGCCGGTCTATTGCGCTACTACGAAGATCTCTGGGTCCGAATGCGACAGCGCTACGAAGCACACTGGACTTCGGCACACCTACCGCTGATCGGTGTCCTTGCCTTGATCGACGCGCCGGTTTCGGCAAGTACGATCGCCGCCGCCACGCGCTCGCGAGATCTGTTCCAGCTCCGCGACACTTTGGGCAAATGGGCACCATTTCTTCAGAAGATAGCATCGATTGACGAAAAGGGAAAGAAAAGCACTCGCTTCCGCCTCTATCACGATAGTTTCAAAGAGTTTCTGCGGGAAAAGAGCCTTTCGGGTTGCGAAGAGTTTCGCCTTGAAGACTCCCGTCATCTACTCACTGACCACCTGGAGTTGTCGTCATGACCGAATTCGACACCTTCAGTCTCGACGATGTTGAAGTAGAGATCGATCGGGAACTCATCGCGGTCGACCGAAAAGCAATAGCTTTCCGGAGCCTTTCTAATCTTTATGCCCAAGATGGGCGGACCGACCGTTTCCTAGAATCGATCGTCACGACCGACTTTCTCGCGGAACAGTCTGACTATTTCGGTTTCTTCGGACGCACATTAGAGGATCTCCTTCGCTTCGTCCTA
Organism: Thermoanaerobaculia bacterium; assembly: GCA_035607435.1. Classification (GTDB taxonomy): domain Bacteria; phylum Acidobacteriota; class Thermoanaerobaculia; order Multivoradales; family UBA5704; genus DASYKS01. The sequence continues at coordinate 1,044 of DATMZU010000163.1, read as the reverse complement.
CCGGAGACGATTAGGACAGCCAACTGGCAGCAATTTCTACGCTTTGCTGCTATCGCCATTAATATCGAGGGCTTTACTGCCGACCTGGCAGACGCCGAGATTGTCGCTGCTCTTGCACGCGGCGGGCGCCTGGATCTTGCGTTTGATGCCGCCGAGCAGATCCACGACCCCTGGGCACGTGTTCAAGCACTAAGCTCTCTCGCAAAAGCCTGTCCAGCTGATCAAGGCTCTCATTTCCGTCGAATACTTGGTCAGATTATCAAGACGCTCGACGACGCCGCGGCTCACCCAGCTGACACCGATCGGAGCGAGTCCATCAGGACGTTGTCAGCCGTAGCGCGGTCCCTCGGGCCGATTCCGGGGTTACATTGGCCAGCCTGGATTTCAGCTTTCGCTCCTACAGTTTTCGATTCCCAGGCGATTTACCGCGCTCTTGCTGAGGCTTGGCTCGATCTTGGCCAACCGGAGCGCCCTGAGCTCTGGGACATACTCGCTACCATGGGCCATTCGGAGCTCGTCGAGTTTGCGCCGAAACGCCTCGGCGCTCTATCAGAACCCCAGACTGCCGTAGATCTCCTCGGTCGTTTCCAGGCGCTCTTCGATTCGAACGCAGAATCTCGTTGTCGAGCGACCGTTCGCTTCCTTTCTGAATTCTCAGAGCGCCACTCTTCCTCAGCGGTCGATCTCTGGCTCGCGGAGAAGGGTGAACCAATCACTTGGTCAGCTAGTCTTGTGGACGGCGGAAGATCGCTGCTGCTGCACCTCCCGGAAAATTTGTTGACGAGCTACTCAACCGACGCTCACACCGCCGAGGCCCGAGCGGCGTTGCGCACAATCGCTCTCGAAGCGTACCCGAGTACGCAAGCCACCGCCGCCGCGATCGCCGCGGTCCACCAGATCAGTGACCCCGCCGCTCGCCTGCATCGGGCGCTGCACTTCCTCGAAGTGCGTCCCCGCTCACCGGACGGCGCGGCCCGGAATCAGCTGCTTGCGGTCGCCGCGCACCTGGACGAGATCGAGTTCGACGCCGCGGCGGCGGATCTT
>DATMZU010000140.1:0-4167 GCA_035607435.1 Thermoanaerobaculia bacterium | reverse complement strand
GATGATGCTTCGAGGGTGAAATCGTCCCCCCAAGGCCGCCACCTGGCCCAACACCACCGGGCCGCCTCTCGGAACCGCTAAGATAGGCGCCAAGAAGAACCTTCTCTTTTCGAGATTCGAGGGATCGGAGCGCTTGCCGGTGAGCACAGGGCGAAGGGTCGGAGTTTGGGCGATCTGCCTGATGGCCGGGGCGGGCCTCTCCTCGTTCGGCCAGGAGCACGTTGCGCCGCGCCCGCGGATCGGCCTGGTGCTTTCGGGCGGCGGGGCGCGGGGGATCGCGCACATCGGGGTGCTTCAGGCTCTCGAAGAGATGCGGGTGCCGATCGATGCGATCGCGGGCACCAGCATGGGGGCGGTGGTGGGGGGGCTGTACGCTTCGGGGCTCACGCCCGCGGAGATCCGGAAGGCGGTCGTCGATCTCGATTGGGGCACGGCGTTCGACGATTCGACGGCGCGCGACAAGCTGTCGTTTCGCCGCAAGCAGGACGATCAGGGGCTGCTGTTCAACTTCCAGGTGGGGGTGCGGGACAAAAAGCTGCGCGTGCCGCGCGGGCTGGTCCAAGGGCAGAAGTTCAATCTGATCCTGCGCACGCTCACCCTGGAGACGGCGACGGTCCGCGATTTCGACGCGTTGCCGATTCCGTTCCGCGCCGTGGCGGCGGACTTGGGTACCGGGGAGGAGGTCGTCATGGGCTCCGGCGATCTGGTCCTCGCGTTGCGCGCCAGCATGGCCGTGCCGGGGGTATTCTCGCCGGTCGAGCGCGAGGGGCGCCAGCTGATCGACGGCAGCGTGGCGGACAACCTGCCGATCGACGTCGCGCGGCAGATGGGGGTCGATCGGCTGATCGTGGTCGATATCAGCGAGCCCCTCAGTCCCGCGTCGAGCCTGGACTCTCCGGTTTCGATCACCAACCAGGTGTTCACGATCCTGGTGCGCCGGACCACCGAAGAGCGGAAGAAATCGCTCGGACCGGATGACCTGCTGCTGGTGCCGCAGATGGACGTCGGTCCGGCTCAGTTCGACCGCATCGATCTCGCGATCACCGGCGGACGGCAGGCGGCCGAGGCTTTCGCCCCCCGGCTCGCGGCGCTCGCACTGCCGGCCGCGGACTACGCGCGGTGGGCGGCGCGGCACGACGAACCGCACGGGTCGGATCCGGAATCGATTCGCAACGGCGGTCCGCGGATCGCTCAGCTCCAGATCCACTCGGACGGGAGGATCTCTCCCGAGGTCATCCGCCGCCGGATGGCGACGCGGCCGGGGGAGCGGCTGACGATCGAGACGCTCCGCTCCGACCTCGATCGGCTCTACGGCATGGGCCTGTTCGATCAGATCGGTTTCCAGCTGGAAGAAAAAGACGGCAAGACCCTACTCGCGGTCGAGGCCAAGGCGAAGAGCTGGGGACCCAATTTCCTCCGGCTGGGGCTCAACCTGCACGATGATTTTCGCGGCTCGACCGGGTTCGATTTGGGCTTCCGCTATACCGCGACCGCGATCGACAGACTGGGCGCCGAGTGGCGCACCGACGCCCGGCTGGGCGAGAACCAGTTGATCGAGACCGAGCTGTATCAGCCGTTCGGACCGGGCCGCTGGTTCGTGGCGCCGCGGGTTGCCTATCGCCGGAAGAATCTCGAAATCGCCGAGGGGGAGCGGGTGCTCGGCTCGTTCCGGGTGGCGAGCGCGATTGGCGGTCTCGACGTCGGGCGCGAGATCTCGGACTGGGGCGAGCTGCGTTTCGGGGTCGAATTCGAGCGGCTGCGCGCCGAACCGCGGGTGGGGGCGGATCTCGCGCGGATCAAGGCGCAGGACGGCCGGGGCTTCGCGCGGTTCGCGATCGATCGGCTCGACGACGCGAGCTTTCCGCGGCACGGCTATGCGGGGTCGGTCCTCCTGGAGCGGTCGTTCCCGGAGCTCGGCGCGGATTCGGGCGCGAGCATCGTCTCGTTCGATGCGGAGGACGCGCTGTCGTTCGGCGGCAACACGATCGTCGGCGGCGTCGAGGCCGGCTATTCGTTCGAGGAGGGACGGGTGTTTCCGCCCTTCGCGCTCGGCGGGCTGTTCTCGCTCTCCGGCTATCGGCCCGGAGAGTTCACCGGCGACCACCTGGTTTCGGCGCGCCTTCAGGCCTATCGCCAGGCGGAAACGCTCGGGCAGAAGCTATACGTCGGCCTCTCGATCGAAACCGGCAAGATCTGGTCCGATCGCAGCGACCTCGGCACCGGCCCCTTGCGCCTCTCCGGCAGCCTGTTCGCGGGAGCCCGCACCTACATCGGCCCGATCTATCTCGGCTACGGCCTCGGCGAGCGCGGGCGGCACAACTATTATTTCTTCTTGGGGCGGACGTTTTGAAGTTTGGGGAGAGGGAGCGCGGCAAGGATTTCGAAGAACTTACCTGGATCGTTTGCCATTGCAAAGGGCCAGCACGCCTTGCGCCCAACCTTGGGCGATCGCCAGTCGTTCTCCCGGCGTGTGGGACAGCATCCAACGGATCAGATCGAGGTCGTCGGGATCGTTCGACTCGTAGGGAAGGTCGTCGGGGACCCGCTCTTCAGGCCGCAGATTTTCTTCGACCGGCCATTCGTCTTCGATCTCGTCCATCCGGGGATCTTACTCCGCTACTTGAGCACCAGCGCCGCCGCGATGGCGAGGGCGACGACCAGGACCGCGATGACGATCCAGATCAGCTTCTTGCCGCCGGCTTGGGTGGGCAGGTGCATGGTTTGGAAGTCGCGGATCTCGGAGAGCAGGCGAAGGCGGAGGTCCTCTTCCAGACCGCCGAGCTCGGTGAGGAGGGCGGTGACGGTCGGCGGGCGTTCGTCGGGATTGCGGGCGACGGAGCGGAGGACCAGCATGTCGAGCGTTGAGGGAACTTCACTGTTGACGCCGCTCGGCAGGCCGAAGCGGTTGCTCGGCGCGCGGCCGGTGAGCATCTCGTGGAAGATCGCGCCGGCCGAATAGATATCGGAGCGTACGTCCGCCTTCGCTTTTTCTTCCACCGCTTCCGGGGCCTGGTAGTAGAGCGCGGAGAAGGTGATCTCGCTGGTCGCGATCGTGCCGGTGAGCGTGCCCGCCTCGGTGCGGCCGAGGCCGAAGTCGGCGATCTTGACGGTTTGCAGGTCGTCCGAGACGAAGACGTTTCTCGGCGTCAGGTCGCGATGCAGCACCCCGCGCGAATGGGCATGCTGTAGACCGCGGCAGATCCCTTTGAAGACGTTGATCGCCTCTTGGAGCGACAGCCGCCTGCTTTTGAGCAGCGCTTCGAGCGTCCCGCCGTTCACGAAGTCGAAGGCGAGGTAGAACGTGTCGTCCTCGCGTCCCGCGCGGTAGAGCGTGAGGACGTTCGGGTGGGAGAGCGCCGCGATGGCCGCCGCTTCGCGCTCGAAGCGCTCGGGGTCGGTGGCCGCCGCCGCCCGGGGCGGCAGGACTTTGAGCATCACCATGCCGGAGCCGCCGGCGCCGACGCCGGAGAACCAGCGCGGCGCGCTCGCCGGGCCGGCCGGGCCGATCGCTTCGAGGACCCGGTACGGGCCGAGGGTGCGGGGAACTTCGGTCATGTTCGGCTCTCGAATCAGTCAGGCGCGATCGATCTCGAAGACCATGACGGTCTCGCCGATCGCGATGCGGTCGAAGGGGCGAAGCTCGGCGGTCGAAGCGGCCCGGCCGTTGACCTGGGTGCCGTAGCTGCTGCCGAGGTCGGTGAGCAGGTAGCCGTTGTCGGTCCACTCGATGCGCAGGTGTTCCTTGCTGGCGTTCACCTCGGCGAGCGACAGCGAACAGGAGCGCGACCGGCCGACGGTCGCGGGAGTCGCGCCCAACGCGAGCGACTTGCCGCGGTCGGCGCCGTCGGCGACGAACAGGCGGGCGGGCGGCGGCCCGGGAGGCTCTTGCCCGGCGTCGGCCCGGCGCGCCCGGGGAGCCAGGTGGATCGTGCGCATCGGGTAGGGGATCTCGATCCCTTCCCGCCGCAGGTCTTCCCAGATCCGAAAGCGCAGCTCGCTCTGGATGCGCGGCCCCTGAGCCACGTCGTCGATGAAGGTGCGGACCTCGTAGAGGATCGCCGAGTCGGCGAAATCGAGCAGGTAGATTTCGGGCGCCGGGTTCTCGAGCACGCCGCGGGTTGCGTGCGCCGCCTCGAGCAGGGTCCGCCGCACGCGGTAGGGGGGCGC
>DATMZU010000126.1:0-3576 GCA_035607435.1 Thermoanaerobaculia bacterium | reverse complement strand
ATCTCCTCCGCCGCGCCGACCAGCGCGCGCCGGGCGCGGCCGGAGGCCACCTCGGCGGCCCCCTTGGCCACCGCGAGCAGGGGGCCGGCCTCGCGCTGGACGACCGTGACGTTCGCGCCACGGGCGCGGGCCGCGATCGCGATCTGCGCCGCGGGCGCGTTGGCCACGCACTCGGTGAAGTAAAACGGCGAAGCCGCCTCCGGATTTTCAAGCAGGATCTGGCGCATCAGATGCTCGGTGAACGACGACGGTCCGAACGAGTTGGCGAGCACCACCGCGGTCGCCTGCCCCGGCTCGGCGAGGCCGTCGAGATCGGCCGGATCGGCCGCGACCCGGCCTTCCGGGCTCGCCAGCCCCGCCATCGCGAGCGCTTGGCGCGCGGCGGTCACCGCGAGCTTCGAAGGCGGGCTCATCCGGCGCGCCTCGCCCGGTTGCAACCAGGGAATCAAAGAGAGGGCGCCCACCCGCAGGGCGAGACGGGCGCTCGGATCCGCCCGATGGTACCCGGACGAACGGTCGATCTCCGTGAGCGGCGGCCGGCCGGCCAAGAGCGCCGCTTCAAGCCCCGCCATGCCCAGGCCGTAGGCCGAGACGGCGCCGCATCCCGTAATGACCACGGGAACGACCGGCGCTCCGCTCATCGGGCCGCCCGCTCGAAGACCAGCGCGGCGTTGGCACCGCCGAACGCCAGACTGGTCGACAGGGCGGCCATGGGAGTCTTTGCATCGGCCGGATCGAAATCGGCCAGCCGGCGCGGCACCTCGAGCACGAGGTCCAGGCCGAGCTCCGGATCGACCTCGCCGCCCGCCGAGCTGGGGTGAACTTCGCCGTGCGCAAGGCAGAGCACGGTGGCGACCGCTTCGATCGCGCCGGACGAGCCGAGCAGGTGACCCACCAGACCCTTGGTCGAGGTCACCGGGATCTCCTTCGCCCGCTCCCCCAGCGCGCGCTCGAACGCCCGCCATTCCGCGGCGTCGTTCAACGGGGTGCCCGTGCCGTGGGCGTTGACGAACGCGATCGACTTAGGCTCCAGCCCCGCATCGAGCAGTGCGGCGTGGATCGCCGCAGCGGCGCCCGAACCTTGCGGCTCGGGAGCCGTCATGTGATGGGCATCGCACGAGGCCCCGGCCCCGGAAAGATACGCGAGCGGTTTTACCCTCCGAGCCAGCGCCCGCTGTTCCGATTCGAGGATCAGCACCGCCCCTCCCTCGCCGATCGACAGCCCCTCGCGCCCGGCGCGAAACGGCCGGCAGGGCTGCTCGTCCACCGAGCGGAGCGAATTGAATCCGGCATAGGTGATCTGGCAGAGCGAATCGGCGCCGCCCGCCACCGCGATCTCCACCTCGCCCGAGCGGATCGCGTCGAGCGCCGCGCCGAGCGCCAAGGCGCCCGAAGCGCAGGCGGACGAGACCGTCTCGACCGGACCTTCGATCCCGAACCTCCGCGCCACCGCGTCGCCCGGACCGTTCGGCTGCTGCGAAGCGAGGAGCGAGGCGCGCAGATGGGGCTCGCCGGCCAAGAGATCGGCGAAGAACGACTCGCCCTCCCACATGCCGCCGGTCGAGCTGCCGAAATAAAGCCCGACGACCAGCCCGGCAAGGCTCGGCAGCTCCGCCTGGGCGAGCGCCTCCCCCGCCGCCGCGAGAGCAAACCGGTCGGCGAGCGACAGCCGGCGCCCGGAGAGGGCCTTCGCGAGAGCGAGCGGAGCCTTGGGAACCTCGGCCGCGACGTGCGTACGATGGCGGGTATGATCAAAACGGACGAAATTGCCGATCGCGGCGCGGCCGGCCGCCAAGCCGGACCAGAGGGCATCGCTACCCCAACCCAGCCCGCTCACCGCCCCAACACCGGACACGGCAACGCGCCCCGGACCCTCCGCTCTCTCCCTCATCAGCCTCTTGAAGGGCTCTAGAGAAAGAGCCTAGAGCCGGCCCTCGACGAAGCTCGCAAGACTCGCCACCGAAGCGAACGATTCGCGGCCCATCTCATTGCTCTTGATCTTGATCCCGAACTCCTTTTCGAGCGCAACCACCAGCTCCAAGGCATCGACGGAATCAAGCCCCAACCCCTCGCCGAACAACGCGGCGTCGTCCTCAATCGAAGCCGGCTCCGTCCCGTCGAGATGCAGGCTCTCGACGATCAGGCGCTTGATCCGCTCTCGCAAACTCGCTGTCACACTGACATCAGACATAAGAAGAAATACCTCGAAATTCGACCCCGGATCGCCCTTGGCCTGGCTCTAATAGATTCTTCGCTTGCATGTTTCCCGCCAAGCACCGCAACCGCCCCGCGCCCCGAAGGGCGCAAAGCTGCGGAACGGACCCGGAAGCCGAGACGCGGCATCGTACTGTGCGGAGGCGGGAGGCGGCAATCCGGGGGGCGGGGGCGGAAGGGCTGGGTAAGTCAGAGGGCGCCGAGCTATTCGCGCCAGTCTTCGATGCTGATGCCCTCTTTGGAGACGGCCGGCGGCCTCGCGAACGGCTTCCGTTCCTCGCCGGACGCCTTGCGCGGATCGCTGGAGGTCCTTCGCCGATTGTTGGACGCCTTCCTCCTAACTTCAAATCTCCAACCGCCGCCCATCAAACTTCCGCAGGCTCCACCCCGCGAAGATCTCCCCCCCGGTGAGTTTCATTTCGGCCAAGATGCGGATGGCGATTTCTTCTCCTTGGAGCAGCCCCTCGGCGGCGTCGCTGCGGTAGTGGATTCCGGCGAAATTTCGGCCGATCGAGATGTTGGCCGCGAGCTTGTCGAGCTCGCCTCCGATGGTGAGGGGTGGGCCGTTGAAGCGGGTGAGGGTGCGGCCGTCGGGGGCGGGCTCTACCGGTTCGGGAACGACGTGCGATTCGTCGAGGCAGGCTTTGAGGGCCGTGACGCAGGCTCCCGCGATTGCGGCGTGCCCCGAGGGGTAGGAGGGGTGGATCGGGCTGGCTTCCGGGTAGGCCTGGGGCAGGAGGGCCGAACCTTTCGCGCGGGTCTCGGCGAGCGCCCGGGAGGCGAGGAGCGAGGTGGGGATCGGCAGGTCGAGCCGGCGGGCGAGCTGGCTGGCGATCCTGCCGCCGTATTCCTCGGGGCGCAGCCGGAAATGGACCCGCCATTTCTGGTACCAGCAGGCGCCGAGCGCCGATTGGGTGACGGTCGCGAGCAGGCCGAGCAGATAGGGCTGGCCGAAGGTGGCGAACGCCGACTGGGTGCGCGAGTGTTTGTAGGGATTGCCGCCATCGACCGGGGTGCCCCATTTGAGCGCCTGGAGGCAGGCCGACAGGTAGGGCTGGTAGGAGAAGTCGCGGTGCACGTACTCGCCGAGATCGCGGCCGTTCCTCAGGTAGAGCGGCTCCTTCGCGAACTGGTTGACCCCCGCGAGCTGGCCGTTTTGGATCGCGAGCCAGGAGTCTTCGGCCGTCAGATAGTCGAGCCCCGGCACGGCCGTGCGGATCTTCTGGTCGATGACGATCGGGGTGAACGGGATCGGCTTGAGCAGGAACTGGGAGAGGTAAGGGCCGACGGCGTCGCCCGCGGTGGTGCCTCGGAACAGGTCGAGCGGTCCCACCTTGCCGTCGCGGCGCGGCCCGCGAAAGC